>NZ_JACYVT010000005.1:0-483771 GCF_014842725.1 Pseudomonas sp. CFBP 13602 | reverse complement strand
TGCCGTTCTGGCGTGTGGCGGGGAATGCCGACCAGGCGATCCCGCCCATCACCGTCAGCGTTGCGGGTGAGGCACAGGGGGCTATTCCTGCGCCGATTCTGGCGGCTTCGCTGGGCAAGACGGCGGAGGTGTTTTATGCGGTCAATCAAAGTGGGGCGGTGAGGCCGGTGTCCGAGGTGTTGAGTTTGCAGGTGCTGACGTTGCCAGCCAATACGCTCAGCGACCTGCAGATTCTAGAAGCCATCGGTGGAAGCCTCGATGTGAGTGCCCTGACAGATGACGCTACGCTGCGCGTTGGTCATTGGCCACTGATCGTTGCGGGACAACAGGTATGGCTGACCCTCGAGGGCTACAGGTCGAATGGAACTGAATACAACATACGGATGCTGGCACCACCTGACGCTGTCGACAGTGCCTGGGTAAGCTCGGGAAGCAAGACGGTGAAAGTCCCTGTGGCTGAATTGAAGGCTTTGAGGCATCAGAGTAGGTTGACTGTGACCTTCAAGGTTGCCATGAACGGGGGAAGCAACGAAGCAACAGCGACGATCTTCGATTCTCGCGCATATGCGGTGGTCGCTGTGGCCGACAACGCGCCAACGATCAGCAGCGTGCGGGATTCGTGGAGCGAGATCAGCCCCGGCGGAACCACGTACGACAACAGCGTTACGGTGAGCGGTACGGCCACTGCCAGCCAGCAAGTAGAGCTGTTCGACGGCGCGACGTCCAAGGGCAACGCTTCCGTTGATACGGGGGGGAACTGGAGCGCTCCCCTGTCGGGCCTGGCACTGGGGACGCATTCGATCACGGCGAAAGGACTTTATGGCAATGGGTTGGTTTCGGCAGCAAGGGCCTTCAATAAGGCGGCTCAAACGGCACCGGTCATTTCCAGCGTGCGGGATTCAATTGAGGAAGTACCTAATGGCGGCACCACGCCCGACCTGACGGTTTCGATCAGCGGTACCGCCACGCCCAATACGCAAGTGGAAATCTTCGATAACGGAGTCATTTCAAAAGGCGTTGCACAGGTGAACGCCACAGGAAACTGGACTCATAGCGTGAGTGCCCTTGCAGCAGGCAACCATTCACTCACTGCCAAGGCGCTGTACGGCAGCGGCGAGTCTTCGGTTGCGTGGGGATTTGTCCGGGCAGATGTGCCTGACTGGGTGAAGGAAGACTTCGAGCTTGAGCAACCTCGAGAATTCCAACCTTATACAAATGTCAGATTCCGCTACTTTAGTTCGATCACTAACACTACAACTTCAATCACCGGGCCTGCTAGCGGACTGCCCTACCCTATGTTTTCAGGTAGGTACTTCGGCGCGAGGGGCCACTCCGAGAACTCCAGCTACTATCCAGTGGACTGGACATTTATTACTCCAATCAAAGGTATCCGCTTTAGCTTGCATCTTAACAGCGGCACGAACGAATGCCAAGTTCAATACAAAGACAGTTCAGGTACCATTATGGCAATGTCTTACGCCTATGCTGGTAGCCAGTACATAAATGCGCCACAAGTTCCGCGACGAATCGCATCAATCCGCTTTCATCACCGAGGTAGCGCAATAATGATGGACGAGATTACGATGACTTACCGATAGCCTTAGGGGGTTAAGAGATGACCTTGAGTAGTCAGGAAGGGCATCTTCATTTCCTGCACAGCTTCAAGCTCATGAACGAATGTCACCTCGCGGCGAGCAGTAAAAGCGTGAAAGTGTTCACAGGTAAAAAGCTCGGCCACCAGTCCCACTCACAGTATTAGCGGCGAAACCAGCGAGTGGAAGTCCAGAAGTGGCGGTTGCCCACTTCTACTTCCACCCTGCTGGCAAACCGGGAGTATGATTGACACCCACCACCAACACGCCCCCGCCACTCAAGTAGCTTGCAACCCCCCCTCGCGAGCCCTTCCAGCACCCGACCGCAGACCAGAACTGCACCGATGCTCACGCCTGCCTTTGCTCCAGTTTTCCCGCTCGGCTGCGAGTACCGCATTGATCATGGCCTTGGCGGTTACCACGCCTTCGGGGTGGCGCTTGTAAAGGTCCATGCCGAGGTTGATGGCCAGGCGTTCGGCGGTGGCATGGCAGTGGCGCAGGGTGCGGCGCTGTTCCAGCGGTGTTTGTGCATCGATGCCATCGAGCAGCACAGCTTGGGAAAACCCAGCAGCCATGCCCAGATAGCCGTAATGGATACCCGCCCACAACCCTACGTGATACAGGTATCGGCCTTGCTTGTGCCAAGTGGAGTTCTGCAACTGCGCGACCTTGGCCTGGTAGTTCCACTCACGGTTGTCATCCATTTGTCCAACCCACAGGGCAACCGCTTCGTTCTTGCAAGCGTTGGCGACCACTTGTGGGTCGCGTGCCCACCAACGTGCGTGCCAGGGCAGCGCGTTGTAAGTGAACGAGGCCTGGGTGGCATCGTAGCGATTGAGCTGCCTGATCCTGGCGATGGTCGGGTGACGGACGTTGCGGTTGATCTCGCCGGCCATGTAGGTGGTGATCGACAGCAACTGGTCCGGATGGCCGCAGCTCTGCGCCGTCTCCACGAGGGGCATGGCAGCAAGCCGCGGTTTGACCGGGCGCAGGGACTCGTACTGGGTACTGAACGACGACGGGATCAGCAGGGCGTTGCAGGCACAGCTGCTGGTGCTGTCGAGGCTGCCGGCGACACGCCGACCGTTGCTCTTGAGCTGCTCGACGCCGCCGACGATGTGGAACTCGCCGGTGCTTTTTCCGCAGGACACGCGATCGCCCTCGCGCGAACGCGGAACGCCGAGCAGGGTGACGGCCCGCTCGCCACCAAGGACCGTGCCGCCACACGATGTCTTGTCGCCCAACCGGATGAAGTAGCCCAGTTTCATGTCCAACCCCCCTGCTCTGCCGCTGGCCCACGCAGGGCCGCCAAGCGACAGGAGTTTCCGGGAGTTGTGGAAGCACGTCTGTAGGACCCATCCGACGCAAATGCAGGAAAAGTCCTGAATTCCGTGCGCGACGTACGTTGCGGCTACATTTCTCGGGGCAAACGCTGATCCAGCAGCACACGCAGGGCACTGCCGTCCGGCCAGTTGCGCAGCAACCGTTCACGATCGCGCTGGTGGGCAGGGGCGAAGCTGCTGTCGCTGCCGTGTTGCTGCATGGCGTCGAGGTCGATCAGCGCCCAGCGGCCGTCGTGCCAGAACAGGTTGTGGCCCTTGAGGTCGCCGTGGCTGATGCGTTCGCGAATCAGGTCGGCGAACAGCTGGTCCAGGGCCTGGAGCTGATCCTCGGGAACGTCACCCGTGTCGACATGGGCGGCGAAGGCTTCGATCAGGTCCGGGCCGCCCAGGTGTTCGGTCATCAGGTAGGCTTCGCGACGCAGCCACAGCACGCGCTTTTCCAGCACACCGAGCGGCTTGGGGGTAGCGATGCCGAGGAACAGCAGGCGATTGCCCTCGACCCACGAATGCCAGGCGCGGCTCGGGCGCCAGAAGCGCTTGCCCCAGTGCAGCAGGTTCTTGATGTTGTAGCGTTTGATCAGCAGGTCGCGGCCTTGGCTGTGCACGCGGCCGACCGTGGCGGCGCCACCGGTCTTGTAGATATGACCCTGTTCGAGCAGGGCATCGGCATCGCGCAACACTGGCAGCAGGGCCGCCTCTTCTTCGCGGCGCACGGCGCGCAGGCTGGAGGCGCTGTCCTGCACGCTGAACAGGCTGCATTCGCGGCCCACTTTGCTCAGATAGTCCTTCAGGCGCCAGGCGCGGACCTTGTCGATCTGCTTCTGCAGCGCTTCCATGGGCAGGCCGTGTTCGCCGTTGGCCAGCAGGTAATACACCAGCAGCTCTTCGGTGAAGGGTTCAAGGTGCTTGGGCAGTTGGGCGAAGAACACGCCAAGGTTTTCCAGGACCTTCTGCCGTGACAGCGGCTTGCCGACCTGTTCGGCCTGAATGCCGGCGCCGTCGATGAGAAACACCTGGCCGTTGTGGCGCAGCAGGTTGTCCAGGTGGAGGTCTTGCTGCCACAGGCCCTTGCCGTGCATCTGGCCGATGACACCGAGGGCTTCGCTGAGCACCACGGTCTGTTCGTCGGCCAGAGGTGGCAGGGTTTCCACGCGGGCCCATTCGTCGGCCAGGCTGTGGGCGTTTTCCAGGTACTCGAACAGCAGCCAGCCGCCCTCGCCTTCCTGCAGGCCGTCGGCGAGCAGTTGCGGGGTGGTGAGGTGTTGTTCGGCCAGCAGGCGCACGCCTTCCAGTTCGCGCTGGAAATGCCGGGCGGCCTTGCTGCCGACCAGCAGTTTGGCGAGCACGGTGCGGCCGCGCCAGATACCGGCACCGACGTAACGCTGGCCGGGCAGCACGCGCAACAGGGTCAGCAGTTGCAGCTCGGCGGGGCCGGCGGCGTCAGCCAGGGTGATGCTCAGGGGCAACGCGGGAGTGCGGCCGGCTTGGGTCAGTTCAGACAGGCGCATCAGCGGCCTTCCTTGTGGTTGCGACGGCGGCTCAAACGTTGAAGCCAGGCGTCGACCTGGGGGCTGGCTTCGGACTGGGCCAGATACGCGGCGAGCAAAACGCGAATGTCGGCGGCCTGCCAGCGCGGTGCCCGGCGCAGCAACGGTTCGAGGTCCTTGGCGCGGTCGCGCTGGCCGAACAGCAGCGGGCGAGTCTTTTCCAGGTCGATCAATTGCGCCTGGTAGCCGCTGGCCGTGGCGCGCAGAAAAATATGCTTGGGGTAGAAGCAGCCGTGCACCTGCCCTGCCGAATGCAGGATGCGCCCCAGCTCGCCGCACGCCACCAGCACCGCGCGGCGCTCTTGCGGGGCCAGGGTCAGCCACTGCTGCAGCACCGCTTCAAGGTCGGACCAGCCGTCCAGGGCGCGGGTCATGAGCATGGCACGAGTTTCACCCTGAACCTGGCGCTGACCGTAGAACACCGCCTGCAACGCCGGGATGCCCTGCTTGCGATAGCGGCTGATGTTGCGAAACTCGCGGGCAAAGGTCGGCTCGCCAAAGGGCCGGGCCAGGGTACGGGTCAAATAGTTGCTTTGCCGCTTGAGATAGAAACCACGGCCTTCCAGGTCCAGCCGATACACGCTGCTCCAGCCGCCACGGCCGGTGTTGGGTTCGTCCACGGCGTCCAGTTGCAGGTTCCACAGTGCATCGAATGTGGCCAGCCCGTGGCGCTCCAGCAAGGCGCGCTCCTCGCTGGCGATGAAGTCGCTCATTCGCGGCCCTCGAAGAATTTGACGATTTTGCGCACACGCAGCTTGTCCGAGGCATTGAGCTTTTCGCGGCGGCGGTACTGCAGGTAGAAGCGCAGGCGCTGGGTGTTGGACAGTTCGCTCTTGCCCAGCTTGTCCAGGCAGGCGAGGTCCTTGATGATGCGATAGCGCAGCATGAAGCTGCGCCAGAAAGCACCATTGGGACAGTCGATGAAGTACAACACGTCCTTGTCGTCCACCAGCAGGTTGCGCCACTTCAGATCGTTGTGGGTGAAGTGGTTGTCGTGCAGCGTGCGCGTGTGCTGTGCCAGCTGCCGGCTGATGTGGTCGACCCAGGTCCGGTTGCGCAACCGCGGATCGTCGCTCAGCGCCAGTTGGTGCAGGTCTTGGGTGTTGGGCAGTTCGCGGGTGATCAGCGCCCCGCGGTCATAGCTGGCGCCATTGCGTTCCAAGCCCCAGGCCACCACTTCGGCAGTGGGAATGCCCCACTTGGCGAAGCGCTTGAGGTTCTGCCATTCGGCCCTCACCCTTGGCTTGCCCAGGTGTGCGCGCAGGCCCTTGCCGGCACCCACGTAGCGTTTGACGTAATAGTTGACCCCACCGCGCTGCACGCGAATCACCTCGGACAACGGGTCGCGGGTCAGGCGCTCGCCGGTGAGGGCGAACACGCTGTCCAGGCTGCCGAAGTCGGCCTGCAGGTGCTCGTAGCCCGCTTCCAGGTTCCAGCCCGCCATCAGAGAGCATCCCCGTAGCGCAATTTGCGGTCGTACAATTTGTTCGCCTTGCCGTCGAGCCAGCCGAGCAGTACGGCTTCTTCCTTGAGCACGCGGCGCAGGGGCTGCTGGAAATAGTCGCGCAGGAAGCGCAGCTTGTCGCGGCGCGTCAGGCCAATGTCCAGCGCCGAGAAATACAGCGCGGCGAGGTCCTTGTTGCGCCAGCGGCGGGTGATGCGCGGACGGACCTGGGCACGGTGCAGATCGATCACCGAGAGCTTGAAATCGTCGGCCTTGACCGGCTTGTTGGTGTGCAGCAGAAAGTGGCAGATGTAGCAGTCGCGGTGGTTGACCCCAGCGCGGTGCATCATGCCGACCATGCGCGCCACTTCGGCGATCAGTGCGCGCTTGAGCGCCGGTTGCGGCGGCTGCTTGGCCCAGTTCAGGCTCAGCACTTCCAGGTCGATGGTAGGCGCCAGCTCTTCGGTGATGATGAACGAATGCTGATCGGCCGGGTTGCTGCCGCGCTCGCCGTAGGCCACCGCCGTCATGCTCGGCACGCCGGCCTCGCGCAGGCGCTGGATGGCCTTCCACTCCTGGCCGGCGCCAAGCACCGGAAGCTTGGCGGTGAGCAGGTTCTTGGTGATTTCCGCCCAGCCGACGCCACGGTGGATCTTGACGAAATAGCCCTTGCCGTCGACTTCGGTGCGCAGCGTGCGGCGTGCTTCGAGTTCGCGAAACACTTCGCCTTGCAGCGCTTCGACGGCGACGAATGGATCGCGCCCGGCCCACAGCGTCTTGAACGGCTCGTCGAGCACCAGCTTCATGGTCGCGCCTCCAGAATAACGTCGGCAGCGTGTTCGGGCATGCTGTAGATGTCGGCGCTGTCGGCGAAGGCCAGGCCATTGGCCGACCAGGCCGCGCGGGCGCTGTCGTCCTCGAGCATGCGCTGCAGGTAGCGGTTGAGCTCTTCCTGCTCGAAGGGCTCGCTGAGCACCAGCCCGGCGTCGGCCTGGGCGATGTAATGGGCATAGCCGCACACCGCCGAAACCAGCACCGGCAAGCCAGCCACCACCGCTTCGAGCAGCACGGTGCCGGTGTTCTCGTTGTAGGCGGGGTGAATCAGTACATCGGCGCCGAGCAGGAAGCGCGGAATGTCACTGCGGCCCTTGAGGAACTGCACCCGGTCGCCCAGGCCGAGCGCTGCGCCCTGCATCTGGAACAGCTTGGGGTCGTCCTGGCCGATGACCATCAGCCGCACGCGCTTGCGCAGCGCCGCTGGCAAGGCCGCCATGGCCTTGAGGCTGCGGTCCACGCCCTTGGTCTTGAAGCCGGAGCCGATCTGCACCAACAGCAGCTCGTCGTCCTCGAGCATGAATTCGCCACGGAATTCGGCGCGGATCAGCGCCGCGTCCGGCGGCGCACGACGGTCGTGGGCGATGCCCGGCGGCAACAGGTGAAAGCGCGCCAGCGGGGTGTCGTAATGCTTGATGAACAGCGGTTGCTGGACCTCGGAAATCATCAGGATTTCGGTTTTCGCATCGCGGCCGAACACGGCCCGCTCGTAGTCGGCGAAATGCTTGTAGCGCCCCCAGTAGCGGTACAGCGAATGACGCAGGTTCTGTGCCTTGTCTTCGTAGCAGCCGTCGGCCGCGTAGTAGACGTCCAGGCCGGGCATCTTGTTGAAGCCGATCAGGCGATCGACCGGGCGTTTGGCCAGGTCAGCCTGCATCCAGCTCAGCAGCTTCTCGTTGCGCCGATGGTTGAAGAACGCCTTGACCGGCGCGACGTGGACCTCGAAACCTTCGGGCACCTCGCCTTCCCAGATCAGCGTGTAGACGCGGATGCCGTGGCCACGGCGCTGGCACTCCAGGGCAATGCGCATGAAATCGCGCTGCAGGCCACCAAAGGGAAAATACTTGTAGAGCACGAATGCCAGTTGCATCAGCGAAGATCCTCGGCCAGTAACACGGTGCTCAGTCGGCTTGCCACGCGCTCGGGGTCGAGCCGGGTGAAACACAGCGGCCACTCGCGTTTGAGATCGAACCGACGCTGGTCATCCGGCGTCGGCTGGTAGGTACAGGTTTTCTGCATGCACGGCGCGCAGGGTGGGAAATCGCTGGCCAGGTGGATCTGGCCACGACCGTAGGCGCCGGTCAGGCCAACGTTGGTCGGGCCGAACAGGGAGATGGTCGGCACATCGAGGGCGGCGGCCAGGTGGCCAAGGCCAGTGTCGACCGCAACGCAGGCGCGGGCTTCGGCCAGGATCTGCGCCATCCCGGCCAGGTTCAACCGAGGCAACACCACGCAGTTCTTGAGGCCTGCGGCAATGCGTTGCGCGCGTTCGCGTTCGCTGTCGCTGCCCCATGGCAATCGCACCTGGATGTGGGCATGCCCCAAGCGTTCGGCCAGCTCGCGCCAGTAGGCTTCCGGCCAATGCTTGGTGTCCCAGGTGGTGCCGTGCAAAAACACCACGAACGCCGGGCCGGGAATCAGGTCGCGCCACTGCAGGCGATTGAGGCCGTAGTCGCCGGTGCCTTTGGGCAGGTCATAGCCCAGTGCCAGGGCGAACAGCTGGCGCACGCGTTCGACCGCGTGCTGGCCGCGCGCGACGGCCAAACGCCGATGATAGAAACGACTGGCAAGGCCTTCGCGGGCCGAGCCCTTGTCGAGGCCGGCCACCGGGGCCTTGACCAGACGCGTCAGCCAGGCGCTCTTGAGCAGCCCCTGGGCGTCGATCACCAAGTCATAGCGGTTGGCGCGCAGACGCTGACGCAGTAGCTTGAATTCGCCGCTTTTGTAGGCCTGCCAAAGGTTCTTGCGCCAGCGGCGTATGGCCACCGGAATGACCGTATCCACGGCCGGATGCCATTTCGGGATCTCGGCGAAACCCTCCTCCACCACCCAGTCGAAACGGATGCCTGGCACGGCACGGGCCGCGTCGGTCAGCGCCGGGAGGGTATGGATGACGTCGCCCATGGACGAGGTCTTGATCAGCAGTACCCGCAATTCATTCCGCCTTGACTGTCAGTTCGACCGTGGCCGGCCCTTCTACCTGCTGCAACGCATCGGCAACCCGCTGGGGTTCCAGCAGGCGCAGGCAATTGTAGTGGCCGAAGCGGCAGGTGCGGTCGAAACACGGGCTGCAATCCAGGCCCAGGCGCACCACCTCGACCTTTTCTGCCAGGGGGGGCGTGAAACCTGGCGAGGTCGAGCCGTACACGGCCACCAGCGGCCGGTTGAGCGCGGCGGCCACGTGCATCAGGCCCGAATCGTTGGACACCACGGCGTCGGCGCACGACATCAGGTCGATGGCCTCGGCCAGCGCGGTTTCACCGGACAGGTTGTAGGCTTCCTCGCGCAGGCCGGGAATCAGCCGCTCGCGGATCGCCTCGCCCACCGGGAAGTCTTTCTTGGAGCCGAACAGCCAGACCTGCCAGCCTTCACGGATCTTGATTTCGGCCACTTCGGCATAGTGCTCGGACGGCCAGCGCTTGGCTTCGCCGAACTCGGCGCCGGGGCACAGGGCGAGCACCGGGCGATCCAGGGCCAGGCCGAACTTGGCCAGGGCAGCGTCGCGGCTGGCCGGGTCGATACGCAGTTCGGGGCGCGGATACGGCTGCGGCAACAGGGCGCCGGGCTCGAAGGCCAAGGCCATGAAGCGCTCGATCATCAACGGGTAGCGTTGCTTGTCCAGGGTGCGCACGTCGTTGAGCAGGCCGTAGCGAAATTCGCCGCGCCAGCCGGTGCGCTTGGGGATGCCGGCGAAGAACGGCACCAGCGCCGACTTCAACGAGTTGGGCAGCAGGATGGCCTGGTCGTAATGACCCTTGAGGCTTTTACCGATGCGCCGGCGCGTGGCCAGTTCGAGCGCGCCGTGGCCGAGCGGAAAGCTCAAGGCCGCACGCACTTCGGGCATGCGCTCCAGGATCGGGCGGCTCCATTCAGGCGCCAGCACGTCGATCAGGCAGTCGGGGTGCCGTTGCTTGAGGCTCTGGAACAGGGTCTGTGCCATTACCATGTCACCGACCCAGCTGGGCCCAATGATCAGAATTCTCATAGTTTTCCAGAACAGTCAGTCGGGTGGTGCGGTGGTGCCAGGGTTTTCGGTGCCAGCCTGTTCGCGGCCACTGGCCGCTCCTACGGGGATCGGGGTCACCCGTAGGAGCGGTCAGCGGCCGCGAACCAGACGCCGCGCAGTGCCTGAAAAACCGCGGAGCCCTGTTCGCGGCCACTGACCGCTCCTACGGGGCAAATAGGTGGGTACCGCCTTCAACTCAACCCCAACTCACCCCAGATCCGCATCACCTCGCGCCGTTCATCGATGAACTGGTTGCCCGGGATCACCCCGGCCTGCTTCTGCAGGGCCTGACGATGAGCGGCCGAGCGGTAGGCCTTGTAGGCTTCGCGCAGCAACCCCGCATCGGCGGCGGGCAACAATCCGGCCTCTTCCAGGCCTTCGAGAATGCGAATGTTGTCGGTGTATCGCAGCAGGTCCGGGTGCTTGCCCGACCACGCCAGAGCCGCGTATTGCACCATAAATTCGATATCGACGATACCACCGGCGTCTTGCTTGACGTCAAAGCGCTGGCCAGCTTCGAAGGCATTGGCGCCGCGCCCTGCTGCCGTCTGCCGCGTCCCCAGGTTGTCGCGCATCTTCGCGCGCATCTCGCTGACCTCGGCACGCAGCGTATCCAGGTCGCGCGGTTTGGCCAGCACGGCGCCACGCACTTGCTCGAACTCGGCGCCCGTCTGGCGGCAGCCTACCAGCACCCGGGCGCGCACCAGCGCCTGGTGCTCCCAGGTCCACGCCTCGGTCTGCTGGTAGCGCGAAAACGCCGCCACCGAGCTGACCAGCAGCCCCGCCGCACCGGAGGGACGCAGGCGCATGTCGACGTCGTACAGCTGGCCGGAGTTGGTCTGTGCAGTCAGCAGGTGAATGATGCGCTGGCCCAGGCGGGTGAAGAACTGGGCGCTGTCGATCGGCTTGGCGCCGTCGGTTTCCAGGCTCGGGTCGCCATCGTGGATGAACACTAGGTCCAGGTCCGAGCCATGGCCCAGCTCGATGCCGCCGACCTTGCCATAACCGACGATGACGAAGGCCGGATCACAGTCACTGCCGTCGGCCCGCTTGGGTACGCCATGGCGCGCCACGGTCTGGTGCCAGGCCAGGGCCAGCACCTGCGCAAGAATCGCTTCGGCCAGCCAGGTCAGGTAATCGCTGACCTTCATCAGCGGCAAGGCGCCGGCGATTTCCGAAGCGGCCACGCGCAGGTTGTGCGCCAGCTTGAAATGCCGCAGCGCTTCCATCTGCTGCTCCAGGTCGTCCTCGGGAATGCGCGTGAGCCGTTCGCGCAACTCGGCGGCCAGCTCCGGTGCCAACGGCGGGTTGAACAGCCGTGCCTCGTTGAGCAGTTCGTCGAGCAGCAACGGGAAACGCGCAATCTGTTCGGCGATCCATGGGCTGGCGGCGCACAGGGTCAGCAGGCGACGCAAGGCATCGGGGTTCTCCGTCAGCAGTACCAGGTACGCCGAGCGCCGCGCCACGGCTTCCACCAGCGGCAGCACCCGTTCCAGAATCAGGTCCGGGTCGGCGTGCTCCACCGCCTGCGCCAGCAGGCGCGGAATGAAGGCGTCCAGGCGCTCGCGGCTCAGGCGCTGCATCGCCCGAAGTTGCGGGCTGCTGCGCAGGTCTTCAAGACGCTTGAGCGCCTGGCGTGCGTCGCTGAAACCGGCTTCCTGCAACTGCCGGCAGGCCGCATCGGCGTCGTGGGTTTCCTCCCACAGCGGCAGCCACTCGCCGCCGATCACCATTGCCTCGCTGTTCTCGGCGTCTTCGTCCGGGTCGGCGATCACCTGCGCGAAGTGCCAGGCGGTGCGGCCGCGCCAGTGCATCAGGCGCGCGTGAAAAGCCGGCCAGTCGGCGAAGCCCATCATGAAGGCGATGCGCGCACGGTCCCGCTCATCGTCGGGCAGCATCTGTGTCTGCCGATCGGCGATGGCCTGGATGGCGTGCTCGGTGTAGCGCAGGAATTCATAGCCCTCGCGCAACTCGTCCACTACCGCAGCAGGCAGATAGCCCTGCCCCTCCAGGGTCGCCAGCACCTTGAGCAAGGGTCGCTGCTGCAGGCTCAGGTCACGTCCGCCGTGGATCAACTGGAACGCCTGGGCGATGAATTCGACTTCACGGATGCCGCCCGAGCCCAGCTTGATGTTGTCGGCCATGCCCTTGCGCCGCACTTCCTGCTGGATCAGTTGCTTCATGGTGCGCAACGCGTCGATGGCGGAGAAATCCAGGTAGCGGCGATAGACGAACGGTCGCAGCATATCGAGCAGTTGCGCACCAGCCTGCTGGTCGCCGGCCACCACCCGCGCCTTGATCATGGCGTAGCGTTCCCAGTCGCGACCCTGGTCCTGATAGTACTGCTCCAGCGCGTTGAAACTGAGCACCAGCGCACCGGACGAGCCGTAGGGGCGCAGGCGCATGTCGACGCGGAAGACGAAACCGTCGACGGTGATCGGATCCAGGGCCTTGATCAGGCGCTGGCCGAGGCGGATGAAAAACTCCTGGTTATCGAGGGGGCGTTTCACCCCTTGGGTTTCGCCGCCTTCGGGGTAACCGAAGATCAGGTCGATGTCGGACGACAGGTTCAGCTCCACTGCCCCCAGCTTGCCCATGCCGAGCACGACCATGTGCTGCTGCTCGCCGCTGCGTCGGCCCATGGGCGTACCGAACTGCTGGCATTGGCGCGGGTACAGCCATTGATAGGCCTGGTCGATGCAGGCGTCGGCCATGTCCGACAGGTCGCGGCAGGTCTGCACCAGGTCGGCGAGGCGGTTGAGGTCGCGCCAGATGATGCGCACCTGCTGCCGCGCGCGCTGGCGGCGCAGGATGCGGGCAAGGTCGTCTTCGCTCTCGGCCTGGGCCACGGCGAGGGCGATCTGCTCGCGCAGTTCACCGGGCCTGAAGGGACGGTCGAGGTCGCCGCTGGCGATGAGGCCGAGCAGCATGGCGGGGTTCTGGATGGCCTGCTGCAGGACGAAGTCGCTGGCGGTGGTGACGCGGTCCCATTGTTGCCAGCGCTTGGTGAGCCAGTTGAGGGGGGTGGTGACTGGGAGGGCCTCTTCGCGGGCAGAGCCCGCTCCCACAGTGTGCGTGGTGCTGCTGAGATCGGCGAACAGGTCCTCAGCCCCCGCCACCGCCGCCTGGAACGACTCGCGATTGCGTGACACCAAAGGCGTGAGAACAGCCGGAATTTCGACCAGCAAAGGCAGGTTCATGGTCTATCCTTGTGCAGCGTGAAGAGCCTGGTAAAGGTCTGTATAGACAGGTTCATCTGTCCCTGATCTGTCGAACAAAGGTGATAAATAGCTGACTTTTCCAATATGTTGGCACAAGTCACTCACGCATGGCCTCAAGATGAATACATTCGATCACAGGTAACGATCCAACCCACAACCGGACGGGGGGCCAAAAGCCTGTATCCTGTGTCTACCCGGCTGCCCACCGCCCGCAGGGGCATGAAAAGGGCAGGGATTTGTAGTAAAACTACAGCTCGCCGGAAAAGCTGCCGGTAATCCAAGAATTCAATATCGTCTGCCCACAAGGCCAGTCGCAAACTCAGGCTTCGATTCTGGAAGCCTTTCCGCCCTGGAGCAAGCCATGCAAGACCTCGATCCCGTCGAAACCCAGGAATGGCTGGATGCCCTGGAGTCGGTCCTCGACAAAGAAGGCGAAGACCGCGCTCACTACCTGATGACCCGCATGGGCGAGTTGGCCACCCGCAGTGGTTCACAACTCCCCTACGCCATCACCACGCCGTACCGCAACACCATCCCCGTCACCCACGAAGCACGCATGCCTGGCGACCTGTTCATGGAACGCCGCATTCGCTCGTTGGTGCGTTGGAACGCATTGGCGATGGTGGTGCGCACCAACCTGCGCGACCCGGATCTGGGCGGCCACATTTCCAGCTTCGCCTCCAGCGCGACCCTGTACGACATCGGCTTCAACTACTTCTTCCAGGCCCCCACCGACGAACACGGTGGCGACCTCATCTACTTCCAGGGCCACGCTTCGCCTGGCGTCTACGCACGCGCCTTCATGGAAGGCCGCATCAGCGAAGACCAGATGAACAACTTCCGCCAGGAAGTGGACGGCAAGGGCCTGTCTTCGTATCCGCACCCTTGGCTGATGCCTGATTTCTGGCAGTTCCCGACCGTTTCCATGGGTCTGGGCCCGATCCAGGCGATCTACCAGGCGCGCTTCATGAAGTACATGGAAGCCCGCGGCTACATCCCTGCCGGCAAGCAGAAGATCTGGTGCTTCATGGGCGACGGCGAGTGCGACGAGCCCGAATCCCTGGGCGCGATCTCCCTGGCAGGCCGCGAGAAGCTGGACAACCTGATCTTCGTCATCAACTGCAACCTGCAGCGCCTCGACGGCCCGGTTCGCGGCAACGCCAAGATCATCCAGGAACTGGAAGGCGTGTTCCGTGGCGGTGGCTGGAACGTCAACAAAGTCGTGTGGGGCCGTTTCTGGGACCCACTGCTGGCAAAAGACGTCGACGGCATCCTCCAGCGTCGCATGGACGAAGTCATCGACGGCGAGTACCAGAACTACAAGGCCAAGGACGGTGCGTTCGTCCGTGAGCACTTCTTCAACTCGCCGGAACTCAAGGCCATGGTCGCCGACCTGTCCGACGACGAGATCTGGAAGCTCAACCGTGGTGGCCACGACCCGTACAAGGTCTATGCGGCCTACCATCAGGCGGTGAACCACAAGGATCAGCCGACCGTCATCCTGGCCAAGACCATCAAGGGTTACGGCACCGGTGCAGGCGAAGCCAAGAACACCGCGCACAACACCAAGAAGGTCGACGTCGACAGCCTGCGCAAATTCCGCGACCGCTTCGACGTCCCCATCAAGGACGACGAGCTGGAAAGCATGCCGTTCTACAAGCCTGAAGAAGGCAGCGCCGAAGCCCGCTACCTGAGCGAGCGCCGCGCCGCACTGGGCGGTTTCGTGCCGCAGCGCCGGGCCAAGAGCTTCAGCATTCCGACGCCACCCCTGGAAACCCTCAAGGCGATCCTGGACGGTTCGGGCGACCGTGAAATTTCCACCACCATGGCGTTCGTGCGGATTCTGTCGCAGCTGGTCAAGGACAAGGAAATCGGTCAGCGTATCGTTCCGATCATCCCGGACGAGGCCCGTACCTTCGGTATGGAAGGCATGTTCCGCCAGCTGGGCATCTACTCCTCCGTCGGTCAGCTCTACGATCCGGTCGACAAGGACCAGGTGATGTTCTACCGCGAGGACAAGAAGGGCCAGATCCTCGAGGAAGGCATCAACGAAGCCGGCGCCATGTCGTCGTTCATCGCCGCCGGTACGTCGTACAGCAACCACAACCAGCCGATGCTGCCGTTCTACATCTTCTATTCGATGTTCGGTTTCCAGCGTATCGGCGACCTGGCCTGGGCCGCTGGCGACAGCCGCACCCGTGGCTTCCTGATCGGCGGCACCGCCGGCCGGACCACCTTGAACGGCGAAGGCCTGCAGCACGAAGACGGCCACAGCCATCTGCTTGCCGCGACCATCCCGAACTGCCGCACCTATGACCCCACCTACGGCTACGAGCTGGCGGTGATCATTCAGGACGGCATGAAGAAGATGACCGAAGAGCAACAGGACATCTTCTACTACATCACCGTGATGAACGAAGCCTACACCCAGCCTGCCATCCCGGCCGGCGCCGAGGAAGGCATCATCAAGGGCATGTACCTGCTCGAGGAAGACACCAAGGAAGCGGCGCACCACGTCCAGTTGCTGGGCTCGGGCACCATCCTGCGTGAAGTCCGCGAAGCGGCGAAGATCCTGCGCGAAGAGTTCAACGTCGGCGCCGACGTGTGGAGCGTCACCAGCTTCAACGAACTGCGCCGCGACGGCCTGGCCGTCGAGCGTTCGAACCGCCTGCACCCCGGGCAGAAGCCGCAGACCACCTACGTCGAAGAGTGCCTGAGCGGTCGCAAGGGTCCGGTCATTGCCTCTACCGACTACATGAAGCTGTTCGCCGAGCAGATTCGTCAGTGGGTTCCTTCCAAGGAATTCAAAGTCCTGGGTACCGATGGCTTCGGTCGCAGCGACAGCCGCAAGAAGCTGCGTCACTTCTTCGAAGTGGACCGCAACTTCGTCGTGCTGGCTGCTCTGGAAGCCTTGGCAGATCGCGGCGATATCGAAGCGAAGGTGGTGGCCGAGGCCATCGTCAAGTTCGGTATCGACCCTGACAAACGCAACCCACTGGACTGCTGAGGAGATTTTTTGTGAGCGAACTCATTCGCGTACCTGACATCGGCAGCGGTGAAGGTGAAGTCATTGAATTGCTGGTCAAGGTCGGCGACCGCATCGAGGCGGAGCAGAGCCTGCTGACCCTCGAATCGGACAAGGCCAGCATGGAAGTACCGGCGCCCAAGGCGGGCGTCGTGAAAAGCATCAAGGTCAAGCTGGGCGACCGCCTGAAAGAAGGCGACGAACTGCTGGAGCTGGAAGTCGAGGGTGCTGAAGAAGCACCCCAGGCTTCCGAGCCTGCGGCTGCACCAAAGCTGGAAGAGAAAGCCGAGGCCGCGCCTGCCGCTGCCCCAGCCGCTGCTCCCGCTGCCGCGGCTTCGAGCCAGGACATCCACGTGCCGGACATCGGCTCGTCGGGCAAGGCGCAGATCATCGAGATTTCGGTGAAGGTGGGTGACACCGTCACCGCCGATCAGTCGCTGATCACCCTGGAGTCGGACAAGGCCAGCATGGAAATTCCATCGCCGGCTGCTGGCGTGGTGGAAAGCATCAGCGTCAAGCTGAACGACGAAGTCGGTACCGGTGACCTGATCCTGAAGCTTGCGGTCGAAGGCGCAGCCCCTGCTGCTGCCCCAGCGGCCGCCGCTCCCGCGCCTGCCGCAGCAGCGCCTGCAGCGGCTGAAAAGCCGGCCGCAGCGCCTGCTGGCGACAGCGTGCAGGACATCCACGTGCCGGACATCGGTTCGGCCGGCAAGGCCAAGATCATCGAAGTACTGGTCAAGGCCGGCGACACGGTCGAAGCCGACCAGTCGCTGATCACCCTGGAATCGGACAAGGCCAGCATGGAGATTCCTTCTCCGGCTGCCGGCGTGGTTGAAAGCGTCAGCGTCAAGCTGGAAGACGAAGTGGGTACCGGCGACCTGATTCTCAAGCTGAAAGTGGCCGGTGCTGCCCCTGCAGCGCCGGCCCAGGCGGCTGCACCGGCTGCCGCTGCGGCTGAGTCCAAGCCTGCAGCTGCCCCGGCGGCTGCCGAGAAGCCTGCTGCCGCACCCGCAGCACCTGCCGCAGCGGCCGGTGCCAAGGTGCATGCCGGCCCGGCCGTTCGCCAACTGGCGCGCGAGTTCGGTGTCGAGCTGAACGCGGTGAGCCCGACCGGCCCGCACGGTCGCATCCTCAAGGAAGACGTGCAGGTCTACGTCAAGGCGATGATGCAAAAGGCCAAGGAGGCACCGGCCGCTGCTGCCGGCGCCACCGGCGGTGCTGGCATTCCGCCGATCCCGGTGGTCGACTTCAGCCGCTTCGGCGAAACCGAAGAAGTACCGATGACCCGCCTGATGCAGGCCGGTGCCACCAACCTGCATCGCAGCTGGCTGAACGTGCCCCACGTGACCCAGTTCGACCAGGCCGATATCACCGAGCTGGAAGCGTTCCGTGTGGCGCAGAAAGCCGTGGCGGAAAAGGCCGGCGTCAAGCTGACCGTGCTGCCGCTGCTGCTCAAGGCCTGTGCGCACCTGCTCAAGGAGCTGCCGGACTTCAACGCTTCGCTGGCGCCCAGTGGCAAGGCGATCATCCGCAAGAAATACGTCAACGTCGGCTTCGCGGTCGATACGCCGGACGGCCTGTTGGTGCCGGTGATCAAGAACGTCGACCAGAAGAGCCTGCTGCAACTGGCTGCCGAAGCCGCCGCTCTGGCCGAAAAAGCCCGGACCAAGAAGCTCTCGGCAGACGACATGCAGGGTGCCTGCTTCACCATCTCCAGCCTCGGGCACATTGGCGGCACCGGCTTCACGCCGATCGTCAACGCGCCGGAAGTGGCGATCCTGGGTGTCTCCAAGGCCACCATCCAGCCGGTCTGGGATGGCAAGGCGTTCCAACCCAAGCTGATGCTGCCGCTGTCGCTGTCCTACGATCACCGTGTGATCAACGGCGCGGCCGCTGCGCGCTTCACCAAACGTCTGGGCGAGTTGCTGACCGATATCCGCACCATGCTGCTGTAACGCTGGCCGAATGAAAAAAACCCACCATTACCGGTGGGTTTTTTTTGCCCTGGATTCGACCGCGAAGTACGGGAACGGTGTGCAGCGCAGAGCGTAAATGCCCTCATGTAACCAGTATTTTCGGATCCAATTGCAGAATTTTGTGCGCCTGCCGACAACATGGAAGCACCGAGCCACTGTACCGCTTGTAAGCCCGAGCGCCATGATGCAACCTTGCCTGACGCGCCCGCCTGTAGGGACCCTAGCCTGTAAGGATGGTTGTCCCTGCGCGACCAGTACCCTTGAAGCGAGTTTTCAATGAAAAGCCAGCCCGATGCCGCCAACCGCATGGTGGCCGAGGTAGTGACGCAGCTGCCGGTGCCCTCGCGCCTGGGAATGCTGCGTTTCGAACGGCTGAACGAGGCCAGCTGGGCACTGCTTTATCTGGATCCGGCCTGCGAACGAACCTTCGGTCTTCCCGCCGCGCAGCTGTGCTCGCTGACCGGCTCGCCCTACGCCAGCCTGATGGAGCCGGAGGCGCGGCACCGTCTGCACGATGCCATCCAGGCGCAGTTGGTCGACAGCGCCCATTACACCGTGCGGTATACCCTGCACAGCAACCACGGCAGCCTGCACCTGATGGAGCTGGGCGAAGCCTTTCGCCAACGCAATCGGCAGCTGTTGCGGGGCTACCTGATGGTGGTCGACGCGGCCGTCGGCGACGTAGTCGACGACACGCTGAAACCCGCCAGCGTGAGCAGCCCGCTGCAGATGGCGCTGGAACTGAACCAGCGCGCGCAACAGGAACAACTGCAGCACATGGAGCGCGCCAGCGCCCAGCAGGCATTGATCCTGAGCCTGGCACAACAACGCTACGGGCCTCACAAGCCGTTGCTCGAGGCGGCCGAACTGATCACGCGCAATGCCTGCGATATCTATGCCGTGGACTGTGCCAGCCTGTGGACACTGCAAGGCCAGCAGCTGCTGCCCATTACCGCCTATTACGGTGATCGGCAGGTGCATGGCTGTCTGCAGCCTGTAGACCTGGGGGAATTCCCCGATTACCTGGCGGCCCTGCACGCCAGCCGCGCCATCGACGCCAGCGACGTGGCCAGCGATCCGCGCACGCGCCAGCTTGCCCGGCAACTGGCAATGCGCGATGTCAGCTCGGTGCTCGATGCCAGCATCCGTATCGACGGCCAGGTGGTCGGCGTGCTGTGCCTGGAGCAGAGTGGCGGTGGGCGGGTCTGGCGTGCGGACGAGATCGCCTTCGCCGGCGAGCTCGCCGACCAGTTCGCCCAGGTGATCAACAACCACGACCGTCGTGCGGCCACCAGCGCCTTGAATCTGTTCCAGCGCGCGGTCGAACAAAGCGCCAATGCCTTTCTGCTGGTCAACTGCGATGGCGTGGTCGAGTACGTCAACCCCAGCTTCACCGCGATTACCCAGTACAGCACCGAGGAAGTCCACGGCAAGCGCCTAGCGGATCTGCCAGCCCTGGAAAACCTCAGCGAGCTGTTGTTCGACGCGCCTTCGAGCCTGGCCAACGGCAACAGCTGGCAAGGCGAATTCAAGAGCCGCCGCAAGAACCTGGAACCCTACTGGGGCCAGCTGTCGATCTCCAAGGTGTACGGCGACGACCGTGAGCTGACCCATTACATCGGCATCTACGAAGACATCACCCAAAGCAAGTTGGCCCAGCAGCGCATCGAGCGCCTGGCCTACACCGACAATCTGACCAACCTGGGCAACCGCCCGGCGTTCATCCGCTGCCTGGATGAAAGCTTCGCCCACGACAGCGACCGGCCGATCAGCATGATGCTGGTGGACATCGACAACTTCAAACGGATCAACGACAGCCTTGGCCACCAGACCGGCGACAAGCTGCTGGTGAGCCTGTCGCGCCGGCTGCGCAACAGCCTGAGTCCGGCCGGCAGCCTGGCACGTTTTGCCAGCAACGAATTCGCCGTGCTGCTGCACGACACTGATCTGGAAGCCGGCCAGCGCATTGCCCAGGAGGTGCTGCTGACGCTGGACAAGCCGATGTTCGTGGATAACCAGCTGATCAACGTCACCGGTTCCGTAGGCCTGGCCTGTGCGCCGCTGCACGGGCGCGACCCGCAGACCTTGATGAAGAACGCAGGCCTTGCGCTGCACAAGGCCAAGGCCAATGGCAAGCATCAGGTGCAGGTGTTCACCGAAGCGCTGAACGCCGAGGCCAGCTACAAGCTGTTCGTGGAGAACAACCTGCGGCGGGCACTGACCCAGAACGAACTGGATGTGTTCTACCAGCCCAAGCTGTGCCTGCGCACGGGCCGCCTGCTGGGCATGGAAGCGCTGCTGCGCTGGAACCATCCGGAAAAAGGCATGATTCGCCCCGATCAGTTCATCAGCGTGGCCGAAGAGACGGGGTTGATCATCCCCATCGGCAAGTGGATCGCGCGTCAGGCCTGCCGCATGAGCAAAGCCCTCACAGCGGCCGGGCTGGGCCGCCTGCAGGTGGCGATCAACCTGTCGCCCAAGCAGTTTTCCGACCCCGACCTGGTCGCGTCCATCGCCAGCATTCTGCAGGAAGAGGCCCTGGACGCCTCGTTGCTGGAGCTGGAGCTGACCGAGGGTCTGTTGCTGGAAGCCACCGTGGACACCCATCAGCAACTCGAACAGCTCAAGCAGTTGGGCATGACCCTGGCCATGGATGACTTCGGCACGGGGTATTCTTCGCTCAGTTACCTGAAGAAATTCCCCATCGACGTGATCAAGATCGATCGCAGCTTCATCCACGAGATCCCGGACAACCAGGACGACATGGAAATTACCTCGGCAGTGATCGCCATGGCGCACAACCTCAAGCTCAAGGTCGTGGCCGAGGGTATCGAGACCGCTGCACAACTGGCCTTCCTGCGGCGCCAACGCTGCGACGTCGGCCAGGGTTATCTGTTCGACAAGCCGATTCCCGGCGCCGAACTGATCGAACGGCTCAAGCGCTATCCACGCGGGCCGAAGGCCTGACCTTCCGCTGTGCCGAGGCATATCACCGGCAGTACGTGGCCAACGACCCGCGGCCGGGCGGCACAGGGCCGCGCCTCACGCCTTGAGGGTCACTCGGCGACCAGCCAGTCCATCTTCCAGCCGCCCTGGCTCTGGCCGAGCAGATTGGCCAACCAGGGCATCAGCTCGCGCAATTCTTCTTCCAGGCCCCACGGCGGGTTGGCAATGACCAGTCCCGAGCCGTTCAGGCTCTGCGGTGTGTCCAGCGGGTGCACCAGCAACTCCACGCGCAGCAGCTTCGGCGCGCCGGTGCTGGTGAGGTCCTGGTAGAAACGCTTGAGCGCACGCTCGTCGTCCTTGATCGGGTACCAGATGGCCGCCACGGTCTGGCGCATGCGGCCAATGGTTTCCTTCAGGGCAGTGGCGCAGCGCTTGAGCTCGTCGAGTTGCTCGAACGGCGGATCGATCAGCATCACCGCGCGTTTCTCGGCCACCGGCAGCAGGGCCCGCGGCACGTGCCAGCCCTCGCCCAGGTGCACGGCCACACGCGGGTCCTTCTTCATGTTTTCTTTGAGCAGCTGGCCGTCTTCGGGGTGTTTCTCGTTGAGCAGCACGCGGTCCTGCTGGCGCATCAACCGGCGTGCCAGCTCGGGCGAGCCGGGGTAGTAACGCAGCTCGCCTTCGGTATTGAGACGGTTGATGACCTTGACGTAGTCGTCGGTCAGCGCCGGGCGGTCGGTGGCCTGCCACAGGCGGGCGATGCCTTCGAGCCATTCACCGGTGCGCGTGGCCTGGTCGCCGCGCAGGTCGTAGAGCCCCAGCCCGGCATGGGTGTCGAGGTAGGCGAAGGGTTGTTCCTTGCGCGACATCAGCGCAACCAGCCGGGTGAGGACGATATGTTTGAACACGTCGGCGTGATTGCCGGCGTGGAAGGCATGACGATAGTTCATGGGGACTCCTGCAGATGCGCAGGAGTCTAGCATTTCAGATGGGGTTTTTCAGGGGAGCTGGCAGCCCCCACTGCATCACTTGCCTTGGTGGAACGCCGCCTCGGCGCGCTCGAAGCGGCTGACCATGGCCGGTGACGGCCCGCGGCCCAGCTTGCTGACGATCAGGATAGCCAGGCTGGCGAACACGAAGCCTGGGATGATCTCGTACAGCCCCAGCAACTCGAAGTGTTTCCACACGATCACCGTCGCTGCACCCACCAGAATGCCCGCCAGCGCACCGTTGCGGGTCATGCCTTTCCAGACCACCGAGATCAGCACCACCGGTCCGAACGCCGCGCCGAAACCTGCCCAGGCGTAGCTGACCAGGCCCAGTACGCGGTTGTCGGGATTGGACGCCAGCCAGATGGCAACCAACGCCACCAGCAGCACCATCATGCGGCCCACCCAGACCAGTTCGCGCTGCGAGGCGCCCTTGCGCAGGAACGCCTTGTAGAAGTCTTCGGTCAGGGCGCTGGAGCACACCAGCAACTGGCAGCTGAGGGTGCTCATCACCGCAGCCAGAATGGCCGACAGCAGCACCCCGGCAATCCACGGATTGAAGAGGATCTTGGCCAGCTCGATGAACACCCGCTCGTGGTTCTCGGTGACCGGACCGGCCAGCTCGGGGTGCGCCGAGAAGTAGGCGATACCGAAGAAACCCACGGCCACGGTGCCACCCAGGCAAAGGATCATCCAGGTCATGGAAATGCGCCGCGCCTTGGCAATGGAGCGCACCGAATCGGCGGCCATGAAGCGGGCAAGAATATGCGGCTGGCCGAAATAGCCCAGCCCCCAGCCCAGCAGCGAGATGATGCCGATGAAGGTGGTACCGCGCAGCATGTCGAAATTGGCCGGGTTCTGCGCTTCGATGGCCAGAAAGGCCGTGTCGACGCCGCCAGTGGCCAGCACCACGACGATCGGCGTGAGGATCAACGCGAAGATCATCAGGGTGGCTTGCACCGTGTCCGTCCAGCTTACCGCCAGGAACCCGCCAACAAAGGTGTAGGCGATGGTCGCTGCAGCGCCGGCCCACAAGGCGGACTCGTAGGACATCCCGAAGGTGCTTTCGAACAATCGCGCGCCGGCGACGATGCCTGAGGCGCAGTAAATGGTGAAGAACACCAGGATCACTACCGCCGAGATGATCCGCAACAGGCCGCTGGTGTCTTCGAAGCGCCCGGCGAAATAGTCCGGCAGGGTCAGGGCGTCACCGTTGTGCTCGGTCTGCACGCGCAGCCGGCCTGCGACGAACAGCCAGTTCAGGTAGGCGCCGATGATCAGTCCGACGGCGATCCAACCCTCCGACAGACCGGACATGTAGATCGCGCCCGGCAGGCCCATGAGCAACCAGCCGCTCATGTCCGAGGCGCCGGCGGACAGGGCCGTGACCACGCTGCCAAGGCTGCGACCGCCGAGAATGTAGTCGGAAAGATTGTTGGTGGAACGGTAGGCGAACAGGCCGATCAGGACCATGGCAGCGATGTAGATCACGAAGGTGATCAGAGTGGGGTTGCTGACACTCATGGGTGTCTCCTTGTGTTGTTTTTATGAGCCTGCGAGCGCGCTTCGGCGCTTCATGTACAGGTCGGCAGATTGCAGGATGTCCGGGTTGACCCAACGGCGCCGAACATTAGGCCGGCATTGGAGACGGGCGCAACCCCTTTTGGCAAGCAAGTTGCACCTCTGGAAACATCTGGATAAACACGGTGTATCTGCTTCCTTTCGGAGCATTCGCCTGTCATTCGCTACACAGCCGCACCTGGGTTGTGCAGATTCAACCCATGCAAAAAGATTTTCCGTCGAGCGGTGCAACTTTCGTCGATATACAGGTTGCACCTGGTTGCACCCCGCAAAGCGCACGGCTAATCTTGCCGCCGGCTTTATTGCCACGCACCGTGGCCCTGATGAGGACAAGAAATGGCAACCACCACCCTGGGCGTCAAATTGGACGACCCGACCCGCGAACGCCTCAAGGCTTGCGCGCAGTCCATCGACCGCACTCCACACTGGTTGATCAAGCAGGCGATCTTCAACTACCTGGAGAAGCTGGAAGGCGGCGCGACGCTGACCGAACTGACCGGCGCCGGGGTGAGTGGCAATGACGATGCGGGCGACATCCAGCCCGACCATGCCCATCAGTGTTTCCTCGAATTCGCCGAAAGCATTCTGCCGCAGTCGGTACTGCGCGCCGCGATCACCGGCGCCTATCGCCGCCCCGAGCCCGAAGTGGTGCCGATGCTGCTGGAGCAGGCGCGCCTGCCGGCCGACATGGCCGAAGCCACCAACAAGCTGGCCGCGCGCATCGCCGAGAAGCTGCGCAACCAGAAAAGCGCCGGTGGCCGTGCCGGCATCGTTCAGGGCCTGCTGCAGGAGTTCTCGCTCAGCTCCCAGGAAGGCGTGGCCTTGATGTGCCTGGCCGAGGCGCTGCTGCGCATCCCCGACAAGGGCACGCGTGATGCCCTGATCCGCGACAAGATCAGCACCGGCAACTGGCACCCGCATCTGGGCAACAGCCCCTCGCTGTTCGTCAACGCGGCAACCTGGGGCTTGCTGCTGACCGGCAAGCTGGTGTCGACGCACAACGAATCGGGCCTGTCGTCGTCGCTCAGCCGCATCATCGGCAAGAGCGGCGAGCCGATGATCCGCAAGGGCGTCGATATGGCCATGCGCTTGATGGGCGAACAGTTCGTGACTGGCGAAACCATTGGCGAAGCGCTGGCCAATGCCAGCAAGTTCGAGAACAAGGGTTTCCGCTATTCCTACGACATGCTCGGCGAGGCGGCGCTGACCGAGCACGACGCGCAGAAATACCTGGCCTCCTACGAGCAGGCGATCCATTCGATCGGCAAGGCCTCCCATGGTCGCGGCATCTATGAAGGTCCGGGCATCTCCATCAAGCTGTCAGCGCTGCACCCGCGTTACAGCCGCGCGCAGTACGAGCGCGTCATGGAAGAGCTGTACCCGCGCCTGCTGTCGCTGACTCTGCTGGCCAAGCACTATGACATCGGCCTGAACATCGACGCCGAGGAAGCCGACCGCCTGGAGCTGTCGCTGGACCTGCTCGAGCGTCTGTGCTTCGAGCCGCAACTGACCGGCTGGAACGGTATCGGTTTCGTCATCCAGGCCTACCAGAAGCGCTGCCCGTACGTGATCGACTACGTCATCGACCTGGCTCGGCGCAGCCGTCATCGCCTGATGATCCGCCTGGTGAAGGGCGCCTACTGGGACAGCGAAATCAAGCGTGCCCAGGTCGAGGGGCTGGAAGGCTATCCGGTGTACACGCGCAAGGTGTACACCGACGTGTCCTACGTGGCGTGCGCGCGCAAACTGCTGTCGGTGCCGGAAGTCATCTACCCGCAGTTCGCGACCCACAACGCCCATACGCTGGCGGCCATCTACCACATTGCCGGTCAGAACTATTACCCCGGCCAGTACGAATTCCAGTGCCTGCACGGCATGGGCGAACCGCTGTACGAACAGGTCGTGGGCAAGGTCGCCGATGGCAAGCTGAACCGTCCGTGCCGCGTGTATGCACCGGTCGGCACCCACGAAACACTGCTCGCCTACCTGGTCCGCCGCCTGCTGGAAAACGGCGCCAACACTTCGTTCGTCAACCGGATCGCCGACCAGTCCATTTCCATCCAGGAGCTGGTCGCCGACCCGGTGGCCACCATCGAGCGGATGGCGACCCAGGAGGGCCAGTTCGGCCTGCCTCATCCGCGCATTCCGCTGCCGCGTGACCTGTACGGCAGCGACCGGGCCAACTCGGCCGGTATCGACATGGCCAACGAGCATCGCCTCGCGTCGCTGTCGTCGGCCCTGCTGGCCACTGCCCACACCGACTGGAAAGCCCTGCCGATGCTGGGCTGCGAGGCCAGCAACGAACCGGCCCAGCCTGTGCTGAACCCGTCCGACCTGCGCGACGTGGTCGGCCATGTTCAGGAAGCCACGGTCACCGACGTCGACAACGCGATCCAGTGCGCACTGATCAACGGCCCGATCTGGCAGGCCACGCCGCCGGCCGAACGCGCCGCCGTGCTGGAGCGTGCCGCAGACCTGATGGAAGCCGAGATCCAGCCGCTGATGGGGCTGCTCGCCCGCGAAGCCGGCAAGACCTTCGCCAACGCCATCGCCGAAGTTCGCGAGGCCGTGGATTTCCTGCGCTACTACGCGGTGCAGGCGCGCAACGACTTCAGCAACGATGCCCATCGGCCGCTGGGTCCAGTGGTGTGTATCAGCCCGTGGAACTTCCCGCTGGCGATCTTCAGTGGCCAGGTCGCTGCGGCCCTTGCCGCTGGTAACCCGGTGCTGGCCAAGCCGGCGGAGCAGACCCCGCTGGTGGCCGCTCAGGCCGTGCGCCTGCTGCTCGAAGCCGGTATCCCCGAAGGCGTGCTGCAACTGCTGCCGGGCCGCGGTGAAACCGTGGGCGCACGGCTGGTGGGCGACGAGCGCGTCAAGGGCGTGATGTTCACCGGTTCCACCGAAGTGGCGCGGTTGCTGCAACGCAACATCGCCGGGCGCCTGGACTCGCAAGGTCGTCCGATTCCGCTGATCGCCGAAACCGGTGGCCAGAACGCAATGATCGTCGATTCCTCGGCGCTGACCGAACAGGTAGTGATCGATGTCGTGTCTTCGGCCTTCGACTCCGCCGGCCAGCGCTGCTCGGCCCTGCGCGTGCTGTGCCTGCAGGAAGACTCGGCCGACCGTGTGATCGAAATGCTCAAGGGCGCCATGGCCGAAGCGCGCCTGGGCAATCCCGAGCGCCTGAACGTGGACATTGGCCCGGTGATCGACGCCGAGGCCAAAACCGGTATCGAGAAACACATCCAGGGCATGCGCGACAAAGGCCGCGACGTGTACCAGATGGCCATAGCCGACAGTGCCGAAATCAAGCGCGGCACTTTCGTCATGCCGACCCTGATCGAGCTGGAAAGCTTCGACGAGTTGCAGCGCGAAATCTTCGGGCCGGTGCTGCACGTAGTGCGCTACAAGCGTCGCGACCTGGACCAGTTGATCGGCCAGATCAATGCTTCCGGCTATGGCCTGACCCTGGGCGTGCACACACGCATCGACGAAACCATCGCCAAGGTGATCGACAACGTTCATGCCGGTAACGTCTACGTCAACCGCAACATCGTTGGCGCTGTGGTGGGCGTGCAGCCGTTCGGCGGCGAAGGCCTGTCGGGCACCGGCCCGAAAGCCGGTGGTCCGCTGTACCTGTACCGCCTGCTGTCGACCCGGCCAAACGACGCCATCGCCCAGTCCTTCGCCCGCACCGATGCCGGTACGGCGCCGGACGTGCGTCTGCGTGACGCCCTGGGCAAACCGTTGCAGGCCCTGCAAGCCTGGGCTTCGAGCAACCAGCAGGCCGAACTGGCGCAACTGTGCAGCGACTTCGCCGCCCAGTCGCAGAGCGGCGTGAGCCGGCTGCTCGATGGCCCCACCGGCGAGCGCAACAGCTACACCATTCTGCCGCGCGAGCACGTGCTGTGCCTGGCCGACACCGAAGCCGACCTGCTGGCGCAGCTGGCAGCGGTGATGGCCGTGGGTTCCAGAGCAGTAGTGCCCGACAACGAGCTGGGCAAGGCCGTGCGCGGGCGTTTGCCCAAGGAAGTGCAGGCGCGCATCCAGTTGGTGCCGGAGTGGAACAAGGACGAGGTGCACTTCGATGCCGTACTGCATCACGGCGACTCCGACCAGCTGCGCGCGGTGTGCGAGCAGATCGCCAAGCGCAGCGGCGCCATCGTTGGTGTGCATGGCCTGTCGCAGGGTGAAACCGGCATCTGCCTGGAGCGCCTGGTGATCGAGCGCGCGCTGAGCGTGAACACCGCCGCCGCGGGTGGTAACGCGAGCTTGATGAGCATCGGCTAACGCCGTCACGAAGGAAAACGCCACCCCGGCCTGCGCCGCGGTGGCGTTTTTTTGCCTCTCCATCAGGCGCATCGGTCGGTATTCAGGGCTGCACGAGGCTCAGGTTCTGCTCGGCCATGGCCGCCAGCAGGCCCTGCAGTGTCCAGAACCTGCGTCCATGGACCTTGTCCCAACTGGGCCGCGACAACCAGTAGCGGCCCAGCGTCTTCTCGACGGGCGTGTGGTAGATGTTGCCGTCGCGACTCAGGTGCACCACCTGGCGCTTGCCTTCTACCTTCTGCAGGTAGAAGGAGCCGGGATGAATCAACCGCGGCGGCGCCGGTCCCAGACCGACGGGCGTGTGGGTCAGCAAGGCTTCCATCTCGGTGGCCAAAGCTAGCTGCGACGCAGTGAGCTCGCCAGTGCCAGCCGACGGACGCAGATGCTGGGTGGGTACTTCCAGCTCCAGCAGAAAGTCGGCTTTGACCATGCCCTGATTGAAATGGGTCTCGAAGCCCGGATCTGAACGCAGGCCAGGTCTGCCGCCGGCATCCGGCGTACTGACTCGTACCCCGATGGCCTTGTTGAGTTCGGCCAGGCCTGGCGTGCCCTTGAAGGTGTTGGCGTGACTGTTGCCCACCAGCGCCACCCAGTTGTGCTCGCCCGTGGCGTGCTGATGGTCGGCAATGACCCGGGTCGCCAGGTAGCTGAACATGCGCTGACGCGCCGTGCTGCGCGCATCCATCACGCCCTTGGCATACCAGCTGGCAGCGCAATCGAGGCTGACCACCTGCAGACCGGCGTCGTGGGCCTTGACCACCACCTGCTCGAAGGTGAAAGGCTGCCCCGCGTCCACTTTGTGGCCGGTGTCGAGCGACTGCAACCGGGCTTTCAACGCCGGTGTCATGACGCCGCTGCCATTGAAGGCTTTGAGGTCGTCGGCCAGGAAATCCATCGGCAGATGCTCGAAGTACAAGGTCTTCACGCCAGTGGCTGCAAGCGTCGCGAAGTTGTCGATCAGAAACCGCTTGGAGGCTGCCGAGGAATGGGCTTCCCCCACCACCAGGCCATTGGCGTTTTCATACACGGCGGCAATCAAGGCAGCAGGTTGAACGTCGCTGGCCAGCACCGGCAGCGGCACGCGCGGTTCGCGCGGTGTGTGCTCGAGGTAGGCATCGGCGTCCTGCAACAACTGCCGGCGCTGGGCGAAGAACCGACTGCGGGCTGCATCCCCCGGCGTGGCCTGCAGCGACGCAGCCATTTCATCGAGGTTGTAGCGCCCCCCTCGGGCCAGTACCTGGCTCATGACGGGACGATCATCCGGTACGATCAGGTAGTCGCCCATGGCGCTGGGGTCGGCAGTGGCCCCGGTGCTGCTTCCTGCACGCGAGCGGCCGCCGGCGCGTAAACCGGTATCCAGATGAGTGACGAAGCGTCCATCGGGGCCTGGTCGAACCGGATGTTCGTGGTTGTTGGCTGCGGTTCGACGCAGGCGCAAAGTGAGTTCGCCGCGGCGACGAAACACTTCGTAGGCATGGCCATCCTGCCAGAGATAGAGCTTGCCGCCCTGTTTCCAGGTACCGGCGTCGGGTCCGCGCTGGAGCCTGGCGCCGACCAGGCTGACCGACGTCTCGTGGCCTGCGAAACCGTCGAGCCGCGTTCGCTGCGGGCTTACCTGCAGCGCAGCCGGGCGCAGGCCCTGGCGCGGCTTCAAACTGCCACGCGCGACTTTGGCAGCCGCCATCCCCGGCAGAAATGACAGCAGGGCAAAACCGAAGTTGAGTTCGGCCGATGCCAGGCGGCGCAAGCCCAGCGCGGGGTCACTGCCCGCAAAGGCCTGCACCGCCTGCCTGGCGTCATGCCAGCCGTCGCTGAGCTGCATCAGCGTACCGATACCCGGCAGGTAGGCAAGCCCGGACATCAATAACTGTTGACCACCCTCGCGCAGTTGCCGCGCGAAAGCCGCACGCACATCCTCGCGGCTGCGAGAGATGAGGCTGGCATCATCGAGCAGCTTCGATCGGTGATCGCGCAGCAGTTTGGTCGCCAACGGCCAGACAGGATCGGCCAACGGGGAAAACTTGATGAAGCGGCCATAGCTGCGTTGATAAGCCTGCTCGATGTAGCTTTCGCGCGCTGCCGTGGGTTGGCCGACGCCCGCTTGCCCCGCCAACCACCGGCGCACCGATGCGCTGCGCAGGCGCAACAACAGGCTGTCGCGCAGGCCTTGAACACTGGTTGCCTGGATGAAGTGAGCGCCGTGCGGCACATCGGGCAGGTACAGGCAGTGAAGGTCTTGGGCGGGTGCCTGGATCAGCAGCAGGCCGCTGGACAAGTCCGCCTGGCCGGGCCCAAGGCTCAGGGTGACCGCGCCGAGTGACACCCCCAGCGCCGCTTGCGCGGCGGCGGACCTGCACTGCGCCGCCCTTTCCAGCATCTGCCAGGCCTGCTCGGTCAGCCAACCCTGACACCAGGCACCAAACGCCTGCAGCCTGAATGCCGCGCTGTAGGGCAGCGCCATGATCTGCCCGTGCAGCGCGGGCCTGGCCGACGCACCCGCAGCGATGGTGAACAGCGCCTGGACGCTTTCCCGATAACGCCGGGCCACATCGAGTTCAAGCACCAACCTGCGCAAGTAGGGGATGTCCAGGCCGGCCATGCTCACCTCGGCACCGGTGTCTCGATGCACCCATTGCGCATACCTCAGGCGCAAGGTCATCTGCCGGTCGATATTGAGCAAGGCCAATTCGACGATGCTGATCGTGGAATGCGCAGCGCTGGGCACCTGAATCTGCGAGGGCACATTGGGCACCGCCTTGACCTCGACACTGTCGGGCAGCCTCAGCAGCAGTCGCTCGGGATCGATGCTCTGCTTCAGGTCGGCCCTGAGCCGTGTTTCGAGCAGATCGGCCGCGAAGGCCCGGATCGTGGTCGGCCGACCTTGCAGATACGCCTCCTGGCCCGCCGCCAGCCGGTTGTAGTCATCGAGCAGGCCGGCATAGTGGTTTCGCTGGGTCTGCCCCGCTGTCGCCAGCCAGCGAGGCAACGCCTGCAACACGGCCTGCAGACGGCGCTGCTCGGCGATATGGCCGATGGCTGTTTCTCGTATGCCGTGCGCCGGTTGCCGCAATGCGCTCGCCAGCTCCTCTCGCAGACGCTGCCGGCCTTGGTCATCGGGCATCCGCGCTGCTGCCTGATCGTACCGATCGATCGTCGCGCGAAGGTGGCTGTCGATCCAGTCTCCTTCGACCGGCGTGGTCACCAGTGGCAGTTTTTCCAGCGCCAGCAGCGGTGCCAGGCGTTTCTGCGTATCAGCAGGGAAGCGCGCCCAGAGCGCGGTGAAGGTGGGGTCACGCAGACTGGCCGTGACGCACTGCAACAGTTGCTCGAGCGAAGCGAAGCGACGCACGCCACCGCTCTCTCCTGTCAGGAACAGCAGCGCAGGCACGACCTGTTCGGTGTTCACCCACACGCTGGCCGCAGCGATGATGTAGGCTCCAGGCAGCGTGCAGGCATAGGTCGCCTCGCCCACCGCCAATTCGGCGACCACCGTACCCTCCGCGCCCCGCAGGTGAGCGTCAGGCTGATTCACGACCTCCAGTATCCGCTCAAGGTCGGCCTCCGCAAGCGTGCCCTCGCAGACTTGCAGCCCGGCGTCATGGCGCAGGGCGTTGCTCAGTTCCAGCGCCAGCGAATGCTGGCGCGACAGGCCCTGCCCCCTGTCGTGGGCCCAGAATGCACGGGTAGGCCAGGACGCCTCTGTGGTCAGTGCCTCGAGCAGCTGTCGAGTCTTGCCTTGCGCCGCTTGCCAGGCACCGTGGAGCTGGCGGTAATGCTTGTGTTCAGGGCTGTCCAGGGCATCACCTGCATACCCTTGGACACCTCCTTCGCAGGCATCCAGCTTCTCTTTGAGCAGCGCCGTGGCGATATTCGGCGTGATGCCGCCAAAGGTCAGCAGCGCCCGTTGGCGCTCGCCATCCGCCCTGATGGCAGCAGCCACCACGGCACTGATGGCCTTGGGCAGAGGAAGCCAGAAGTGTGCCGATCGCTGCCCTGACTCACTGTATTCAGGCGGTGATCCAGCTTCGGCCTGGGCCACCACTTGGCTGGCGATACTGGTCCGCAAACCATGTTCGAGTACGCGCGCTGTGTGTGGAACGAAACGCACCCTGGCGCCCAGGCTTGTGGAAAGGCCCGATAGGCCGTTTGCCGAGAACTGCAAGGCCAGGCGCTGCCGCAGCACGTGGCCCTGGGCGGAAAACAGATACTCGATCAGACCACGTCCAGCCTCGGTGGCGCAGCCGAACTCGAACAACTGCTGTTCCAGCCCAGGGCACACCAGCAAACAGCGTCCTCCACCCCGGCGCTCGATCAACTCGGCGCCGGGCAGCATGGCGTGTGTGCCGTCGCTGGCCAGCAGCGTTACCGTGCTGCACACCAGCAGTACGGCGTCCTCGCCTGGCTGCAGAGCGTCCAGCAACAGCCTGCGCCCGGCCTCGGTCACTTCGCCCAACGCTGCCAGCAACTGGGCGCGATGCATCAGGTCTTCGGCGCGCAGCGCCTCTGCGTGCTGTAACCGCGATAACACGGTGCCAGGGGCTAGGTCACTCCAATAAAGGTCGGTGTCCGTTTGCAGCTGCGCCCGGGCTTGGTGATCGAGAGACTGGAGCAGCGGTGCCCCTGCCGCCAGGCTCTGCTGCGCGAGCGTTGTCTGGGCAACGGCATCGACCAGGCTCTGCAGGCGATTGAGCAAAGGAGTGCGCAGGTGGTCTTGCCCGATATGGGTATTGAGCAGGCTGTTCAGTTGTTCATCGAGTGAGGTGTCCATGGGTTCGCTCTTGCACATTGGGCGACCACTCTGGACAGCACGGCTCACAACAGCGCGCTACATAAGCGCTACCACCAGACGACGCTCGGTTGGTGGATACGAAGCCCGGCACTGCTTGCATGATTGGCCCAACTAGCAGGAGGCTTCCTTCTCTTGCCGATGAATCCTCCTACAGCGCAAACAGGCCGGTCCGAAAGAGGCTTCCCAAACATCCACGCGATACTTCCTACGCCGAAACAAAAACCTACGCACTCCCCTTGGAACGGAGAAAGGGTGCTGATTCTTACAAACGCCCTCCTCCACATATGCAAGGCGCATCCGTAAGTCCTGTAGGACTTTTCCTGCCCGTAACACCACAGCATGGCTGCTGGTGCCCGTCTGCAACACCGCCGACGTGTGATGATTCCACGCAAGGCTTTGACAGTTATGCATTTACACAGGTTATTATCCCTTGGCACGCAGCCTGCATGAGCGACTGCCTTTTCACCTCGTTTTCAGAAACCGGAGTACCGCCCTTGGATGCCACCTTCATCAACAGCCTGTTCTTGATCGGCGCGTTGCTTGTAGGTGCGAGCATTCTGGTCAGCTCGCTTTCCTCCCGCCTGGGCATTCCCATTCTGGTGATCATCCTGGCCGTAGGCATGGCCGCCGGGGTGGACGGCGGCGGCATCATCTTCAACAACTACCCCACGGCCTATCTGGTCGGTAACCTGGCGCTGGCGGTAATCCTGCTCGATGGTGGCCTGCGCACGCGGGTATCGAGCTTTCGCGTGGCGTTGTGGCCCGCCCTGTCGCTGGCCACGGTGGGGGTGCTGATCACCACCGCGCTGACTGGCGCTGTCGCCGCCTGGCTGTTCGACCTGAGCATGATCCAGGGGCTGTTGATCGGCGCCATCGTCGGTTCCACCGATGCGGCGGCGGTGTTCTCGCTGCTGGGCGGCAAGGGCCTGAACGAACGGGTGACCGCCACGCTCGAGATCGAATCGGGCAGCAACGACCCCATGGCGGTGTTCCTCACCGTGACCCTGATCGACATGATCGCCAGCGGCCAGACCGGACTGCATTGGGGCCTGCTGGGGCACCTGCTGCGCGAGTTCGGCATTGGCGGCGTGATTGGTCTGGGCGGCGGCTGGGTCATGCTGCAACTGGTCAACCGCATCAACCTGGCCGCCGGCCTGTATCCGATCCTGGTGGTAGCCGGTGGCCTGCTGGTGTTCGCTCTGACCAACGCGCTGCACGGCAGCGGCTTCCTGGCTGTCTACCTGTGCGGCCTGGTGATGGGCAACAAGCCGATCCGCAGCCGCCATGGCATTTTGCACATGCTCGATGGTATGGCCTGGCTGGCGCAGATCGGCATGTTCCTGGTGCTGGGGCTGCTGGTCACGCCCCACGACCTGCTGCCCATCGCCCTGCCCGCGCTCGCCCTGGCCCTGTGGATGATCCTGGTCGCGCGGCCGCTGTCGGTGATGGTCGGCCTGCTGCCATTCAAAGCGTTCCATGGCCGCGAAAAAGCCTTCATTTCGTGGGTCGGCCTGCGCGGCGCGGTACCGATCATTCTTGCGGTGTTCCCGCTGATGGCCGGGCTGCCGGATGCGCAGCTGTTCTTCAACCTGGCGTTCTTCATCGTGCTGGTATCGCTGCTGGTACAGGGCACCAGCCTGCCGTGGGTAGCCAAGCTACTCAAGGTCACCGTGCCGCCGGATCCCGCGCCGATCTCGCGTTCGGCCCTCGAGGTGCACATCACCAGCGAGTGGGAGCTGTTCGTGTATCGCCTGGGTGCGGAAAAGTGGTGCATCGGAGCAGCCCTGCGCGAGCTGAAAATGCCCGAAGGCACACGTATCGCCGCACTGTTCCGCGGCCAGCAATTGCTCCACCCATCCGGCAGTACCGTGCTGGAAGTGGACGACCTGCTGTGCGTGATCGGCCACGAGCACAACCTGCCGGCCTTGGGCAAACTGTTCAGCCAGGCACCGCAGCGCGGTCTGGACCTGCGTTTCTTCGGCGACTTCGTCCTCGAAGGCGACGCGCAATTGGGCGCAGTGTCGGCGCTCTACGGCCTCAAGCTCGATGGGCTCGACCCGCAGATGCCGCTCAGCCGCTTCATCATTCAGCGGGTTGGCGGCGCGCCGATCGTTGGCGACCACGTAGAATGGAACGGCACCGTCTGGACGGTCGCGGTCATGGACGGAAACCGGATCATGAAAGTGGGCGTGAGATTCCCCGAAGGAAGTCGTCCAGGGCCTGGGCTCTTCCTTTGAATTCCTGACGGGTGAATTCAAGCCCGCTGATGAATGAACGGCCTGCGTACTCAACAACGCTAATACGACCGTTCATCCTGTAAAAAAACATTCAGCTCCCCAACTTTGTACAGACTTTAACTACTGAATCGGAATACCTTTTTTATTCAGTAAGTTGCGAACAGTGTGCAACATTGCAACGCCCCTCCCCTTTGATTTCTGCCGTTTCCGCTGGCGCGACCATTACATTGACCCTGCTAGCCTGATTGTGTCTCAACTTCCATCAGGCCAGGCCCATGCTCCCGGATACCGTACTTTCTTTTCAAGACGCAGCGGTAAATGCGCGACTGTACAACGGCTCCCAGTCACAAAGTTTCCTGTTGACCGGGAACGCTGGTGAAGATCAATTCGTGCAAAACCGCTATACGCGTTACCGCTTGAGTTCCGACGGCGCTCGATTGTGGGCGCAGCCGGAAGAAGACGTTCGGACACAACGTTTCCAAATCAGGCGCTACTCGGATGACACCGTATCGATCCAGTCCGTGCTGACTGGGTACGTGCTGACCTTCAATCATCAGACACCGACTATGGAGATCCTGGTGGCCGGCAACTTAAACCAGCGCTTCCGGCTGGTCACTCAGGGCGATGGCTCCATAGGCATCCGCAGGCACCGCTGGGCGACGTTCGAGGCCACCGTGGACCGTTTCGCGGCCATGTATCGACTGGGTACGCGCTTTCCCCTGATGAACCGGCAACCAACAGGTTTCTACGCCCCCAAGAATAGCGCTTTCAAAGTGATCGTAGTACACACGGACACCCCGCCCATCGCGATGAACCTTTTCATTGGCGCCCCTTACGCCGACACGGACACGCAATACTCCCAGCAACGAACTTATCCCCTTCAACTTGGCACCAATACCATTACCGATCCTGGTGGAGGGGTCATCTACTTCCAACTGGCCAATGAAATAAACGCCGCCAATGTCATCATTCTGGGTGCACAGGAACTTCCCTACTTCGAGCACGGCAATACCTCAACAGCGGTCTATCACGCCATGCTCGACGCCCGGCCAACCCCGTACGTGGAGTTGTACAGCGCCCGGGTCGTTCTGACCGTCGATCGGGCATCGGCGCAGGCTTACAAGAACAGTGGCATACCGCTGCTGATGGCAACTTACGAGCGCATCATTGACGTGCAAGAGACGTTACTGGGTCTGGACAAGGCAGAAGAACTTCATGCACCGGCTCCGCTGAAATATCATCTTGTACTGGGTAACCACGGTGGCGCTGGATCGGCACATGCCACCACCGGGTACACGGCATACAACATGGCGTATGCACGAGGGCTGCTTGAACCCGAGCGCCTCAAGGCGGAGTGGGCAGTGCCTCACGAAATAGGTCATCAGAACCAGATGCGCGCCTACTTGCCCAATGATTTCAGCGAAGTGACCAACAACCTCTTCGCCATGGCGACCCAGCGGGTATTCGGTGTGCGGTCGAATTTGACTCACCCCGGCGCGAACGGCAAGGACACTTGGGACAATGCGCTGGAAAAGCAGGCCGCGGCTGATCTGGACATAACCCAGCTATCTGCGTTCGAGCGTCTGGCGGCCCTGGAGCAACTACGCCTTGGGTTTGGCGACGCTTTTTGGCCACGGTTGAACCGGATTGCCCGTGAGCATGGCCCTTGGAGCACAACGCCCTCACGAGCCCAATCGTTCGATAACTTAGCACTGTTCGGGAGCATGGCCGCTTGGGCTGATCTGCGAGCCTTCGTGCGCGCCTGGGGGATGCCTCTTTCAACGGCAGCCGATCAGCAAATTGCCGAGATGCGCCTGCCTGCGCCGCCTGCAGATCTGCTGACGCTCAGGGAGCCTCGGGCTGGAGCGAGTGCGAGCTCCAGCCCTGAGAAAGAGCCGGAATGTGGCACCGAGCCGCCCGGCGACACGTCTCTGCTTAAAGATGCCTAGACTGGCTCGAAGGGCGCTGGCCCCAGCGATTTGGTCGGGGCCGCAGTCCGGCCCCGCCCGAGACTGTGTGACGGACCGAAGGCGCATAAACCGGACTGTTCACATGACATAGCCTGGCCTGCGTCAGGCAATGCGGTCATGCACGGGAACCGGATCATGAAAGTGGGCGTCAAATTCCGCGAAGGAAGTCGTCCAGGGCCTGGGCTCTTCCTCTAAACTGCCCATCTCTCTTCGAGCTGTACGACGTCTAACCTATGCGCAATTTTCTTTCCGCAGCCCTGCTGGGGCTGTGCATGGCTGTCGCCGGCGTTCAGGCTGCCGACCCCCTCAACCGTGAAACGGTGCAACAGAACCTCGACAAGATCGCCGAGCGCAAGCTGCCAGAAGCCGACCAGAAGGCGCTGCAGCAGGCGTTCGAGCAGACCCTGGGGCTGCTTGGCAACCAGGCCGACAATGAGCGCAAGCTGGCCGAGCTCAAGCAGCAACTGGCCGATGCGCCGAAGCAGACCCTGGAGGCGCAGCGCGAGCTGAGCCGTCTCAAGGGCATGCCGATCATCCCTGTGAGCCAGCGCTATGCCACCTTGAGCGTGCCGCAGCTGGAGCAGATCTTCAGCGAGCGCACCACCGAGCAGGGCGAATTGCAAAAGGCCTTGTCCGATGCCAACAGCCTGATCATCACCGCGCAGACCCGCCCGGAACGCGCGCAGACCGAAATCAGCGCCAGCCAGAACCGTATCCAGCAGATCAGCGGCATTCTCAAGCTGGGCAAGAACGACGGCAAGGCGCTGACCCCCGACACGCGCAACCAGTTGGCGGCCGAACAGGCGTCGATCAATGCCTTGATCTACCTGCGCCGCCAGGAGCTGGCCGGCAACAGTACCCTGCAGGACCTGGGCAATGCCCGTCACGACCTGGTGCTGGAGAAGACCACCCGTTTGGAGCAGGAAATCCAGGACCTGCAGACGCTGATCAACCAGAAGCGCCTGGCGCAGTCCCAGGAAACCGTCACCAAGCAGTCGCTGGAAGCACAGAAAGCCGGCGGCAGCAGCGTGCTGGCCACGGAGAGTGCGACCAACGTCAAGCTGTCCGACTACCTGCTGCGCAGCACCGACCGGCTCAACGAGCTGACCCAGCAGAACCTCAAGACCCGCCAGCAGCTGGACAGCGTGACGCAGAGCGACCAGGCCCTGGACGAGCAGATCAGCGTGCTCAAGGGCAGCCTGTTGCTGTCCAAGATTCTCTACAAACAGAAGCAGGCGTTGCCGCACTTGAAGGTCGATCGCGACCTGGCCGACGAGATCGCCGACATCCGCCTGTATCAGTTCGAAGTCAACCAGCAGCGCGAAGCCATCGGCAACCCGGCGGCGTACGTGGACAACCTGATGGTCAATCAGCCACAGGACCAGAACGCGCCGCAATTGCGCAAAAGCCTGCTGGAGTTGGCGGTCACCCGCAGCGACCTGCTCGAACGCCTGAACCGGGAGCTGAGCGCACTGCTCAACGAGTCGATCACTCTGCAGCTCAATCAGAAGCAACTGCTCAGCACCGCGCAAGGCCTGCGTGCCACGCTGGACGAGCAGATGTTCTGGATCCCCAGTAACAAGCCGCTGGATGACGAGTGGTTCAAAGCCGTGCCGCGACGCCTGGAAAACCAGGTCACCACCCTGCCCTGGGCATCGAGCGTAAGCGAACTGACCGATGGCCTGGTGCAGCGGCCGTTGCTGTTCCTGCCCCTGCTGCTGGTGATCGGCCTGCTGCAGTGGAAGCGCAAGTTTCTCTACCAGAAGCTCAATGCGGTGCATCAGGACATCGGTCACTTCAAGCGCGACCGGCAATGGCACACACCGGCGGCGATTCTGATCAACATTCTGCTGGCCATGCCCATGGCCCTGGGCCTGGCCCTGTGCGGCTACGCCTTGCTGATCGATGCTCGCGGGCAGAATGCCGGTCTTGGCGCGGCCATGTTGCAGATCGCCCAGGCCTGGCTGGTGTTCTACACCGCCTATCGCATCCTTGCCCCCGGCGGCGTGGCCGAGCTGCATTTTCGCTGGGAGCGTGCGCAGGTGGCCTTCCTCCAGGGCTGGGTGCGCCGGCTGGGCTTCGTCGTGCTGGCGCTGGTGTCGGTGGTGGCGGTGGCCGAACTGCAACCCTCGGCGCTGGCGGATGACGTGCTCGGCATTGCCGTGGTGCTGACCTGCTACGCATTGATGGCCTGGCTGCTGGGACGCTTGTTGGTCAGCAGCCCGACCCACAAGAGCGCTTCACTGTTCCGCCGTACCATCGGCCTGTTGTTCACCGCGCTGCCGATCGCGCTGTTCGTGGCTGTGTGTTTTGGCTACTACTACACGGCGCTCAAGCTCACCGACCGGCTGATCGACACCCTGTATCTGCTGATGATCTGGCTGGTCATCGAAGCCGCATTCGTGCGTGGCCTGAGCGTCGCCGCCCGGCGCCTGGCCTACCAACGGGCACTGGCCAAGCGGCAGACGGCGAAGGACAGCGGCGAAGGCGAAGCAGTCGCCGAAGAGCCGACCCTGGACATCGAGCAGGTCAACCAGCAGTCCCTGCGCCTGGTGCGTCTGGCCTTGCTGGCCGGCTTCATCGGCGCGCTGTACTGGGTCTGGAGCGATTTGATCAGCGTGTTCGCCTATCTGGACAACATCACCCTGTACGAGTACACCAGCGGCACCGGCGCGGCCATGAGCATGGTGCCGATCAGCCTCAGCGACTTCATTGGTGCGGCGGTGATCATCGGTATCACCTTCGTGCTGGCCGGCAACCTGCCGGGGCTGCTGGAGGTGCTGGTGCTGTCCAAGCTCAACCTGGCCCAGGGCAGCGCCTACGCCACCACGACGTTGTTGTCGTACGTGATCGCCGGGGTGGGTTTCGTGTCCACGCTGTCGACCCTGGGGGTGAGCTGGGACAAGCTGCAGTGGCTAGTCGCGGCGCTCTCGGTAGGGCTGGGTTTCGGCATGCAGGAGATCTTCGCCAATTTCATTTCCGGCATCATGATTCTGTTCGAGCGCCCGGTGCGCATCGGCGACACCATCACCATCGGCAACCTGTCGGGAACGGTGAGCAAGATCCGCATTCGCGCCACCACCATCACCGACTTCGATCGCAAGGACATCATCGTCCCCAACAAGACCTTCATCACCGGGCAACTGATCAACTGGTCGCTGACCGACACCATCACCCGGGTGACGTTGAAGCTGGGCGTGGACTACGGCTCGGACCTGGACCTGGTGCGCACCCTGCTGCTCAAGGCTGCGCGGGACAACCCGCGGGTGCTCAAGGACCCGGAGCCACTGGTGTATTTCCTCAACTTCGGCGAAAGCACCCTGGACCACGAGTTGCGCATGCACGTGCGTGACCTGGGTGACCGCAACCCGGTCCTGGACGAGATCAACCGCTTCATCAACAAGGAATTCAAGCGCCAGAACATCAACATTTCGTTCCGGCAAATGGAGATCTACCTGAAGAACACCACCGGCCGCGAGTACAAGCTGGTGCCCGCCGAGCCTGGAGAAAGTGCCGGCACCCTGCAGCCGGCGACGACGCCTGCGCCGGCCGAGCCACCGAGCGCACCCCAGGCCGTGGAAGCACCCAAGCCACCGCCCTCGAAACTTGATTGAGCGCACCGCGCCAACGGAGAACGCACATGAAAGGCCTCGACGAACTGATCTTCGACAACCGCTTCGCCCGCCTGGGCGACGTTTTCTCCACCCACGTGCTGCCCGAGCCGATCGACAACCCACGGCTGGTAGTGGCCAGCGATGCGGCGATGAGCCTGCTGGACCTGGACCCGGCATGCGCCCGGACGCCACTGTTCGCCGAGCTGTTCAGCGGGCACAAACTGTGGAGCGAGACCGAACCACGGGCGATGATCTACTCGGGCCATCAGTTCGGCGGTTACACGCCACAGCTGGGCGATGGCCGCGGGGTGCTGCTGGGCGAGGTGTACAACGAGGCCGGCGAGCACTGGGACCTGCACCTCAAGGGTGCCGGGCAGACGCCCTACTCGCGGATGGGCGATGGCCGGGCGGTGCTGCGCTCCTCGATCCGCGAGTTCATTGCTTCCGAAGCCTTGCATGCCTTGGGCATTCCCAGCAGTCGCGCACTGTGCGTGATTGCATCGGACACCCCGGTGTGGCGCGAGAAACAGGAACGCGCTGCCATGCTCCTGCGCCTTTCCCCCAGCCATGTGCGTTTTGGGCACTTCGAGTACTTCTACTACACGCGCCAACCCGAACTGCAGAAACAGCTGGTCGACCATGTGCTGGCAGCCCACTTCCCCGGCTGTGCAACCCAGCCCGAACCCTACCTCGACATGTTCCGCGAAGTCGTCGAGCGCAACGCCGAACTGATCGCCCAGTGGCAGGCTTACGGGTTTTGTCATGGGGTGATGAACACCGACAACATGTCGATTCTGGGCATTACCTTCGACTTCGGGCCGTACGCCTTCCTCGACGATTTCGATGCGAATTTCATCTGCAACCACTCCGACCATCAAGGCCGCTACAGCTTCAGCAACCAGGTGCCCGTGGCGCACTGGAACCTGAGCGCGCTGGCTCAGTCGTTGACGCCGCTGATCAGCGTGGAGGCGCTGCAGGAGGCGTTGGCGTTGTTCTTGCCACTGTACGAGGCGGCTTGGCTGGACATCATGCGGCGGCGACTGGGTTTCACCCTGGCCGAAGAGGGCGACAAGGTGTTGCTCGAACGCCTGCTGGGGCTGATGCAGAACAGCGGTGTGGACTACAACCTGTTCTTCCGCCGCTTGGGTGAGGACGGCTCGCTGGCCGTACTGCGCGACGATTTCGTCGATATCCAGGGCTTCGATGCCTGGGCAGGCGATTACCAGGCGCGCATGGAGCGCGATGTGGTGGAAGGCCGCACGGAACGCATGAACCAGGTCAACCCGTTGTACATCCTGCGCAATTACCTGGCGCAAAAAGCCATCGATGCGGCCGAAGACGGTGACTATTCGGAGGTGCGCCGCCTGCACCAAGTGCTTTGCAATCCATTCGAAGCGCAGCCGGGCATGGAAAGTTACGCCGAACGGCCACCGGAGTGGGGCAAGCATCTGGAGATCAGTTGTTCGTCGTGAGCAACACTGGCCGCGAACGCTGCACCGCAGTGCATCAGGCAGACCGCATCCTGCCCTTCGCGGCCGATGACCGCTCCTACGGAGTAGGCTGTGGCGCTTGGGTTGATAACCGATCTTTCTGCCTCCAGATACGCAGGGGCCATCTTTCAAATCGGAGCCGGACATGAGCGACTCACTGGTAATCCCCTGCCCGCAGTGCAACGGGCTCAACCGCATTCCTGCTTTGCGCCTGACCGACCAGCCAAAATGCGGGCGGTGCAAGGCGGCGGTGTTGCTCGATACACCTTTCGAGCTGACTCAAGGTGACTATGCCAGCCAGATCAAGGGCGATCTGCCGCTGCTGGTGGACGTCTGGGCCGACTGGTGCGGGCCATGCAAATCCTTCGCACCGGTGTTCGAGCAGGCGGCAAAGCAACTGCAGGGCCAATGCCGACTGGCCAAGCTGGACAGCCAGGCCAACCCGCAGCTGTCCACGCAGCTTGGCATCCGCTCGATACCGAGTTTGATCCTGTTCAAGAATGGTCGAGAAGTGGCGCGGCAGAGCGGCGCGATGCCGTTGCCACAGTTGCTGGCCTGGCTCGGTGCCCAGGGTATCGCCAACCTGTAGCAACCTGATGCACCGCATCGAGGCCGGACGCGGCTTGCGCCGCTGCTACAGGGGATTGAGCAAGGCCCGCCCTTGGGTTGATCGCGGTGCGTGCGCCAGCGGCGCAAGCCGCGTCAGCGAACGGCGCGGTAGGTCAGGCGGATCGCGGTGCCCGTAGCAGCGGCGCAAGCCGCGTCAGCGAACGCCGCGGTGGATCAGGCAGATCGCGGTGCCTGATTCGCGGCCGCAGAACGCTCCCACAGTCGATCACAGGGGTGGGAGGTCAGGCTTGTTCGAGCAGGTCATGCAGCTCGACGAACTGCTGGGTCAGCTTGTGTCGCGGGTCCAGGTAGATCAATGGGATATTCAGCTCATGGGACTCGCGCATCTTGACCGAGCTGTTCAAATACACCGGCAGCACGGGCAGGCCCTCGGCGATCAGTTCGTCGAGCATCTGCCGAGGCAGGCTGGCCCGAGGCTGGAACTGGTTGACGACGATACCTTCGACTTCAAGACCCTCGTTGTGGTCCTCTTTCAACTCAGCGATTTCACTCAGCAGACCATAGAGCGCATGCCGGGAAAAGCTGTCGCAATCGAAGGGAATCAACACCCGATCCGCAGCGATCAGCGCCGACACCGCATAGAAATTCAGCGCCGGCGGGGTGTCGATATAGATCCGATCATAATCTTCACTGAGCTCGTCGAGCAGTTTGCGCAGCTTGTTGATCTTGTGCTTGGCTTCCAGCTTGGGCTGCAGATCAGCCAACTCCGCCGAAGCCGTGACTACATGCAGGTTGTCATAGGGCGTTTGATGGATATCCACCTTGCCTTTCTTGCTGGCCGGACCCGACGACAGGATCTGCTTGAAGAAGTCCGCGATGCCCATCGGAATATCGTTACCGGTCAGCCCGGTGAGGTACTGGGTAGAGTTGGCCTGGGCATCGAGGTCGATCAATAACGTGCGAAAGCCCTCGTTGGCACTGACGGCCGCCAGGTTGCAGGCAATGCTGGATTTGCCTACGCCGCCCTTCTGATTGAACACCACGCGCCGCATCTATATCCCTCCATGACAGGCAAAGCCTCGAGTGTAGCGGCCAGAATATTACAGTTGCTAGCACGCCGGGACGTTCATTCTCGGATTTTTCCTACAATTTCCTGCAGTCTCGGTGCTAGTGTTGGCAGAAATCATTAGCCAGCTATATAGTTTTTCAACTCCTGCCGCCCCCCTCCCGAGGTCACCGTGAAAACTGCTGTCGCGCCTGCTGCGCAAGCTGTTGATACCTCCCATCAAAACGCCGCTCAGTTCAACGAGCAGTACATCGAAAAAGGCACCCCGCAGTTCCTGCGCACGGTACTCGCCCTGTTCAGCGGCGGCTTCGCCACCTTTGCCCTGCTGTATTGCGTGCAACCCATGATGCCGATCCTGTCCCACGAGTTCGGCATCAACGCCGCCCAGAGCAGCCTGGTGCTGTCGGTGGCTACCGGGATGCTGGCCATCGGATTGCTGATCACCGGGCCGATTTCCGACAGTGTAGGACGCAAGCCGGTGATGGTGGCAGCCTTGTTCAGCGCAGCGCTGTGCACCCTCGGCAGTGCCTTGATGCCCACCTGGGACGGCGTGCTGTTGCTGCGCGCCTTGACCGGATTGAGCCTGAGCGGCCTGGCTGCGGTAGCCATGACCTACCTGAGCGAGGAAATTCATCCGCAACACATCGGTCTGGCAATGGGTTTGTACATTGGCGGCAACGCCATCGGCGGCATGAGCGGACGCCTGATCACCGGCGTGCTGATCGACTTCGTCAGTTGGCACACTGCACTGTTGGTGGTCGGCGGCCTGGCTCTGGTCGCAGCGGCGGTGTTCGTCAGGATCCTCCCGGAATCGCGTAACTTCCGCCCCCGCAAGATGAACCCACGTGGCTTGCTGGAAGGCTTCACCATGCACTTCAAGGATGCCGGCCTGCCTTGGCTGTTTCTCGAAGCGTTCCTGCTGATGGGCAGCTTCGTGACGCTGTTCAACTACATTGGCTACCGCCTGTTGGCCGAGCCCTACCACATGAGCCAGGCGCTGGTGGGGCTGCTGTCGGTGGTGTACCTGGCCGGCATCTACAGCTCGGCGCAGGTGGGCTCGCTGGCCGACAAGCATGGCCGACGCAGGGTGTTCTGGATGAGCATCGTGCTGATGTTCGCAGGCCTGCTGGTGACCCTGTTCAATCCGGTACCCGTGATCCTGCTGGGGATGCTGATGTTCACCTTTGGCTTTTTCGGTGCGCACTCGGTGGCCAGCAGCTGGATCGGACGGCGTGCGTTGACGGCCAAGGGGCAGGCGTCTTCGTTGTACCTGTTCAGTTATTACGCGGGGTCAAGCGTGGCCGGGACGGCGGGAGGGATGGCCTGGCACTACGGTGGCTGGACGGGTGTGGGCGGGTTCATTGCGGGGTTGTTGACGGTGGCGTTGGTGGTGGCGGCGAGGCTGGCGAAGTTGCAGCCGGTGGGGGCGTCCAAATGAACCGCATGCACCGCCGACGCGGCTTGCGCCGCTGCTACAGGGGTGGGTGTTTCTGTAGCAGCGGTGCAAGCCGCGTCAGGTTTCAACGCGAGCGTCCAGATGTACCGCGTACGCCGCCGACGCGGCTTGCGCCGCTGCTACAGGGGCGGGTGTTTCTGTAGCAGCGGTGCAAGCCGCGTCAAGATTCAACACGGAAGGATGTCAGCCGTGATATTGCCCTGAAAACTCATGCACGGCGTTGATGAACGCGCCGGCATGCTCGGGATCGACTTCCGGGGTGATGCCGTGGCCGAGGTTGAACACATGGCCTGTGCCCTGCCCGTAGCTGGCGAGGATCCGCGCCACTTCGGTGCGAATCGCTTCGGGCTTGGCGTACAGCACGGTAGGGTCCATGTTGCCCTGCAGGGCGACCTTGTGGCCAACGCGGCGACGGGCTTCGCCGATGTCGCAGGTCCAGTCCAGGCCCAGCGCGTCGGCGCCGGCGTCGGCGATGCTTTCCAGCCACAGGCCGCCGTTCTTGGTGAACAGGATCACCGGCACCTTGCGCCCTTCGTGTTCGCGGATCAGGCCGCTGACGATCTTGCGCATGTAGGCCAGGGAGAATTCCTGATACGCCGCGGCCGACAGGTTGCCGCCCCAGGTATCGAAGATCTGCACCGCCTGGGCCCCGGCCATGATCTGGCCATTAAGGTAGCTGGTGACCGACTGCGCCAGCTTGTCCAGCAGCAGGTGCATGGCCTGGGGCTGGTCGTAGAGCATGGCTTTGGTCTTGCGAAAATCCTTCGACGAACCGCCTTCGACCATGTAGGTGGCCAGCGTCCAGGGGCTCCCGGAAAAGCCGATCAGCGGCACCCGGCCGTTGAGTTCGCGGCGGATGGTGCTGACCGCGTCCATGACGTAGCCCAGATCCTGATGCGCATCGGGGATCGGCAGCGCTTCGATGTCGGCCAAGGTACTGACGACCTTCTTGAAGCGCGGGCCTTCGCCGGTTTCGAAGTACAGGCCCTGGCCCATGGCATCGGGGATGGTGAGGATGTCGGAGAACAGGATGGCCGCATCCAGCGGGTAGCGTTCCAACGGCTGCATGGTGACTTCGCAGGCGAACGACGGGTTCTTGCACAGGCTCATGAAGTCACCGGCCTTGGCGCGGCTGGCGCGGTACTCGGGCAGGTAGCGTCCGGCCTGGCGCATCATCCACACCGGGGTGACGTCAACGGGCTGCTTGAGCAGGGCACGCAGGAAGCGGTCGTTCTTGAGGGGAGTCATGTCAACATCCGGCAGAAAAGTATGAGGATTTTCGCAGAGCAAAGAACAACAAGCCACCGGCGAGGGCTGGGCGGTGATCTGCGCAGCAGCACCACCCGGCCGCTTGGCTGAATCAGTCCTGCGTATCGCTGCAGCGACTCACCAGGGCGTCGATCCTGCTTTTGCACTGGTCCATGGCATGGGCGTGGCCCTGGCTCAGCTCGACCTGGCGCTGGCATAGATTCAGCGCGGCCAGCACCAGCAGGCGGTCGCCGATCAATGTCGGATGGCTGCGCTTGGTCTGCGCCAGCGTGCGCTCGAGCATGCCGAACGCCTGACGCAGCGCCTGCTGTTCGCCGGGCGGTGCTTTCACTGAATATTCGTTGCCCAGGATCGAGAAGACCTCAACCCCGTCGTCAAGGTTCATACCGCCGCCGCGGTAGCACGCTCGACCAGTGCTTGAATACGCGCCGTGGTTGCGCCCTGCTTTTCTTCCTGTTCCAGCAGACTGAGCTGCAGCGTGTCGTTGTCATCCTTGGCCTGGGCCAGCTCGCCGGCCAGCTGGGCATTGCGTTCGGCCAGTTCCCGGTTGTGCTTGACCAGGTCGTTTACCAGGCTTTCCAATTGATTCAGGGATGCTTCCAACATTTGCTATTTCCAACACTTTGTCAGGGGCGCGAACGATAAAGAAAAAACCTCGCCCGGGCCAGCTTTGATAGGACCCCGATGGACCCCCAAATCGCTGTTCGGTTCGTCCCGTTCATCGGTCTTCATCGCTTGAGCGTTCGCGATGACGCGCATCACCTGCGGCAATTTGTCCCCTTCAGACTTTTTACATTCGACCGATAAGCCGTGCAGCCCTTTCTTGTGTCGCACGGACGCGCCCTACCTTTCGGTAACCTCACATGTCTTTACGCAACATGAACATCGCCCCGCGCGCGCTGCTCGGTTTCTCCCTCATCGGCGTGCTGATGATCGTGCTCGGGGTGTTTTCCCTGGTCCAGATGAGCCACATCCGCGCCGCCGGCCAGAACATCGAGAACAACACCGTACCCAGCATCACCAGCCTGGACGAGCTGACCCAGCTGACGCTGCGCCTGCGTGTGCTGTCGTACCGCTTGTTGCTCAATCGCGAAGCCGACATCCAGCAGAAAACCGTGCAGCTGTTCGACCAGCGCAACGAGCAGATCAACCAGGCCCAGGCCCGTTACGAGAAAATGATCTCCAATGACGAAGAGCAGGCGGCCTACGATGACTACAAGCGTTTGCTGGGCCAGTATCGCCAGCTCGAAGCTCGCATGAAGAGCTTTTCGGCCAACGGTCAGGTGGAAGAGCTGCGGACCATGCTCAACAGCGACATGCTGAGCAATTCCGAGCAGGTCAATGCCGTGCTCGAGAAACTGGTCAAGATCAACAATGTGCAAACCCGCGAGATCAATCAGCAAGCCGAGGATGAATACCGCTCGGCGTTCACCTGGGTGGTGGGCATGCTGATCGTGGCGACCCTGCTGACGTTCCTGTTTGCCTGGCTGTTGACCCGCAGCATCGTCAGGCCGATCGACCAGGCACTGGTGGCGGCCGAGGCAATTGCCGAAGGCAACCTGACCCGGCCGATCCATGCCGAGGGGCGCGACGAAGCCGCGCGGTTGCTGCTGGCCATGCAGAAGATGCAGGGCAAGCTGCGCGATACCCTGCAGCGCATTTCCGGTTCGGCGACCCAATTGGCATCGGCTGCCGAGGAACTCAACAGCGTCACCGACGAAGGTGCTCGCGGCCTGACTCAACAGAACAACGAGATCGAACAGGCCGCCACTGCAGTCAACGAGATGACCAGTGCGGTCGAAGAAGTGGCACGCAACGCCGTGAGCACCTCCGAGGCGTCCAAGGACGCGACCACGTCGGCCAGCGATGGCCGTGACCTGGTCATGGAAACCGTCAGCGCCATCGAACGCATGAGCGGCGACGTGCAGAGCACCGCCGAGCTGATTGGCAACCTGGCAACCGAGTCGCGCGACATCGGCAAGGTGCTGGACGTGATTCGTGGCCTGGCCGACCAGACCAACCTGCTGGCGCTCAACGCAGCCATCGAGGCGGCACGTGCTGGGGAGGCAGGCCGCGGGTTTGCCGTGGTGGCCGACGAGGTCCGCGCGCTGGCGCACCGCACCCAGCAGTCGACCAGCGAGATCGAGCGCATGATCGGCAGCATCCAGGGTGGCACCGAGCAAGCCGTGGACTCGATGCGCAACAGCACCGAGCGCGCCGAGTCGACCCTCAACATCGCCAAGGGTGCCGGCATGGCGCTGGAGACGATCAATGGCGCCATCGTGCAGATCAACGAACGCAACCTGGTGATTGCCAGCGCTGCCGAAGAGCAGGCCCAGGTGGCGCGCGAAGTGGACCGCAACCTGGTGAACATTCGCGACCTGTCGGTGCAGACCGCTGCAGGTTCGGCGCAGACCACGGCGGCCAGCGGCGAACTGGCGCGCCTGGCAGTGGATCTGAATGGGCTGGTGGCGCGCTTCAAGGTGTAAGCACCAGGCGCCTTCACGCGTTCACTCATAGACACCGCGCGCACCGCCGACGCGGCTCGCGCCGCTGCTACAGAAATACCGCAATGCCTCGTCGTCCCGCCTCGACGCAGTCGTTCAAATGCACCGCAATACCTCGTAGCAGCGGCGCAAGCCGCGTCCCGCCTCGACGCAGTCGTTCAGAAACACCGCGACCCCCTGTAGCAGCGGCGCAAGCCGCGTCCGGCCGCGACGCAGGCGTTCAGATGCACCGCAATACCTTGTAGCAGCGGCGCAAGCCGCGTCCCGCCTCGACGCAGTCGTTCAGAAACACCGCGACCCCCTGTAGCAGCGGCGCAAGCCGCGTCTGGCCTCGATGCAGTCGTCCGAAACCACGACTGACATCGCAATCGCACATCAGAACTCGATGCGCACATCTCCCTTCGGCACGCTGCAGCAGGACAGGATGTAGCCCTCGGCTTCGTCATCCTCGGTGATGCCGCCGTTGTGCTCCATCTCCACCTCGCCTCCCAGCTTGAGCACCTTGCAGGTGCCACAGATGCCCATGCCGCAGGCCTTGGGAATCATCATCCCGAGCTTGGAAGCCGCTGCGTGCACGGTTTCGCCCGGCGCCACGCGGATGCTCTTGCCGCTGGCGGTGAACTCCACCAGGTGCAGTTCCGAGACGTCCACTTCCGGCGCATCGGCGGCCTGCTCGGCCTGTTCCACGGCGTCGGCGCGCGCCTCGGGCGGCGTGGCGCCGAACGATTCCTCGTGGTAACGGGTCATGTCGAAGCCGGCGGCTTCCAGCAGGCGCTTGACCGCAGTCATGTACGGGGTCGGCCCGCAGCAATACACCTCGCGCTCCATGAAGTCGGGCGCGATCAATTCCAGCAGCTTGTGGTTCAGGTAGCCACGGTAGCCCGACCACGGCTCACCCAGCCCATGCTTCTCGCAGATGATGTGCAGGCTGAAGTTGTCGACCCGCGAGGCCATGTGCTCCAGTTCGCGGTGGTAGATGATGTCCTTGGGCGAACGCGCACTGTGCACGAAAACCATGTCGACGTTGGCGTTGGTGTCGTAGAACCAGCGCGCCATCGACATCACCGGCGTGATACCGACCCCACCGCTGAGATAGAGAATCTTCGGTGCCGGAAAGTCGATGGCATTGAATAGCCCGACCGGGCCATGTACCGCCAGCTCCTGGCCCTCGTGCAGGGTATCGTGCAACCAGTTCGAAACGCGCCCGCCCGGCACTCGCTTGATGGTGATGGAAAAGCTGTACGGCACCGACGGCGCGCTGGAGATGGTGTACGAGCGCATCACCGGCTGGCCTTCGATTTCCAGTTCCAGGGTCACGAACTGGCCTGGCTTGAAAAAGAACAGAATGGGCTGGTCGGCCATGAAGCAGAAGGTGCGCACGTCCCAGGTTTCCTGGATCACCTTGACGCAACGAACGATGTGGCGCCCATTGGCCCAGGTCTGGGTATTGACGGGCATCAGGAAGGGGTTGGACATGCTGGTCTCCAAGGTCGACTGCCGACTGTGCGTGCAGCGATTCTGCGGGTGCACCGCCACCGCCACATTCCCATCCGCGACATCCACATGCTCATGGCGACCAGCCCCATGCCGCCTAGCCTGCAGCGTCGGGAATGGATTTGGCCATGTCGCCCATGGATAAGGTTCATGGCGCGCCGAGTCGCACACTCCACCGCATCTGAACGCAGTTTCAGCCGCCTTGCGTCGACAACCGTAACAGCCACTTTTTTCGCGGCCACACTGCCTGGCCATGAGGATGAACACGATGGATGCCACCACTACCCTGAGTCTGGGCGATCCGCTGGAACCCGCACGCAAGGCAACCGCCCAGATGCTGCAGGAACGCGAGCGTACCTTCTCGCTGCCGCAGCCGTTCTACAACGACGAACGCCTGTTCCAGATCGACATGCAGGAGATCTTCAACAAGGAATGGCTGATCGCCGGCATGACATGCGAGATCCCGGCCAAGGGCAACTACCTCACCCTGCAGATCGGCAGCAATCCGATCCTCGTGGTGCGCGGGGCCGAAGGGGTGGTGCATGCCTTTCACAACGTCTGCCGCCATCGCGGTTCGCGACTGTGCACCAAGGAAAAAGGCAAGGTGGCCAAGCTGGTCTGCCATTACCACCAGTGGACCTACGAGCTGGATGGCCGCCTGCTGTTCGCCGGCACCGAGATGGGCGCCGACTTCGACATGAAGCAGTACGGCCTCAAGCCCGTGCATGTGAAAACGTCAGGCGGCTACATTTTCATCAGCCTGGCGGAGAACCCGCCTGCGATCGACAATTTCCTCAGTACGCTGAACCATTACATGGAACCGTACGACATGGAAAACACCAAGGTCGCGGTGCAGACCGATCTGCTGGAAAAGGCCAACTGGAAACTGGTGCTGGAGAACAACCGCGAGTGCTACCACTGCGGCGGCGCCCACCCCGAATTGCTCAAGACCCTGCTGGAATGGGACGACGTCACCGACCCCCGCGCCGACCAGGCCTTCAAGGACCATGTGGCCGCCTCGGCTGCCGCCTGGGATGCCGAAAAGATCCCCTACGCCCACGCCAGCCACGGCCTGCGCAACCGCATCGTGCGCATGCCGCTGCTCAAGGGCACGCTGTCGATGACGCTGGACGGCCAGGTCGGCTGCAAGAAACTGATGGGGCGCATCAAGAATCCGGACCTGGGTTCGATGCGCATCCTGCACCTGCCGCATTCCTGGAACCACTGCATGGGTGACCACATCATCGTGTTCACGGTGTGGCCGATCAGCGCGCAGGAAACGGTGGTCACCACCAAGTGGCTGGTGCACAAGGACGCCGTGGAAGGCGTGGACTACGACGTCGCGCGGATGCGCCAGGTGTGGGACGCGACCAACGACCAGGATCGCCGCCTGGCCGAGGAAAACCAGCGGGGCATCAACTCCACCGCCTACCAGCCGGGGCCGTACTCCAAGACCTACGAGTTCGGCGTGGTGAACTTCATCGACTGGTACAGCGAGCGGCTGCTGAGCAACCTGGGGGCGGAGCCTGCGGCGTATCTCAAGGGCGTGGCAGTGCACGAGTAACAGGCGAGCTCGGGATACATCCTGAAAAGATGCAATCTGGCGTTTGCCTGCCCAGGCATTCTATGGTCGCTGCCCAACAATAAAAGGGCGGCACCATGTCCTCCACTCCCGGCTTGCCATACGTTGCGGGCATCGATGGCCTGCGCGCGATCGCGGTACTTGCAGTCATCGTTTTCCATGTCGATTTCCTGCGCTTTCTGCCAGGAGGCTTCACCGGCGTAGACATGTTCTTCGTCATTTCCGGCTACGTGATCAGCCGCTCCCTGGCGCAAACGAGCGGCCTGCCGCTGCGCACCTTCCTGCTGGGGTTCTACCAACGACGCCTGCTGCGCATTCTTCCGGCGTTATTGCTTGTGCTCACCGCCAGTGTACTGATGTCGGCGCTGATCGTTCCCCCGGTATGGCTCAGCAGCCAGAACGAAGACACCGGCCTGGCCGCATTCGTGGGGCTGAGCAACCTGGTTCTGGCCTGGCAGACCGACACCTATTTCTCACCGAAAGCCGAGTTCAACCCGTACCTGCACACCTGGTCGCTGGGCGTGGAAGAACAGTTCTATCTGCTATTGCCCACGGTCTTCCTGCTCTGGCTGCGCTACCGCGAAAACAGCGTGATCGCGCGCTGCCTGCTGCCTGCCTTGACCCTAGCCTCGCTGGCCTGGTGCGCGGTGCAGACCCACGCCGCACCCTTGTCGGCGTTCTATCTGCTGCCCAGCCGTTTCTGGGAACTGGCCGCTGGTGCATTGCTGTTCCAGGCCATTGGCCAAGGCCGCCTGACTCGCCTGCAACCGTGGCATCGACAGGCGATGCTGGTGGCCGGGCTGGCGTTGCTGGCGGCAGGCTTCATCCTGACGCCGGCTGCACGCTTCCCGTACCCATGGGCGCTAGTCCCGGTGCTGGGCACGGTGTTGCTGATCGCCGCCGTGGTGCTCGGCAGCGATCGACCCGCTGGCCCGTTGCTGACGGTCTTGCAATGGCCAGCCCTGACGTACGTGGGGCGCCTGTCATATTCGCTGTACCTGTGGCACTGGCCCGTAGCGGTATTCCTGCGCTGGACCATTGGCCTGGAAGCATTGTGGATCCAGCTGGCCTACCCGTTGCTGGTGTTCGGCCTGGCAGCGGCGTCCTACCACTGGGTCGAAATGCCAGTGCGCCGTGGCGGCACGCGGTGGCATCGCCGTGCGGGGCTGTCGATGTGCGGTGGGCTGAGTGCCATGGGGCTGTGCGCCGGGATTGCGGCGTGGACAATCCACTCCACCGAGCGTTTATCGCTGAGTACCGTGGCCGATAGCTACACCTGGCATGCCTACAGACACTACCCTCGGGAGCCGATCGAAAAGATCGACCAGCCGGGCCTGCACGGGCGCCAGCTTTTCGTGCTGGGCGACTCACACACCGCCGCCTACCGCACGATGCTCAACATCGTCTCGCTGCGATTGGGCATCGACGTGGTGGAATACGAACGCGGCGGCTGCGCGGTGGTCAGCCTGCTGGATGCCGATCCGCCCGCCTGCGCGACTTGGCAGAGCAGTGCGTTGGCCGATATTCAGGCACGCGCCAAGCCAGGCGATGTGGTGTTCCTAGCGTCCCTGCGCATGCCGGAGCTGGCGGGCCGCGATTGGCAGCAGGGCGAGGACGCAATCTTCGAACAAGCACGCGGCGAGCGCACTGTGCAACACGCCCAAGCGGCCCGCCAGGCCGCCGACGCCGTGCTCGAACCGCTGCAGGCGGCGGGCTTGACCGTACTGATCGACGCACCGTCGCCGGTCTTCAAGGCCCCGGCGAACCGTTGCTCGGATCCATTCAACCGAATGAATCCGATCTGCACGCCCGGACTGAGCGTGGAACACGACCGGATAGTGCAGCTACGTGCGCCGCAGATGCATCTGCTGACGATACTGACCCGCGAATACCCGGCGCTGAACGTCTGGGATCCGTTGCCGATCCTTTGCCCGGGCAACACCTGCTCGGCCTACGACTCGAACGAAACACCACTCTTCGCCGATGCCGACCACCTGAGCGGCCACGGCAACCGTGTGCTCGAACCCTCTTTCACAGCGCTTTTGATACACCTCTACGCACCCCTGCGAACGCGATGACGCACCCGGCACGGCAAGCCGAACGCGGCCTGCATCGCCGCTACAGTTGTGCGCAGCGTTGATACCGTGGGTGTTCATGGCTGGCTGCCGGGCGATCAGAGATAAAGAGGGAAATCTATCCGAGCAAGGCAGGACAGCATGTCGCCCCTTCGAAGCATCTCCGATCAACTCGCCATCCATGCCCGCACCCCGGCACTGGTGGTGTCCGACCCCCGTGGCCTGGCCGTACGTACCATCGGTTATTACCGACGCGAAGCCGACGTCCCTGCCGAGCCCCGGGTCAGTGCCCAATGGCATGACCACGCAGGCCGTCCTGTCAGCCAGTGGGATCCGCGTCAGTTCGAGCATTTCCAGAGCGGTGTGAGCGAGACGCCGAATCAAGCAACGGTGTTCAGCTTCTCGGGTACACCGTTGTTGCAGCGCAATGCGGATTCTGGCTGGAAAGCGATGTTGCTCGACGCCCAAGGCTCCAACCGGGAAAGCTGGGACAGCAAAGGCATCCACACCACGCTGAATTATGACCGACACGCCAGGTTGATATCGGTTGCCAAACGCGATGCCGAGGGCCGGCAACGCGTCACGCAACGCGTCGATTACGCAGCGGTCGACAGCGAGCACGCTGCTCGCAATCTGTGCGGCACGAGCTATCGGCATGACGATGACGCGGGCAGCAGAATCGCCCATGGGTTTGACATCAACGGCGAAGCGATCAGCTATACGCAGCGTTTTCTGGACGCAGAGGTGCTACCCGACTGGCCCGTGTCCCTGGCGGAACGCGATGCCTTGCTAGAGCCTGGGCCGGGTTATCGCACCTCCTATACCCACGATGCCACCGGCATGCTTGTCACCCACAGAGACGCCTTGGGTAATGTGCAACATTTTGGCCATGACATCAGTGGTCTGGAGGCTACCAGCCGGCTGGTGACCGCCGAAGGGCTGAACTGTGAACTGCTGTCGGCGTTGAGTCATGATGCAGGCGGGCGGATCGTTTCGCAAACGATAGGCAATGGCGTGACAAGCCGCGCCGAGCTCGACCCCATCGACCAACAGCTACTCAGGGCAACGTCCGTAAGCGCCGACGCGGTCGTGCTTCAGGATTTGCACTACCTGTATGATCCAGCCGGCAACATCATCAAGGTCAGCGATCAATCTCAACCCACCAAATACCACGCCAATCGTCGCATCGAAGCGGTCAACGAATATCGCTATGACTCGTTTTGCCAACTGATCGAAGCTACCGGTCGCGAAGCTGCAAATGCGGGCGGCGAAGGCCCATCACTGCCGCCGTTGCTGGCAATGCCTCAGGATCCTTCCTTGCTGCTCAACTACCGGCAGAACATGGAGTATGACCGGGCGGGCAACCTGACAGAGCTTCGCCACGTCAATGGGCAACGGAACCGAACACTCAGAATGGCGGTGGCAAGTGCCAGCAACAGATCGCTGCCCGAGCGCAATGGGCAACTCCCCGATGAAGGCCAGTTGACCGATGGCTTCGATGCCAATGGAAACTCCCGCGAACTGCTGCCCGGGCAGGTAATGACATGGGATGAATACAACCAGCTGCAGCGCGTGGCACCGGTGCAGCGCGACGATGAAGAAGACGACTATGAGCGCTACATCTACGACGCTGCGGGAAGTCGTTTGCGCAAGATATCCCATGCCCAACAGCGCAGCGGCGCACGTCGATGTGAGGTCCGCTACCTACCGGGGCTGGAAATTCGGACGGACAGCCGCAGCGGTGAGCGCTTGCATGTCATCGTTGCGCAAGCGGGTAAGAACGGCGTCCGTCTGCTGCATTGGGCACATGGCAAACCCGAGGGTTTGCCTAATGATCAACTGCGTTTCACCCTGAGCAACCATTTGCGCTCAGCCACGTTGGAGTTGGGCAGCGACGGCCAGTTATTGAGCCGGGAAGAATACTATCCGTTCGGGGGCACCGCCTGCTGGGCCGGTCGCAGTGCACTGCAAGCCAAGTACAAAACCATCCGCTACTCCGGCAAGGAACGTGACGCCACCGGTCTTTACTATTACGGCTTGCGCTACTACGCACCCTGGCAGATCCGATGGATCAATCCGGATCCGGCGGGCGATATCGACGGTCTGAACCTTTATGCGATGGTAGGCAACAATCCTATCACCATGGTGGACGGTGATGGGCGCGCCAAAACAAAGCATGACACCCTTGAAAGCATGATTGAAGCGGGCCCTACAGACGAATACCTGGCGGGGCAGCCGTATTGGGGAACCGGTTCCGAGAGCGAGCGACGCCGTAAATATGAGAACTGGAAAGGCCATTGCAAGACCTGGTTCAATCGCACCAGGCAGAGCCGCGCGCAGGTACTGCTTTCGGCCTACGAAATCTCTGAAACCAATAGCAAGGGTGTGATCCAGGCACTGAAAAATATGGAAAGCACTACTGAGCTGGCGAAGTCGGTCGGACTTCGAGGGGCGACTATCGTTGTTTCCAACTTGAGCTCTACAGCCACAGGAACAGCCATTGGCACAGCCGTCGGGGCGATGGCATTGGGCCCGGCGGGGGCTCTGGCCGGTGCTGGCATAGGCATGGTGCTCGGTAAGCTGGCCAGTGTCGCCTCGGAAAAGGCAATGGAAAAAGCCGGCAATACCGCCACTCTGCATCTGCGTACTGGAACTCTGAGTGCTTCATCGATCATTCATGACGCGAAGATTCGCAAGAACGGTCTGGTGGGTAAGTTCTACTATAAATCTCGCACTTACGTACCCGACAATCCCAAGAATGCCCTGAACCTCGGCACTGAAGTCGCCAAAACCGCAGGTTCCAAAGCCGCAGGGCCAGCGGGCGTCGCCGTCAAGATCGGCGTCGATGCAATCAAGGCTGGCTATGAACTGTATAAAACCCAACAAGACAAAGACCCGGCGAAGCTCGAACTTTTGGAAACCAGCGCGGACGGTGCGTTCGCCGAGCTCTATCGGCGGACGCTACAGATAGCAAAGATGTACAACGCGACCGAGGCTGACGATAAACTCACTGGGCTGACCAATAGCACGTTCACTGGAAAAAGCATGACGTTGGGTGGCCTGGTCGCGCAATTCAGTACGGCTGTTGACCATCTGCAAGCGGCTGCCGGTGCCACCAGCGCATTCCGCCAGCGGCATCAAGTCGACGTGCTTGGCTTGTAGCGACGCGCGCATCAAAGCCGCACCACCCCCTCCTCGATCAACGCCTTGAGCACCGCCTGAGCGCCCTCTTCGGCGCTCAGGCCCTTGAGCACCTGCCCTCCTCCGCCACTGGCCTTGGCCGTGGCGGCCTTCATGCGATCCGCGCCGCTCTTGGCCTTGATCACCTTCAGGCGTTTGGGCCGGGGCTTGGCCGGTTGCAGCTCGGCGCTGTCGAACAGTTCGTCGTTGATCACCTCCACCTCATCCACCGGCAGCCGTCCGCGCTGCGCCGGGCCGTAGGCGCTCTGCCGAGGCTTGGGCGCGGCGTTGTCGACGGTGGCCAGCAACGGCAGCCGCACCTTGAGGCGCCGCCGTTGGCCTCGGGGCAAGGCCTGCAGCACCTGGGCCACGCCGTTGTCGATGGACTCAACCTCGGCCAGGCCAACGATCAACGGCCAGCCGAGTTTTTCCGCCAGCAGAAAGGGCAACATGCCCGAGCCTTCGCCGGTTTCGGCCTGGGTACCGGTGAGCACCACGTGCGCACCGGCCGCTTGCAGGTAGTCGCACAGGGCCGGCAGGGCATCGGCGCCTTGTGGCTGTTCAAGCACGTGCAACTGCTGCAGGCCCATGCCCAGGTACGCGCGCAACGCGGGCTCGGCGACATCGCCGGCGTGCAGTACCTGCAGGTCATCTCCGGCCAGTTGCAGGCCCAGCTCCACGGCGCGTGAATCCTGGTCTGCGCGCCGGGGACGGCCGGACGTCGGGTGGGCGCCGATGGAAACGAGGGTGATGACCTTGGTGTTCATGGCTGTGTCTCTTTCATCGTGGCGCCCATCAGGCGGCATCGCGCTTGGCTTGGTTGCGATAGGCCTGGATGGCGTCGATCAAGGCGTGCATGATCGCCTGCCCGTCGCCGATCACCGACAGGTCGGCACGCTTGACCATGTCACAGTTGGCGTCGAGGTTGATGGCGATGACCTTGTCGCAACCACCAATGCCCTGCAAGTGCTGGATGGCACCGGAAATGCCCACCGCCACGTAGACCCGCGCGGTCACCCAGGTACCACTGGCGCCGACCTGACGGTCGCGCAGCATGAAACCATCGTCCACCGCCACCCGCGAGGCACCTTCGGTCGCACCCAAGGCCTGGGCCGTCCGGTGGAACAGTTCCCAGTCCTTGACCCCATTGCCTCCCGAGAATATGAATTCCGATTCGGCCATGGGCACGGCCGCCGGGTCGACTGCTACCGCCCCGAGGTCTTCGATGCGCGGCAGGCTGCGCGCCGTGGCTGCGGACAACGCCACCGGCAGCGCTTCGTGACGAGTCTCGTCCACCGGTTCGGCGCACTCGGCGGCCGCCAGGATCAAGCGCGGCAGCGGTCGGGCAATGTCCTGCTGGCCGGCACCGGCACGGCTGATGCACTGGCCGTCCTTGACCTGCCACACACGTGTGGCGGGACGTTCACCCTGGCAAGCGGCAAAACGCCGACCCAGCTCGCCACCGCCGGTACGGCTGTCGGGCAACAGCCAATGGCGTGGGCTGAACTGATTATCCACCGCGCGCAGGCCGTGGATTCGCTGTTCCGGCGCATAACCTTCGAATTCGCCGCCTTGCACAATCAACAGCCGGTCGACGCCTGCGCTATCGAAAGCGTTTTCCTTGTGTTCGCCGAAGACGATGGCCAATACCGCGCCGCCCCCCGCTGTCAGGCGATGAGCCAGGCCCAGCACGTCGCGGTCGTGGCTGCTCAGGCGGCCGCCGACCATGTCCGGCACCACGGCGATGTAGAATTGGGGCACCGCCACCTGGTGCAAGGGCAGCTTCACTTCCACGGCTGCCGAACGCTTGCTCGCGCCGCCCTGCTGGGCGCCGCTGCGGTCGATGCGCTTGATCCCGTTGGCGCCGATGAAACCGATGCCGTGAGGGTTCTTGCGCATGACGCCATTGGGCCCCATCCACGCACTGGCCTGAGGCTGCAGGGCACTGTGCAAGGGATGCAGGCGGTTGCGGGCGATCCATTCGGCCCGCGGATCACGACGGATGAGGTCACTCATCAATGCACCTCCTCGACAACTTCACGTTTGGCCGGTGCGGGCCTGGCGGGGGCAACACTGTCCTCGACCAGCGCCTCGGCGACCAGTTCGGCGATGTCCTTGACCAACGGCCGCGGTTCCACCACGCCTTCGAGCATGGCGGTGCACTGCGGGCAGCCCACAGCCACGACTTCGGCCTGGGTTTCGCGGATGTCTTCCATGCGCATGTCGGGAATGCGCTGCTTGCCGGGTATGTCGGTGATCGGCGCGCCGCCACCGCCACCGCAACAGCGGGAACGGAAACCCGAGCGCTGCATTTCCTTGACCTCGATACCCAGCGCCTTGAGCACATCGCGCGGGGCCTGGTACTCGCCGTTGTAGCGGCCCAGGTAGCACGGGTCGTGGTAGGTCACGCTGCCGCCCTTGTGCTGCCCCAGGTGGAGCTGGCCGGCGGTGACCAGTTCGGCCATGAAGGTGCTGTGATGCAGCACCTGATAGTTGCCGCCCAGCGCACCGTACTCGTTCTTCAACACATGGAAGCTGTGGGGGTCGCAGGTGACGATGCGTTTGAAGCCGTACTTGGCGAGGGTGCCGATATTGCGCTTGGCCAGCAGCTGGAAGGTGGCCTCGTCGCCCAGTCGCCGCGCCACGTCTCCGCTGTCGCGCTCTTCCAGGCCGAGCACGGCGAAATCGACCTTGGCCGCTTTCAGCACTTTGACGAAGGCGCGCAAGGTGCGTTGGTTGCGCATGTCGAAGGCGCCGTCCCCAACCCAGAACAGCACGTCGATGGTTTTGCGCTCGCTCAACAATGGCAGGTTCAGGTCGGCGGCCCAGTTCATCCGGCCACCAGGACTGAAACCGCCGGGGTTGTCGGTGGCGATCAGGTTGTCCAGCACTTCGGCGCCCTTGTTGGGCGTGGCGCCTTTTTCCAGGGTCAGGTGGCGGCGCATGTCGACGATGGCGTCGACGTGCTCGATCATCATCGGACACTCTTCCACGCAGGCGCGGCAGGTGGTGCACGACCACAGGGTGTCGGCATCGACCAGGCCATTGACGATCGGCTGGTGCGGGTTGCCGGCGTGTTCGCCAATCGCCTTGCCAGGATAGGGGCTGCCGGCGAAGTTCGCATCGGTGCCACCGGCCAGGCCTACGACCATGTCCTGAATGAGCTTCTTCGGGTTCAACGGTTGACCGGCGGCGAACGCCGGGCACGCGGCTTCACATTTGCCGCACTGCACGCAGGCATCGAAGCCCAGCAGCTGGTTCCAGGTGAAGTCCTTGGGTTTTTCCACGCCCAGCGGCGCAGTGGGGTCGTTCAGGTCCAACGGCTTCAGGCCGGTGGAGCGACCACCGCCAAAGCGTTCGGCGCGGCGGTGCCAGGCCAGGTGCAAGGCACCAGCGAAAGCGTGCTTCATCGGCCCGCCCCAGGTCAGTCCGAGAAACAGTTCCGACACGCCCCACAGCACGCCGATGCCCAGCACCGCAGCCAGTACCCAACCGCCGAAATTCATCGGCAAGATACCGGCCACCGGCAAGGTGGCGATAAAGAAGGTGGCCGAGAACATCAGCAGGCTTTTCGGCAGGCGCATCCACGGGCCCTTGGACAGGCGCGCGGGCGGGTTGCGGCGGCGGGCGTAGACGAAGCAGGCACCGACGAACATCAGCGCGGTGGCGAACAGCAGCGCATAGCCAAGCATGCGATTGTGCAGGCCGAAGCCATGGACCAGCACCGCCAGCACCGCCGCTAGCACCGCGCCACCGGCCGTGGCGACGTGGGTGTTGGCGATGTACTTGTCGCGCGCGACCACATGGTGCAGGTCGACCATGTAGCGCTTGGGCATGGCCAGCAGGCCGCCCAGCAGGTCGACCTGGGATGGCCGACCGCGGCGCCACATATTGATTCGCCGCACGGCGCCCAGAACAGCCAAGGCGAGGGCGGCGAACAGCAGGATGGGAAGCAGTGTATTGAGCATGGTGAAGCCTCTGTGGACCCTCGTAGGAGCGGTCATCGGCCGCGAAACGGTCACTGCGCTGTATCAGGTACACCGCAGTGATCCCTTCGCGGCCGATGACCGCTCCTACGGGAGCAGGGTCAAAAATCCTTGCACAGGCGCAGCGCGTCGTAGATCGCCGCGTGGGTGTTGCGCTGGGCCACGCAGTCGCCGATACGAAACAGCAGATAGTCGTCGCCCGAAGTACTCAACGACGGCTGCGGCTGGATCGCGAACAAGGCGTCGATGTCCATCTGGCCCTTGTTGCGCGACCCCTGCTTGAGCGCGTAGTAGAGCTGTTCGTCGGGACGCACGCCGTTCTCCACCACCACCTGGTCGACCACGCGTTCTTCCTTGGCGCCGGTGTATTCGTTCTCCAGCACGGCCACAAGCTTGTCGCCCTCGCGGTAGACCTTGTCCAGCATCATGTCGCCGGTCATGATCACTTCCTTGGGGTACATGCTGCGGTAGTAGGTGGGGAACGACGTACCGCCGATGGCCACCCCCGGCTTGATGTCGTCGGTGACGATCTCCACCTGGCTGCCCTTGTCGGCGAGGAAGTCGGCCACCGACATGCCGGTGAACTCGCAGATGGTGTCGTACACCAGCACGTTCTTGCCCGGTGCGACCTTGCCGTCGAGCACGTCCCAGCTGCTGACCACCAGGCCCTCTTCGGCGCCCCAGTGCTCGTTCTGTTCCAGAAACGGGTGGCCACCCACCGCCAGCACGACGATGTCCGGGCGCAGGTCCATGATGGTATCGGCATCGGCAGCCGTGCCCAGGCGCAGGTCGACCTTCAGGCGCGCCAGTTCCAGCTGGAACCAGCGCGTGATGCCAGCGATCTGGTCACGCTGCGGCGCCTTGGACGCAGTGGTGATCTGCCCACCGATGAAGTCCTTCTTCTCGAACAACGTCACGTCGTGGCCACGCTCGGCCGCCACGCGCGCGGCCTCCATGCCGGCAGGCCCTGCGCCGACCACCACCACCTTGCGCTTCACGCCGGTGGACTTTTCGATGATGTGCGGCACGCCCATGTATTCACGCGACGTGGCCGCGTTCTGAATGCACAGCACGTCCAGCCCCTGGTACTGCCGATCGATGCAGTAGTTGGCGCCCACGCATTGCTTGATCTGGTCGATCTGGCCCATCTTGATCTTGGCGATCAGGTGCGGGTCGGCGATGTGCGCCCGGGTCATGCCGACCATGTCGACGTAGCCGCCTTCCAGAATACGCGTCGCCTGGTTCGGATCCTTGATGTTCTGCGCGTGCAGCACCGGGATGTTCACCACCTCCTTGATCCCTGCCGCCAGGTGCAGGAACGGCTCGGGCGGGTAGCTCATGTTGGGAATGACGTTGGCCAGGGTGTTGTGGGTGTCGCAACCCGAGCCCACCACGCCGAGGAAATCGAGCATGCCGGTGTCGCAGTAGTACTTGGCGATTTCCTTCATGTCCTCGTGGCTGAGGCCATCGGGATGGAATTCGTCGCCGCAGATGCGCAGCCCTACGCAGAAGTCGTCGCCGACTTCCTTGCGCACGGCCTTGATCACCTCCATGCCGAAGCGCATGCGGTTCTCGAAGCTGCCGCCCCACTCGTCGGTGCGCTTGTTGACCCGCGGGCTCCAGAACTGGTCGATCATGTGCTGGTGCACCGCCGACAGCTCGACGCCGTCCAGGCCGCCGGCCTTGGCGCGGGCCGCAGCGCTGGCGTAGTTGCCGATCACGCGCCAGATCTCTTCGGGCTCGATGGTCTTGCAGGTCGCGCGGTGCACCGGCTCGCGGATGCCCGAGGGCGACATCAGAGTCGGCCAGTGCTCGCCGTCCCACCGCGAGCGACGGCCCATGTGGGTGATCTGGATCATGATCTTGGCCCCATGCTTGTGCATGGCGTCGGCCAGGTTCTGGAAATGCGGAATGATCTTGTCGGTGGCCAGGTTGACCGATTTCCACCAGCCCTGGGGGCTGTCGATGGCCACGCTGGAGGAACCGCCGCAGATGGCCAGGCCTATTCCGCCACGGGCTTTCTCTTCGTAGTACTTCACGTAACGATCGGTGGTCATGCCGCCGTCGGTGGCGTAGACCTCGGCGTGCGCGGTACTGAGCACGCGGTTGCGGATCGTCAGCTTGCCGATCTGGATCGGCTGGAACATCGCTTCGAAAGCCATGACGGTTGATTCCTCGACTTACAACGGTTTCACGGTGAAGAGGCCATCTTCGTGGCCTTCTTCGGAGCCGCCGTACACTTGCTCGGCGACGGTACGAATGCTGCTGCCGCGAGCGGCGAGAATCTGGTCCATGGCGCCGGCGAACCAGCCGGTGAACATGTAGTCGACCTTGCGTCCGACCTTGCCGTACACGTAGACGAAGGCGGAATGCTCCAGCTTGACGCTACAGGTGCCCTGGTCCAGGTCGATGTCCTGGATCTTGAACAGGCCCCAGCCGCGCTGCGACAGGCGCTTCATGTAGTGCTCGAACACCGCGACGCCTTCCAGGCCATGGCACTCGGCTTCTTTCTCGCACCAATGCCAGGCGGATTTGTAGCCCGCCTTGTAGAGAATCTCGGCGTAGGCATCGGCGCCCAGCACCTCTTCGATGCCCATGTGGTTGTTGACGAAGAAGTGACGCGGCACGTACAGCATGGGCAGGGCGTCGGAGGTCCAGATACCGGTTTCGCTGTCGACTTCGATGGGCAGTTGCGGGGCGATCTTGGCCATGGTGAGTGATCTCCGATAAACATGATTCGAGCAAGCAACGCAGAATCGCTTTGCTCGTAGATAGACAGTTGTGTGAATGCCTTTGGAGCCGTAGCGAGCACGTCGAGAGCAAGGAAGGACCGGAGCGAAAGGCGAGACAGTACCGAGGTACGGCGAGCTTTTCGCGAGGACCTGACGCAGCTATCGGCGAGCGCAGTAGGCTCCAGAGGTATTCACTCGCCCCAGACGTCCTTGAGGACATTGACCCAGTTCTCGCCCATGATCTTGCGCACCACGCGTTCGCTGTGGCCGCGCTTGAGCAGGGTTTCGGTCAGGTTGGGGAACTCGCCCACGGTGCGGATGCCCAGCGGATTGATGATCTTGCCGAAGCTGGTCAGGCGGCGGGCGTAGCCCTTGTCGTGGGTCAGGTATTCGAAGAAGTCCTGGCCGTGGCCCTGGGTGAAGTCGGTGCCGATGCCGATGGCGTCTTCACCGACGATGTTCATGGTGTATTCGATGGCTTCGGCGTAGTCGTCGATAGTCGAATCGATACCCTTGGCCAGGAAAGGCGCGAACATGGTCACGCCGACGAAGCCACCATGGTCGGCGATGAATTTCAGCTCTTCATCGGACTTGTTGCGCGGGTGCTCCTTGAGGCCCGACGGCAGGCAATGGGAGTAGCACACCGGCTTTTTCGACTCGAGGATGACTTCTTCGCTGGTCTTGGAGCCGACGTGGGACAGGTCGCACATCACGCCCACACGGTTCATCTCGGCAACGATCTCGCGGCCGAATCCGGACAGGCCGCCGTCGCGCTCGTAGCAGCCGGTACCGACCAGGTTCTGGGTGTTGTAGCACATCTGCACGATGCCCACGCCCAGCTGCTTGAACACTTCCACGTAGCCGATCTGGTCTTCGTAGGCGTGGGCATTCTGGAAGCCGAAGAGGATGCCGGTCTTGCCGGTTTCCTTGGCCTTGCGGATGTCGGCGGTGCTGCGCACGGGCATCACCAGGTCGCTGTTCTCGCGCATCAGCTTCTGGCTCTTGCAGATGCTGTCGATGGTGGCCTGGAAACCTTCCCACACCGACACCGTGCAGTTGGCCATGGTCAGACCGCCCTTGCGCATGTCCTCGAACAGTTCGCGGTTCCATTTGGCAATGATCAGCCCGTCGATGACGATGCTGTCGGCGTGCAGTTCGGCTGGGCTCATCGGGCAGTCCCCATCAGGCAAGTCAGGCGCCGAATCGTATGTCGGCGCTTCATGGAGCCAGCATATGCCTGCGCGACAGGGCGACCGGATGCAAAAACGACAGGGGAATTGCCGAAAGCGTCAACGCACGATGCAAAAGATGACCACCCCCCTTGCAGGGGAGACCTGCTTGGTCGTGCCACTGCATGAAATAAACCGCCTGGCATCGCTGCGCCCCTATGCTTTCCAGCGCCCCTGAGACAGAATCAGCGGCAATTGTCCTGCTCAACGGGTTAGGTAGATCCTCATGAGATTCACGCTGCTGATGCTTGCCCTGCTGTCCTTCGCCGCCCAGGCAGAAGAGTCCGACGGCCCCACCCCGTGCGATAACGTCGAAACCGATCAGCAGAGCTACGATTGCTCGGCCTACAACCGCAAGACATCGGAAACCGAGATGAGCGAGTCGTACACCGACCTGCTCGACCGCATCAACTCCCAGTTCCCCAAAGGCTCGCCCGAACTCAAGGCGTTCACCGACAGGCTCAAGACTGCCCAGGACCTGTGGGCCAAGTCGCGCGATGCCGATTGCGACGTGTACACGGTCAATGCCGGCAAAGGCACCAAGGCCTATGACATTGCCCAGAACGATTGTCGCGCGCAGAAAAGCGACGAGCGTTCCGAATTTCTGCAATCGGTGGGCCTGGAGTGAGCGTGAAAATAGTCGGGGTCGAGATCAAGGGCAGCGAAGCGATCTTTGCAGTGGTGGAATTCGACGGTGCCGACTTGGCGCATCTTCCCACTTCCCTCAAGAAGATCGCGCTGGAAGACGATGACATCGCGGCGAACGTGCGGCAGTTTCGCGAACAGGTGGCCGCTTTCGTCGGCGACAACGGGTTGAAGATGCTCGCCATCAAGAAGCGCGGCAAGAAAGGCGAGTTCGCCGGCGGGCCGACCACCTTCAAGATCGAAGGCGTGCTGCAGCTGCTCGAAGGCTGCGAGGCAGTGCTGGTGTCGCCGCAGACCATCAGCGCCCAGGCCAAGAAGCTGGTTGAGCTGCCAGGCAGCTTGAACAAATACCAGCACGAAGCCTACAAGGCTGCCTGCGCGGTATTGCTCAAGGCGCGCTGAAACGGTCAACAGTCGTCTTTCATTCCTCCTCGTTTACCCGGCAGTCCAAGCCGATGTCGGTCGGATTGCTGGGGTCCTGCGCCACGAACGCACGCGTCTTGTGCTCGGCATCCGCCAGGCTGTCGGCCTCCACGGGCAGATCAACCAGGGTGTTGTTCCAGGCGTCGTCGGCCTGGTTGTCGATGACCCGGCAGTCGTACCACGCCGCCGCTGCCGGCCCGGCCAATGCCAGAAGAGCCACTGCCAGAATTGGCGCACCCATGACTTGCTTGCTCATCTCTATGATTCCTCTATCGCTGAATGAGCGCGCAGGTTAGCGGCCGCCTGCCGTGCCAGAACGGTACATATGCATTGGCCCTACCGGCGCCTTCGCGGCCACAGACCGCTCCTACGACACGCACACATTCCATCCGCAGGAGCGGCCAGTGCCCCAGGCGGTAGAGGGATCACAGTCCTTCCGCAGGAGCGGCCAGTGGCTCAGGCGGCAGAGGGATCACAGTCCTTCCGTAGGAGCGGCCAGTGGCCGCGAAGGCAGAGGGATAACAGTCTTCCGTAGGAGCGGCCAGTGGCCGCGAAGGCAGAGGGATCACAGTCCTTCCGTAGGAGCGGCCAGTGGCCGCGAAGGCGTCGGCACGGCCGCTGCATGGTGAACGACCTACCCCGACTCGCGCCCGCGCCGATCTTCACGCGGGCAGCAGGCAAAGCGCGCCCGATAGCTGCGGGTAAAATACGACGGCGAGTCGAAACCGCAGGCAATGCTCACCTCCAGCACGCTCATCTGGGTCTGGCGCAGCAGCTGCCGGGCTTTTTCCAGGCGCAGGCGCAAGTAGAAGTTGCTCGGGGTGTCGTTCAGATGCAGACGGAACAAGCGCTCCAGCTGGCGGCGAGTGACCTTGGCCAGGTCGGCCAGCTGCAAGGTGCTCAGCGGCGGTTCGGTGTGCTGTTCCATCTCGCCGATCACCTGCACCAGCTTTTTGTTGCTGAGGCCGTAGCGTGAAGCGATTTCCATGCGCTGGTGGTCCTTGCGCGGGCGAATGCGCCCCACCACGAACTGCTCGGACACCTGGATGGCCAGCGGGCTGCCATGGGCCTGGCCGATCAGATCGAGCATCAGATCGATGCAGGCAGTACCGCCGGCGCAGGTGATGCGCAGGCTGTCGGCCTCGAACAGCTCCTGGCTGGCGCTGAGCGCGGGGTAGGATTCGCGAAAAGCATCCAAGGCCTCCCAGTGCAGTGCCACGCGGTGGCGCTCGAGCAGGCCCGCCTCGGCCAGGACGAAACTGCCGGTGTCGATACCGCCCAGGGTCACGCCCTCGCGATCCAGCCGCCGCAGCCAATCGCGCAGCGTTGCATCAAAGGCTGCCAGCGGCTCGAAGCCCGCCACCACCAACAACGTCACGCCCTTGGCCAGCGGCCCGAGTCCCCCATCGGCATTCACCGACATGCCGTTGCTGGCCAGTACCGCGCCGCCGTCCAGGCTCAGCACCTGCCACCGGTACAGCTCGCCGCGAAAGCGGTTGGCCACGCGCAGAGGCTCGATCGCCGAGATGAAACCGATTGCGGAAAATCCGGGCAGCAACAGGAAATTGAAGTCTTGGGCCATGGTGTGCTCTGTGAGTTCTGCGGTCAGCGATCCCACAGCGCGATCCTGTGGAAGCGGGGCGGGCGGCGCGCCCTCTGCCCGCGAAGAGGGCCTCTGTGAAACACCACTAATACCCACCACGTCGCCACTGTGCAAGAGCCGGTCGCCGCAGTGCGTTTTTTCCGGCAATGGCCTGCGTACCTTATGCAAACGGCGCGCAGACGCCGCCCCCATAACAATTCGAACTGCCGCCTGAGGGAGCCATCATGAACAGATTGATCAGCTGCTGCCTGCTGATGCTTACCGGTACCGCGCTGTTGACCGGCACGGCCAGCGCCGCGGAACCGGCCAGTTGCAAGAACGTGCGCCTGGGCGTAGTCAACTGGACCGACGTGATCGCCACCAGCGCCATGACCCAGGTGCTGCTCGACGACCTGGGCTACAGCGTCAAACAGACCAGCGCGTCCCAGCAGATCATCTTCGCCGGTATCCGCGACCAGCGCCTGGACATGTTTCTGGGTTACTGGAACCCGTTGATGACCCAGACCATCACTCCCTTCGTGGAACAGAAGCAGGTCCGCGTGCTGGCCGAGCCCAGCTTGAAGGACGCCCGCGCCACGTTGGCCGTGCCGACCTACCTGGCCGACAAAGGCCTGAAAAGCTTCGCCGACATTGCCAAATTCAAGAAGGAACTGGGCGGCAAGATCTACGGTATCGAACCGGGGTCGGGCGCCAACACGCAGATCAAGGACATGATTGCCAAGAACCGCTTCGGCCTGGGCGACTTTCAACTGGTCGAGTCCAGTGAAGCCGGCATGCTCTCGGCGGTGACGCGCGCGGTGAAGCGCAACGAGGCCATCGTGTTCTTCGGGTGGGCGCCGCACCCGATGAACGTCAATCAGGACATGACCTACCTGAGCGGCAGTGAAGATGCCCTGGGCCCGAACGAAGGCATGGCCACGGTGTGGACAGTGACCGCGCCGGACTACGCCAGCCGCTGCCCGAACGTGGACAAGCTGCTGGGCAACCTGACTTTCACCGCCGCCGACGAAAGCCGAATGATGCAGCCGCTGCTGGAGCACAAGGACGCCTTCGACTCGGCACGGCAATGGCTCAAGGACCACCCTCAGGACCGCCAGCGCTGGCTGCAAGGCGTCACCACCTTCGACGGCAAACCCGCCGCTTGAACACACCCCTGTAGCAGCGCCGCCTGTGGCAGCGGGTTCTGTGGGAGCGGGTTCTACCCGCGAATGGTTCACCACGGTAGATGAACAAGACCGCGCTGCATCAGTTACACCGCAATACCGCCGACGCGGCTCGCGCCGCTGCTACAGAACACTGCGCCTGGCTTGTACGTGCGGGAACAACCGCGCTCTGCCGGACACACCGCGATCCCCTGTAGCAGCGGCGCAAGCCGCGTCCGGCGACAACCGCGTTACATCAGACACACACCTCAAGGAACCCTGCAATGAACCACGACGTCATCATCACCTGCGCTTTGACCGGTGCTGGCGACACCACCGCGAAAAGCCCGCATGTTCCGGTCACGCCGAAACAGATCGCCGCCGCCGCCGTAGAGGCAGCCAAGGCGGGCGCCACGGTCGTGCACTGCCATGTCCGCGACCCACATACCGGCCGCTTCAGCCGCGACGTGGCGCTGTACCGGGAAGTCATGGAGCGCATTCGCGAGGCCGACATCGACATCATCGTCAACCTCACCGCCGGCATGGGTGGCGACCTCGAGATCGGCCCTGGGGAAACGCCGATGGCGTTCGGCCCCGGCACCGACCTGATCGGCCCGCTGGCACGCCTGGCTCACGTCGAAGCGTTGCTGCCGGAGATCTGCACCCTGGATTGCGGCACCCTCAATTTCGGCGACGGCAATAGCATCTACGTGTCCACCCCCGCGCAATTGCGTGCCGGTGCCAAACGCATCACCGAGCTGGGCGTGAAGGCCGAGCTGGAAATCTTCGACACCGGCCACCTGTGGTTCGCCAAGCAGATGATCAAGGAAGGCTTGCTGCACGATCCGCTGTTCCAGTTGTGCCTGGGCATTCCATGGGGTGCGCCGGCCGATACCACCACCATGAAGGCCATGGTCGACAACTTGCCGGCAGACGCGGTGTGGGCCGGCTTCGGCATCGGTCGCATGCAGATGCCCATGGCCGCGCAGGCGGTGCTGCTGGGCGGCAACGTGCGGGTCGGGCTGGAAGACAACATCTGGCTGGAGAAAGGCGTGTTGGCCACCAACGGTCAATTGGTCGAACGCGCCGGCGAGATCCTTACCCGGCTGGGCGCCCGGGTGCTGACACCGGCCGAAGGGCGGAAAAAGATGAACCTCGTCAGCCGCTGATTTTTCTGGTGCTCTCCAGGCCTCTTCGCGGGTAGCAGCTTCGCCGCCCGCCCCGCTCCACAAGGTTCTCCATGTGCCACAGATCCAGTCTGCGCCGCTACTCCCTGTGGGAGCGGGCTCTGCCCGCGAAAAGGCCGGCACAGACCCTGGAAATCCAAAGAAAGGAACACCCATGACCTACATCACCCACATAAAAACCTTCGCCGCCCTGGGCAGCGGTGTCATCGGCAGCGGCTGGGTCGCCCGCGCCCTGGCCCATGGCCTGGACGTGGTGGCCTGGGACCCTGCGCCCGGCGCCGAAGCCGCCTTGCGCCAACGCGTCGCCAACGCCTGGCCGGCCCTGGTCAAGCAAGGCCTCGCGGCGGGTGCAGCGCAGTCGCGGCTGCGCTTTGTGGCCACCGTCGAGGACTGCGTGCGCGACGCCGACTTCATCCAGGAAAGCGCGCCAGAACGGCTGGAACTGAAACTGGACCTGCACGCCCGAATCAGCGCCGCCGCCAAGCCCGACGCCTTGATTGGTTCCAGCACGTCAGGGCTGCTGCCCAGCGAATTCTATGAAGGCGCCACACACCCGGAACGCTGCGTGGTCGGCCATCCGTTCAATCCGGTCTACCTGCTGCCGCTGGTGGAAGTGGTCGGCGGCCGGCACACCGCTCCCGAGGCGATCCAGGCGGCCATCGCCGTGTACGAGAGCCTGGGCATGCGCCCGTTGCACGTGCGCAAGGAGGTGCCCGGTTTCATTGCCGATCGCCTGCTCGAGGCCTTGTGGCGCGAAGCCTTGCACCTGGTCAACGACGGCGTGGCCACCACGGGCGAGATCGACGACGCCATTCGCTTTGGCGCCGGTTTGCGCTGGTCGTTCATGGGCACGTTTCTGACCTACACCCTGGCGGGCGGCGACGCCGGCATGCGGCACTTCATGAACCAGTTCGGCCCGGCGCTGAAGTTGCCCTGGACCTACCTGCCGGCGCCGGAGCTGACCGACTCGCTGATCGACGAGGTGGTTGCGGGTACCTCGGCGCAGCTGGGCGAACACAGCATCGGCGCCCTGGAGCGCTATCGCGACGACTGCCTGCTGGCGGTGCTGGACGCAGTACGGGTGACCAAGGCCCGGCACGGCATGAGCTTCGCCGAATGATCACCTACCAGACGCCGGTGCTCGCGGAGTGGGTGGACTACAACGGGCATCTGCGCGATGCGTTCTATCTGCTGATCTTCAGCTACGCCACCGATGCGTTCATGCTGCGGATCGGAGTGGATCCGCAACGTGACGGACGCTCGCTGTTCACGCTGGAATGTCACCTCAACTATCTGCATGAAGTGAAACAAGGGGCGCAGGTTCAGGTGCGTACGCGGGTGCTGGCCCATGACCACAAACGGGTGCAGGTGTACCACACGCTGCACCTGCAAGGCGCGGACGAGGTGCTGGCCGCCAGCGAGCAGATGCTCTTGCATGTGGATCTGAAGGGGCCGAAGTCGGCGCTGTTCGGGGTGCCTTCATTGGCCGTGCTGGCCGAGGCTTTCGAAGCGCAGCGACAACAGCCCGAGGCGGAGTACGCAGGGCGACGGATTGCGTTGCCTGGCTGAATACCACGCCGCGCCCTTCGCGGCCACGGACCGCTCCTACGGGGTTTCTGGTGCCTCGTAGGAGCGGTCATCGGCCGTGAAAGCCGCACTGCGGTCTGCCTGATACATCGCATCGCGCCCTTCGCGGCCACAGACCGCTCCTACGGGGTTTGAGGTGCCTCGTAGGAGCGGTCATCGGCCGCGAAAGCCGCACTGCGCTCTGCCTGATACATCGCATCGCGCCCCTTCGCGGCCACAGACCGCTCCTACGGGGTTTGAGGCGCCTCGTAGGAGCGGTCATCGGCCGCGAAAGCCGCACTGCGGTCTGCCTGATACATCGCATCGCGCCCTTCGCGGCCACGGACCGCTCCTACGGGATTTGAGGCGCCTCGTAGGAGCGGTCATCGGCCGCGAAAGCCGCACTGCGCTCTGCCTGGCGCTCCACCGCCGCCGCAATCAGCGGCGCCATCTCGCGTAGCCCTTCCAGCCCGACTTTGCCCTCTTCGAACAAGCGCAACCATTGCCGTCGCACGCGCATCACCCGCTCGTCATCGCGCAGCGGCAGGTGCTTGAGGGTGTACTCGGCCCGCGCCCGCACCGCTTCGGGCACCTGGTCGGTCAACACCAGTTGCAGCGACGGCAGCAACACCTCGAACCAGCCCTCGCGCACCTCGAACGGATCGAGAAAATCCTCGGCTTTCTTGTTGCCCTTGGCGCTGTTCATCCAGGCGTCGACATAACGGTAGTTGCTCCACTCATAGGCCATGCCACGGTCCTGGTCACAGCTGATGAAATGTTCCACGGTGCCGCTGGGAATGTACATGGCGCCGAACGCGCAGCGGTTGGCGAAGCCCTCGCCCAGTTCCGGGCGAAACGGCGACCAGTAGTCGCGTGGCCTGGCAGCGTCGGGATTGTCCTGCAACCAGGCATTGCCGCGTTGGCGGCAGCGCTCGTCGAAGCCGTGAGGTTCGGGCAGCGGATTGACGAGCTCGATCATGCCCCTGCTCCAGCCTTGGTCACCACCCAGGCGGGCCAGAAATGGTCCCCTGGGGGCAGGGTGCGCAGCAGCTGCGACTCGATCGCCGCCTCACTGTCCAGCCCCTTGGGCAGCCCCGATCGCTCGCCGCGCATCCAGACCTGGGCAGCATCGATCGCCGCTTCCGCTTCCACCGAGCGCGCCTGGCGCAGGCCAAAGCTCTCGGACACCAGCCAGTTCACGGCATCGCCCTGGGGCGCCCAGACTTGTCGGTGCAGCTGTACTTCACCGGCCTGCACGCCCAAGGTGAAGAGTGCATCGCGCGCTTCGACGAACTGCGTCTCCATGGAGGCCAGCACCAGCGGCGAGTGCGTGGCCACGATCATCTGCACCGCCAGGCGTTGACGGGTCAGCGCCCCGACCACAGCCATCAGCGCCGGGACGATACGGCGCTGCCACTGAGCGTGCAGATGGCATTCGACCTCATCCACCAGAAACACCAGTTCATCGCTCGCCCGCACACCGGCCAGGCGGCAGGCGCGGCGGTGGCCTTCCCAGGTCCAGACCAGCATGTAGGCCAGGGCCACCACGCGGCGGATGGCACTGGAGGTTTCGGGCAGGGGCACCTGCCCCTGGGGCCGCTGCAAGGTCGGGTACTGGGTTTCATCCAGCAGGCCGATGTGACACGGGCGACCGGGCAGCAACAGCTCCTCGCGCGAGGGCGACAGGGCATGCAGTACTTGCTTCAAGGCGGCGAACGCCTTGCAGCCATGATTGCGCTGCCAACGCACCCAGTCGCTGATCAAACCGTTGCACAAGCGACCCTGGCCAGCCATCGAGGCGCCCTGCCACAACTGGGTTTCATCGAAGTGATAGGCTGCCAGCTCGCCTGCATTGCGCAGCGGATCCCAGACGCTGAAGGTGCCGTTGGCGTGGGCATACACCACCAGCGAACGGCTCGGCGTGCTGTCGCCCAGCGCCGCCCAGCGGCCTTGCTGCCAGGCCCACTGCCCGGCGCTGCGGTCCGCACCCGTGAACCGATAGTCGATCACCGGCAATGCCGTCTTGTCGCGCGCCTTGATGGGTTTGCCCGCAGCCCAGGTACGGGTTAGCACCCACCAGGCGGCATCGAGCACGAAGCTCTTGCCCAGGCCGTTGTCACCGGTAATGAAGTTCAGCCGTGGCGCCAGCCCGATGGGCCCCAGCGCGGGAGAAGGGCCGACGCCCTTGAAGGAGAGAAAGTCGAGCATGTCCATTGCCGTCCATTGGAAGTGAACGGCAAGGGTATTCAGGGTTGCGTCGCACGGTGCCATACCCCGGTGCTACAAGGGCCGAACGCAGGCATGCGAAAAACGACCTGCCTGTGTGCAATCCGGCCATGGCGACCGTCGACGCTTGCCGAGCGCGTGCAGGGCTACCAGAATCGGCACACCGTCACGCCATTTGAAGAAGGATCAGCATCATGATGCATGCAGACTTGATTGATCAGGATGACCTGCTGGGCCAGCTACGCGCGCTGGGTTTCGACATGCCAGCCGGCGCCACGGCCGAGCAGGCCTGTGAATGCGCAGTGCGCGGCCTGGACAGCGGACGGGCCCAGGCCCTGCGCAAGATGGTGGAACAGATGCTGATGGGCAGCGCGACCATCCTGCCAGCGGTGCGCCAGGCGATCGACCGGACCTTGCTGCCAGCGTTGGCCCAGCATTCGAAACGGGCCTGAATTTCAGCGCAGGCCCTGCCCCCCCACAGTCGCCTAGCAGCCGTGGGAGCAGGACACCCCTTGTGGGAGCGGGCTCTGCCCGCGAAGAAACCACTGCGGTGAATCTGACACATTGCGGTAAACCCTTCGCGGGCAGAGCCCGCTCCCACAGGTGTGACGCACACCCTGTGGGAGCTTGGCGGGCGGCGGGCTTTCTGCCCGCGAAGGGCCCGCCGTAGTATCAAATCCTTACACTGGCAAAGGTCGATTCATTGCGTGCCTGGCTCAAAGCCGACAACGGACCTGCCAGCACCATGGCCTGCGGAATCGGCAGCATCGCCACCTGCTGGGTGGTATTGGAACCAACCCGCTCGTCGCGCGGCGGAATGCCGAAATACTCGCGGTAGCACTTGGAGAAATGCGGCGTGGAAACGAAGCCGCACACCGACGCCACTTCGATGATCGACATGGGCGTCTGCTTGAGCAGCTGCCGCGCCCGAATCAGGCGCAACTTGAGGTAATAGCGCGATGGCGAACAATGCAGGTATTTCTGGAACAACCTTTCCAGCTGGCGCCGTGACACCGCCACGTACACCGCCAGTTCGTCCAGATCGATCGGCTCTTCCAGGTTGGCTTCCATCAGCGCGACGATTTCCTGCAGCTTCGGCTGGTTGGTGCCCAGCATGTGCTTGAGCGGCACGCGCTGATGATCCTGCTCGTTGCGAATGCGCTCGTAGACGAACATCTCGGAGATCGCCGCCGACAGCTCGCGGCCGTGATCGCGGCTGATCAGGTGCAGCATCATGTCCAGCGGCGCGGTACCGCCCGAGCTGGTGAAGCGGTTGCGATCGAGGGTGAACAGCCGCGTGCTCATGGCCACCCGGGGAAAGGCCTCCTGCATCGAGGCCAGGCATTCCCAGTGCACGCTGCATTCGAAGCCATCCAGCAGACCGGCGCAGGCCAGTGCCCAGCTACCGGTACAGACCGCACCCAGGCGCTTGGACTGCCGCGCCTGGCTCTGCAACCAGCTGACATGGTCACGGCCCACGGCACGCTGGATACCGACACCGCCACAGACGATGACCGCGTCCAGCGGCGCAGCCTTGTGCATGGCCGCATCCGGGGTGATCTGCAGTCCGTCACTGGCCCATACCTGGCCACCGTCGGCGCTGAGGGTGGTCCACCGATACAGCTCGCGCCCGGACAACTGGTTGGCCATGCGCAGCGGTTCGACCGCCGAGGCCAGGGAGATGAGCGTGAAGTTGTCGAGCAGCAGGAAGCCGATGGACTGAGGGCTGCGAGTCTGCGGTTGAGCGCCGGGGGTGAAGGACGTCATTGCGGTATCTCCTTACGCGAAGCGGATGGTGGCCTCAGGCAGGCTCTTGTTATTACCCTCTGTTTGACAGGGGCTTTACTTTGCTACGCAAACGCCATGCCGACAATTGGTCGGGAACTCCACGGCGCCTGAAAACGACGTCGCGCAGGGCTATGCAGAGCCGTGCGCCGGGCGTTCCCCTGCGGCGTGCGATTCTTGCCAAAAGCATAGCCGCCGTGGGGTCTGAGCACTTCGGTAGCAGCCGTTGGGGCATTGCGCCGCCAAGTGTCACCGCAAGCACGTTGCCCACCGTCGCCAGGCCCTGCGCGCGTGGATCGAAGGATCTCGGGAACAGCGCGCGAAAAAGAGGCGTGGCGCTCACGCCTGCACGCTCGTGTGGCAACCTCATAGAGGTGGATGTGCGTCGATGTCGCGGGTAAGGTCGCTGCTGCAAGCCTCATGAGCTGTAAGCGACGTCACCGACACTGGATACGACTCTGTCCGCACTGGATACGACGCACCCTGTAGGCGGTTGATTTGCGCTGGTACATGATCACTCACGGCTCATCGCCCGGCACCGTGTCGGCGCACCCGCCGCATGCACGGCGATCGAGCATCCAGACAAGCGTGGCGCGCCGTCAGGCCCACGCCGAGAAAAACCGGGAGCACACCATGAAAGGTCCATCATCGATTCTGCTGGCTACCCTGCTGGGCCTGCCTGTAATGGCTCAAGCAGCGGAACCGGCGCGATGCGCCACTGTGAATTTCTCCGATGTCGGCTGGACCGACATCACCGTCACCACCGCGGTCACCAGTGCGGTGCTGCAGTCGCTGGGCTACAAGACCAAGACCACCATGATTTCCGTACCGGTGACCTACAAGTCCCTGGCCGATGGCAAGAACATGGACGTCTTCCTCGGCAACTGGATGCCGACCATGGAAAACGACATCAAGCCCTACCGCGACGCCGGCACCGTGGAAACGGTACGGGCCAACCTGGAAAACGCCAAGTACACCCTGGCCGTGCCTCAAGGACTGTACGACAAGGGCCTCAAGGATTTCGCCGACATCGTCAAGTTCAAGAAGGAGCTGGACGGCAAGATCTACGGCATCGAGCCGGGCAACGACGGCAATCGCCTGATCCAGAGCATGATCGACAAGAACGCGTTCGGCCTCAAGGACGCCGGCTTCAAGGTGGTCGAATCCAGCGAGGCCGGCATGCTGTCGCAGGTCGACCGTGCTCAGCGGCGCAACACCGACGTGGTGTTCCTGGGCTGGGAACCGCACCCGATGAACACCCGCTTCAAGGTGCAGTACCTGACCGGCGGCGATGACTTCTTCGGCCCCAACTTCGGCCAGGCCACCATCTACACCAACACCCGCAAGGGCTACACCCAAGAATGCAGCAACGTTGGCCAGTTGCTGAAAAACCTGCAGTTCAGCCTGGCCATGGAGAGCACGCTGATGGGCAATGTCCTGGACGACAAGCAGAAACCCGACGCGGCCGCACGGGCCTGGCTGAAAAACAACCCACAGGTGCTCGACACCTGGCTGGCTGGCGTCACCACCATTGATGGCAAGCCGGGTCTTGAAGCCGTCAAGGCCAAGCTCGCGCAATAACGCAGGCAAGCGGGCCGGCGGTTGCCGGCCTCACCGGCCGGCACTTTGTTCCCTCGCATGCGGACACTCACTACCATGCTGACAGACCACAAGATCCCCCTGGGCGAGTACATCGCGGCGTTCGTCGATTGGCTCACTCAACACGGGGCCTCGACGTTCGATGCCATCGCATCCACGCTCGAAGCGATCATTCATGGTTTCACCGCCGGCCTCACCTGGTTCAACCCCTACGTACTCACCGCACTGATCGCCGCGCTGGCGCACTTCATCCAGCGCAAATGGGGACTCACGCTGTTCGTGGCGCTGTCGTTCCTGCTGATCCTCAACCTGGGGTACTGGCAGGAAACCATGGAGACCCTGGCGCAGGTGCTGTTCGCCACTCTGGTCTGCGTGATCATCGGCGTACCGCTGGGCATCGTGGCCGCGCACAAACCCATGTTCTACACCATGATGCGCCCGGTCCTCGACCTGATGCAGACGGTACCGACCTTCGTCTACCTGATTCCCACGCTCACCCTGTTCGGGCTGGGCGTCGTGCCAGGCCTGATTTCCACGGTGGTGTTCGCCATCGCCGCGCCGATTCGCCTCACCTACCTGGGCATCCGCGACGTGCCGCAAGAGCTGATGGACGCCGGCAAGGCCTTCGGCTGCTCGCGACGCCAACTGCTGTCGCGCATCGAACTGCCGCATGCCATGCCGAGCATCGCCGCCGGTATCACCCAGTGCATCATGCTGTCGCTGTCGATGGTGGTGATCGCCGCTCTGGTGGGCGCCGATGGCCTGGGCAAGCCGGTGGTCAACGCGCTGAACACCGCCGACATCGCCCTGGGCTTCGAAGCCGGTCTGGCCATCGTGTTGCTGGCGATCATGCTGGACCGAATCTGCAAACAACCTGACGTGAAGATAGGGGGTGATGCATGAGCATTATTCGATTCGACAACGTCGATGTGATCTTCGCCAAGGATCCACGCGAAGCGCTGAAGCTGCTCGACCAGGGCCTGACCCGCAACGAGATCCTGAAAAAGACCGGGCAGATCGTGGGCGTGGAAAAAGCCAGCCTGGACGTCAACAAGGGCGAGATCTGCGTGTTGATGGGGCTGTCCGGTTCGGGCAAGTCGAGCCTGCTGCGCTGCATCAACGGGTTGAACACCGTGAGCCGCGGCAAGCTGTTCGTCGAGCATGAAGATCGCCAGATCGACATCGCCTCCTGCACACCTGCGGAACTGAAGATGATGCGCACCCAGCGCATCGCCATGGTGTTCCAGAAGTTTGCCCTGATGCCCTGGCTGACGGTGCGCGAGAACATCAGCTTTGGCCTGGAGATGCAGGGCCGTCCGGAAAAGGAACGGCGCAAGCTGGTCGACGAGAAGCTGGAGCTGGTGGGCCTGACCCAGTGGCGCAACAAGAAACCCGACGAGCTGTCCGGCGGCATGCAGCAGCGTGTGGGCCTGGCCCGGGCGCTGGCCATGGATGCCGACATCCTGCTGATGGATGAGCCCTTCTCGGCGCTCGACCCATTGATCCGCCAAGGCCTGCAGGACGAGCTGCTGGAGCTGCAACGCAAGCTGAACAAGACCATCGTGTTCGTCAGCCATGACCTGGACGAAGCGCTCAAACTGGGCAGCCGCATCGCCATCATGAAAGACGGGCGGATCATTCAGTACAGCGTGCCCGAGGACATCGTGCTCAACCCGGCCGACGACTACGTGCGGACCTTCGTGGCTCACACCAATCCACTCAATGTGCTGTGCGGGCGCAGCCTGATGCGCACGCTGGACAAGTGCACGCGCGTCAATGGTTCGGTGTGCCTGGACCCAGGCGTGGATTCATGGCTGAACCTGGGCGCCGGCAACTCGCTGACCAGCGCACGTCAGGGCGATGCCGTGCTCGACCTGCAAGGCTGGGCACCGGGGCAAGCCATGGAAGGCCTGGGGCGGCGCCCGACGTTGGTCCATGCCGACATCGGCATGCGCGACGCCCTGCAGATCCGCTACCAGACCGGGCACAAACTGGTGCTGCAGGACAGCGACAAGCAGGTGGTAGGCATTCTCGGGGACACCGAGCTGTACCACGCCCTGCTGGGCAAGAACCTGGGCTGAGCCTTCCCTCTGCTGGCCACACCCTGTGGGCGCCATCCCCTGTAGGAGCGGTCAGCGGCCGCGAAGGCCTCGCCGCATTCCCCCTGATCCACCGCGCCGTCCTTTTCGCGGCCACGGACCGCTCCTACACGACTGTTCGATTCCCTGTAGGAGCGGTCAGCGGCCGCGAAGGCCTCGCCGCATTCCCCCTGATCCACCGCGCCGCCCTTTTCGCGGCCACGGACCGCTCCTACACGACTGTGCGATTCCCTGTAGGAGCGGTCAGCGGCCGCGAATGCATCACCGCAACCTACCTGACACCCCCCTCTCGAAGCCCATTGCCTTCCCCTTCCCAATCCTCTAAAACCACGCGCACATTCACCCGTCCTTTTTTATTGATTGATCGTTCAATAAAAATAAACTAGACTGGCTTCAGTCGGCTGTCACTCACTGCCCGTACTGCAGGCCCAAGGAGATTTGCCCAATGCCCAAGGTCGGTATGCAACCCATCCGCCGCCAACAGTTGATCGAAGCCACGCTCCAGGCGGTCGATCAGGTCGGCATGAGTGACGCCAGCATCGCTTTGATTGCCCGTCTGGCCGGTGTGTCGAACGGCATCATCAGTCACTACTTTCAGGACAAGAACGGCCTGATCGCGGCGACCATGCGCCACTTGATGAACGTTCTGATCGACAACGTCGCCACACGGCGACAAGCCTTGGACGACGACAGCGCCAGGGCGCACTTGCAGGTGATCATCGAAGGCAACTTCGACGCCAGCCAGGTCAACGCTCCGGCCATGAAGACTTGGCTGGCCTTCTGGGCCACCAGCATGCATCAGCCGTCTCTGCACAGGTTGCAGCGGATCAACGATCACCGCCTGTATTCCAACCTGTGCTGCCAGTTTCGCCGTGAATTGCCGGTGGAACAGGCACGCAACGCCGCACGCGGCCTGGCCGCCCTGATCGACGGTCTGTGGTTGCGCGGCGCGCTGTCGGGCGATGCCTTCGACACCGCCCAGGCTCACCGTATCGCCTGCGAATACATGGACATGCAACTGGCAAAACAGCAGCGCTGAAGCTTCGCGCCTCGCCTGCTGCCACCTTAACTGCACCGCGAGGATCTTATGGCCCGTTTCCCAACGCAAAAACTCTACATCGATGGCGGCTACGTGGACGCCAGCGGCAGCGGCACCTTCGATGCCGTCAACCCGGCCACCGGTGAGGTGCTGGCGCAGGTTCAGCGCGCCACTGCCCAGGACGTCGAGAAAGCCGTCGCCAGCGCCGAGAAAGGCCAGAAAGTCTGGGCCGCGATGACCGCCATGGAGCGCTCGCGAGTGCTGCGCAAAGCCGTTGACCTGCTGCGCGAACGCAACGACGAACTGGCCCTGCTGGAAACCCTGGACACCGGCAAGTCCTATTCGGAAACCCGCTACGTCGACATCGTGACCGGTGCCGACGTGCTGGAGTACTACGCCGGCCTGGTCCCCGCCATCGAAGGCGAACAGATCCCGCTGCGCGACACTTCCTTCGTCTACACCCGCCGCGAGCCGCTGGGTGTGACCGCCGGCATCGGCGCCTGGAACTATCCGATCCAGATCGCCTTGTGGAAGTCCGCACCGGCGCTGGCCGCCGGTAACGCGATGATCTTCAAGCCCAGCGAAGTCACCTCGCTGACCACGCTCAAGCTGGCCGAGATCTACACCGAAGCCGGCCTGCCGGCTGGCGTGTTCAACGTGCTGACCGGCAGCGGCAGCGAAGTCGGCGCCTGGCTCACCGAGCATCCGCGTATCGAGAAGATCTCGTTCACCGGCGGCGTCAGCACCGGCAAGAAGGTCATGGCCAGCGCCTCGAGCTCTTCGCTCAAGGAAGTGACCATGGAACTGGGCGGCAAGTCGCCGCTGATCATCTTCGACGATGCCGACCTCGACAAGGCCGCCGACATCGCCATGATGGCCAACTTCTACAGCTCCGGCCAGGTGTGCACCAACGGCACCCGAGTGTTCGTGCCCAACGCGCTGAAGGCCCAGCTGGAAGCGAAGATCCTGGAACGTGTGCAGCGTATCCGCATTGGCAACCCCGAGGACGAGAACACCAATTTCGGTCCGCTGGTGAGCTTTGCCCACATGGAAAACGTGCTGGGCCACATCGCCAAGGGCAAGGCCGAAGGCGCGCGCCTGCTGTGCGGCGGCGAGCGGCTGAGCGAAGGTGAACTGGGCAAGGGTGCGTTCGTCGCCCCGACCGTGTTCACCGACTGCAGCGACGAGATGACCATCGTGCGTGAAGAAATCTTCGGTCCGGTGATGAGCATCCTCGGCTACGACAGCGAAGAGGAAGTGATCCGCCGCGCCAACGCCACCGAGATGGGCCTGGCCGCCGGTGTGGTCACCCGCGATCTGAACCGTGCGCACCGTGTGATCCATCAGCTCGAAGCAGGCATTTGCTGGATCAACGCCTGGGGCGAGTCCGACGCGAAGATGCCGGTGGGTGGCTACAAGCAATCCGGTGTGGGCCGCGAAAACGGCATCAGTTCGTTGGCGCAGTACACCCGGATCAAATCGGTACAGGTAGAACTGGGCGATTACGTTTCGGTGTTCTGACCCGGGACCGCAGCGCGCCGTTCGCGGCCGATGACCGCTCCTACAGGGTCATCAGCCCCACCGACCCATTTTTTCAAAGAGGGAACCTCCATGTCCCAGGAATTCGACTACATCATCATCGGCGCCGGTTCGGCCGGTAACACCCTGGCCACGCGCCTGACCGAAGACCCGGGCGTGACGGTTCTGCTGCTCGAAGCCGGCGGGCCGGACTACCGCCTGGACTTCCGTACCCAGATGCCCGCCGCCCTCGCCTTTCCGCTGCAGGGCCGCCGCTACAACTGGGCCTACGAGACCGAGCCCGAGCCGCACATGGACAACCGCCGCATGGAATGTGGCCGCGGCAAGGGCCTGGGCGGCTCTTCGCTGATCAATGGCATGTGCTACATCCGCGGCAACGCCATGGACTACGACGGCTGGGCCAAGCTGCCGGGCCTGGAAGACTGGAGCTACCTGGATTGCCTGCCGTATTTCCGCAAGGCCGAAACCCGTGACATCGGCCCCAACGACTACCATGGCGGCGAAGGCCCGGTCAGCGTCACCACGCCCAAGGCCGGCAACAACCCGTTGTTCGCCGCCATGGTCGAAGCCGGCGTGCAGGCAGGTTTCCCGCGCACCGACGACCTCAATGGCTACCAGCAGGAAGGCTTCGGTCCCATGGACCGTACCGTGACGCCCAAGGGCCGACGCGCCAGCACCGCGCGCGGCTATCTGGACCAGGCCAAGCAACGCGACACCCTGACCATCGTCACTCACGCCTTGACCGACAAGATCGTCTTCGACGGCAAGCGCGCGGTCGGCGTCAGCTACCTGGTCGGTGACAGCGACGAGCGTATTCAGGCCCGCGCCCGCAAGGAAGTGCTGCTGTGCGGCGGCGCCATCGCCTCGCCGCAGATTCTGCAGCGCTCCGGCGTCGGCCCGGCCGAGGTGCTCCAGCCCCTGGGCATCGACGTCGTGCATGACTTGCCAGGCGTGGGTCAGAACCTGCAGGACCACCTGGAAATGTACCTGCAATACAGCTGCACCCAGCCAGTCTCGCTGTACCCGTCGCTGAAGTGGTGGAACCAGCCGCAGATCGGCGCCGAATGGATGTTTCTGGGCACCGGCATCGGCGCCAGCAACCAGTTCGAGGCCGGTGGTTTCATCCGCTCGCGCCCTGAGTTCGAATGGCCGAACATCCAGTACCACTTCCTCCCGGTGGCGATCAATTACAACGGCACCAAGGGCGTTCAGGAACACGGCTTCCAGGCTCACGTGGGCTCGATGCGCTCGCCGAGTCGCGGCCGCGTCAACGTCAAGTCGAAGAACCCGCGCGACTACCCGAGCATCCTGTTCAACTACATGGCCAGCGAGCAGGACTGGCAGGAGTTCCGCGACGGCATTCGCCTGACCCGCGAGATCATGCAGCAGCCGGCGCTGGACCAGTACCGCGGGCGTGAAATCAGCCCAGGCATCGAAGTGCAGACGGACGAGCAGCTGGACCAGTTCATCCGCGAGCATGCCGAAACGGCTTATCACCCGTCGTGCTCGTGCAAGATGGGCACCGACGACATGGCTGTGGTCGATGGTCAGGGTCGCGTGCATGGCCTGCAAGGCTTGCGTGTGGTCGACGCTTCGATCATGCCGATCATCACCACCGGCAACCTGAACGCGCCGACCATCATGATCGCCGAGAAGATCGCCGACCGCATTCGTGGCCGCAAGCCCGAAGCGCGTTCGACCGCGGCCTACTATGTCGCCGGCGATGCGCCAGTACGCGGCAAGCCGATGCGCGAAGTGGGCGCGACCACCCGCGGCTGATCCGGATTTGCTCCGTGCCGGTGGCAGGCCTAAGCTGTGGGCCTGCCAGATTCCGGTTCGGTTTGCAGACTTTTTCACGGCCGCTGTCCGCGCCTACAGGACACTGTAATCCCCTGTAGGAACGGTCAGCGGCCGCGAACAGGCCGAGCACCGACGCCCCCCAGAGGCCCGTCCATGTTCGATTTCACCGCCACCTTGCAACAACGCTTCGCTGCTTTGCGCACCCGCGCCGAATTCTTCTCCCTGCGCCACGTGCGCCAATCCAGCCAGCACCTGGCCGTGCGCAAGAACATTGCCGAACCGCCGAGCCTGAGCCTCGACGAAGGCGTGATGATCACCGTTCGAGTGCATGGCGTGGAAGCCTATGCCGCCACCGGCGACCTTTCCTTGCAAGGGTTGCAGCAGGCCCTGGCGCGTGCCGAACAGCAAGCAGGCGCGATCGCCGCGCATGCCCTGCTCGACTTGCAGCAACAACCGGTCAGCAGTGCCCGCAGCGACTACCTCTCCCCCGACGTGCAGGCAGCCTTCCCGACTCTGGCCCAGTGCTACCAATTGCTCAACGAAGAGTCGGCCAGCGTGCCCGACGACTCCCGCCTGGTCAGCTGGTATGCCGGCCTGGGCATCACCGATGTCGAACAGATCTACCTGAACAGTGCCGGCGCGCAGATCCGCCAGGCGCAGCGCTTCGTCTTTCCTGGCTTGAGCGTCACCGCTTTCGATGGCAACGACAGCCAGACCCGCAGCCTGGGCCGCGACAATTTCGGCCAGCAAGGCGGTGTCGACGTGATAGAGCGCTGCGGCATCGTCGGCGCGGCTCGCCAGGTCGCCGACCAGGCCCTGCAGTTGCTGCTGGCGCCCAACGCCCCACACGGCCCGCGCGACCTGCTGCTGACGCCCGACCAGATGATGCTGCAGATTCACGAATCCATCGGCCACCCCTTGGAGCTGGACCGCATCCTGGGCGATGAGCGCAACTACGCGGGCACCAGCTTCGTCAAGGTCGAAGACTTCGGTCACCTGCAGTATGGCTCGCCGCTGCTCAATGTGACCTTCGACCCGGACATTCCCCACGAGCTGGCCAGTTATGCCCATGACGACGACGGCACTGCAGCGAGCAAGCAGTGGCTGATTCGCGATGGCGTACTGGTCCGGCCACTGGGCGGCGCGCTGTCGCAATACCGCAGCGGCATGGCGGGCGTGGCCAACAGCCGCGCCAGCAGCTGGAACCGGGCGCCGATCGACCGCATGGCCAACCTCAACATCGAACCGGGCGAGCACAGCCAGGCGCAACTGATCGCCGGCATCGAGCACGGCATCCTGATGTCCACCAACCGTTCCTGGTCGATCGACGATGCGCGCAACAAATTCCAGTTCGGCTGCGAATGGGGTCGGTTGATCGAGAACGGCGAACTCAAGGGCGTGGTCAAGAACCCCAACTATCGCGGTATTTCCGCCAGCTTCTGGAAAAAACTCAGCGCCGTGGGCGACGCCAGCACGCTGCAGGTGCTGGGCACGCCCAACTGCGGCAAGGGCGAGCCCAACCAGGTCATCCGTGTGGGGCACGCTTCGCCCAGTTGCGTGTTCAGCCAGATCGACGTTTTCGGAGGTGACGCATGAGCCATCACGCCGAGCATTTCCAGGCACTGGTGCAGTGGCTGCGCCAGGCTGCGGCCCCGACCCAGCGCTTCACCCTGAGCTACAACGCCGAGGCCTCGGATTTCATCCGATTCAACCACGCCCGGGTACGCCAGGCGGGGCAGGTTGCCCAGGCCACGGTGTCGCTGAAGCTGATCGAAGACGGTCGTCAGGCCGAGCTGCAACTGACCTTGGCCGAGGACCTGGAGGTGGACCGGCAGCGTCTGACCCAGGCCCTGCACCAGTTGAGCCAGACGCTGCCGCTGCTGCAACCGGACCCCTACCTGCAACTCGACACCTCGCCGTGGCAGACCCGTCATGTCGACGACACGCCCTTGCCCGATGCGGGTCAGGTGGTCGAACAGATAGGTTCGGCGGCCAGCGGCCTGGACCTGGTCGGCATCTATGCCGCGGGCACGATCTGCCGCGGTTTCGCCAACAGCGACGGGGCCTGCGGTTGGCATCAGGCCAACAGTTTCAATTTCGATTTCAGCCTCTTCCATGCCAACGGCGAGGCAGTCAAGGCGAACTATGCCGGCCAGCAGTGGCAGGCACGCGCCTTCGCCGATCGCCTGGCCCAGGCCCGCGAACAGCTGGAGTACCTGAGCCGACCGCCCAAGGTGCTGTTGCCGGGCGCGTATCGCGCCTACCTGGCGCCGGCGGCCCTGGATGAAATCATCGGCATGCTGGGCTGGGGCGGTTTCTCTGCACAAGCCATCGCCAGCAAGAACAGCCCCCTGCAACGGCTGTACGCCGGCGAGGCACGCTTGAGTGCGCAGGTGAGCTTCGAGGAGCGCATCAGCGGTTCGTTGACCCCGGCGTTTTCCCTGGAAGGCTATCCGCGCAAGGACCTCTCGCTGGTCAGCCACGGCTTGGCCGTCGAACGCCTGGTGGACTCGCGCAGCGCGGCCGAATACGGCCTGCAAGGCAACGGCGCGGACAACTCGGAAATGCCCGGCGCGCTGCAGATGGCCGCCGGTGACCTGCCTTTGGCCCAGGTGCTGCAACGCCTCGGCACCGGGCTGTACATCAGTAACCTGTGGTACCTGAACTACTCCGACATGCCAGCGGCGCGCATGACCGGGCTGACTCGGTTCGCCACTTTCTGGGTGAAGGACGGTCAGATCGTTGCACCGGTCCAGACCATGCGTTTCGACGACAGCGTCTACAGTGTCCTGGGGGACCAGCTGGAAGCGCTGACGACCGAGCGCGAGCTGATCCTCTCGACCAGCACCTACGGTGAGCGCCAGACCAGCTCCAGTTTGCTGCCCGGCGCGTTGGTGAAGCGGTTGCTGTTGACGCTGTAGGAGCGGCCCGTGGCCGCGAAAGGTACACCGCCATCGGCCTGACACACCGCGGCGACCCCTTCGCGGCCGATGACCGCTCCTACAGTAGGTTGCGGCACTGCGGTCACTGTAGGAGCGGCCCGTGGCCGCGAAAAGGGCACCGCAGAGCGTCAGGTACACCGCGGCAACCCTTCGCGGCCGGTGACCGCTCCTACGACAGGTCGCGGCACTGCGGTCACTGTAGGAGCGGCCCGTGGCCGCGAAAGGCGCACCGCAGAGCGTCAGGCATACCGCGGTGACCGCTGCTACGGGGTTTGCCATGAACATTCGTCATTCACCTCAAACAACAAGAGGCCCCATGTCCACGCGCCCAACACTGGATCCCGCTACCGCTCGCTGGCTGCCCTGGGTCATCGCCATTGCCTTCTTCATGCAGGCCCTGGACGGCACCATCCTCAACACCGCGCTGCCGGCCATGGCCAGCGACCTGGCGGAAAACCCGTTGCGCATGCAATCGGTAATCATCGCCTACATGCTGACGGTCGCGCTGCTGATCCCCGCCTCAGGCTGGATTTCCGACCGCTTCGGCACACGCAAGGTGTTCTTCAGCGCCATCATGCTGTTCAGCATCGGCTCGCTGCTGTGTGCACTGTCCCAGAGCCTGGCGATGCTGGTGGCGGCTCGGGTCATTCAAGGCCTGGGCGGTGCCCTGATGCTGCCGGTGGGCCGGCTGGTGGTGCTGCGCGCCTACCCGCGCTCGGAACTGGTGCGCATCCTCAGCTTCATCACCGTGCCTGCCTTGCTCGGCCCGCTGCTGGGGCCGACCCTGGGTGGCTGGATGGTCGAATGGCTGAGCTGGCACTGGATCTTTCTCATCAACCTGCCGGTGGGCGCACTGGGCTGCTGGGCGGTGTGGCACTTCGTGCCCGACCTGCGCGGCGCCGAACGCACGCGCTTCGATGGCATCGGCTTCGTGCTGTTCGGGGCGGCGATGGTACTCATCACCATCGCCATGGAGGGCCTGGGCGAGCTGCACTTGCCGCACCTGCGAGTGATGCTGCTGCTGTTCGTCGGCATGGCCTGCCTGGCTGCCTACTGGCTGCGGGCGGGGCAGATCGACAACCCGCTGTTCTCGCCGAACCTGTTTCGCACGCGCACCTTTGCCATCGGCATTCTCGGCAATCTGTTCGCCCGCCTGGGCAGTGGCGCCCTGCCGTTCATGGTGCCGTTGCTGCTGCAAGTCGCCCTGGGGCATTCGCCTTCGGAAGCCGGCATGAGCATGATTCCACTGGCGGCAGCCGCCATGGTGTCCAAGTCGTTTTCCCGGCCGATCATCGAACGCTTCGGCTATCGCATCGTGCTCACCGGCAACACCTTGCTGCTGGGCGTGTTGCTGGCCAGCCTCGGCCTGGTCTCGGAAACCACCCCCTACTGGCTGCTGTTGACCCAACTGGGCTTGCTCGGCGCAGTCAACTCGCTGCAGTTCGCGGCGATGAACACCGTGACCCTGATCGATCTGGACGACGAAAACGCCAGCAGTGGCAACGGTCTGCTCTCGGTGGTGGCGCAGCTCTCCCTCGGCCTGGGCGTGGCCTGCGCCGGTGCTCTGCTGGGCGGATTCACCGCGTCCCTGGGCAACGAGGGTGTGGACACGGTGCTGGGTGCGTTCCAGGCCACGTTCCTGACCATCGGGTTGATGGCGATGCTGGCTGCCGGGATCTTCGTGCAACTGTCCGACAGCGATGGACGGCGCGCACCTCGTCAGGAACCTCCGGTGGAGCACTAAGCAGGCTTAGGGCGAAAGGCCACGGGGCTGATACACTGCGCGACATTTTGTTTTGCAGGCCCGTCCCGTGACCACCATTGCCACTGCTTTCAACACGCTGCCCCTGTCCGCCGCCATGCTGGCCAACCTGGAATCCCTCGGGTATGCCCAGATGACGCCGATCCAGGCGCAGAGCCTGCCGGTGATTCTCAAGGGCATGGACCTGATCGCCCAGGCCAAGACCGGCAGCGGCAAGACGGCCGCGTTCGGCATCGGCCTGCTGAACCCGATCAACCCGCGCTATTTCGGCTGCCAGGCGCTGATCATGTGCCCCACGCGCGAGCTGGCCGACCAGGTGGCCAAGGAAATCCGTCGCCTGGCCCGCGCCGAAGACAACATCAAGGTGCTGACCCTGTGCGGCGGCGTGTCGTTCGGCCCGCAGATCGCCTCGCTGGAACACGGCGCGCACATCATCGTCGGCACGCCGGGACGCATCCAGCAACACCTGCGCAAAGGTTCGCTGGTCCTCGACGGGCTCAACACGCTGGTGCTCGACGAAGCCGACCGCATGCTCGACATGGGCTTCTACGACTCTATCGCCGACATCATCGAGCAGACCCCGGAACGCCGGCAGACCTTGCTGTTCTCGGCCACCTACCCGGTCGGCATCAAGCAGCTGTCGTCCAAGTTCATGCGCGATCCACAGCAGGTCAAGGCCGAGGCACTGCATGCCGACAGCCAGATCGAGCAGCGCTTCTACGAAATCTCGCCGGATGACCGCATGGCCGCCGTGGTGCGCGCCCTGGGCCACTTCCGCCCACAGTCGTGCGTTGCCTTCTGCTACACCAAGCAGCAATGCCAGGAAGTGGTCGATCACCTGACCAGCAAGGGCATCAGCGCCGTGGCGCTGCATGGCGACCTGGAACAGCGCGACCGCGACCAGGTTCTGGCGATGTTCGCCAACCGCAGTACGTCCGTGCTGGTGGCCACCGACGTGGCCGCCCGTGGCCTGGACATCGATGCCCTGGACATGGTGATCAACGTCGAGCTGGCGCGTGACTCGGAAATTCATATCCACCGCGTTGGCCGTACCGGTCGCGCCGGCGAGAAAGGCCTGGCCATCAGCTTCGTCGCCCCCGCCGAGGCGCACCGCGCCCAGGCCATCGAGCAACTGCAGAAGTCGCCGTTGGCCTGGGCCGAACTCGACAGCCTGACTTCCAAGGGCGGCGAGCCGCTGCTGCCGCCAATGAGCACCCTGTGCATCGGCGCCGGGCGCAAGGACAAGGTACGGCCGGGCGATATCCTCGGCGCGCTGACTGGCGATGCGGGCATTCCCGGGACCCAGGTCGGCAAGATCGCCATTTTCGATTTCCAGGCGTTCGTGGCCGTGGAGCGCGGAATCGCCAAGCAGGCGCTGCAGCGTCTGAACAGCGGCAAGATCAAGGGCCGTTCGCTGCGCGTACGGATTCTCTGACCGCAGGCCAGGCCTCTTCGCGGGCAGAGGGCTCGCCGCCCGCCCCGCTCCCACAGGGCGAGGTCCGAACGCCTAACCTTGTGGGAGCGGGCTCTGCCCGCGAAGAGGCCTCCCCTGACACCCCCGATTCGAGAGGACCCAGCAGTGCGCTCTACCCCCGTCATCATCATCGGCGCCGGTGCCGCCGGCCTCATGTGCGCCTTGAGCGCTGCACAGCGAGGCCGCGAGGTACTGCTGATCGACCACGCCAACAAGCCGGGCAAGAAGATCCTCATGTCCGGCGGCGGTCGCTGCAACTTCACCAACATGTACACCGAACCGGCCAACTTCCTCTCGCAGAACCCGCACTTCTGCAAGTCTGCCCTGGCGCGCTATACCCAGTGGGATTTCATCGCCATGGTGGCCAAGCACGGCGTGCTCTACCACGAGAAGAAACTCGGCCAGCTGTTCTGCGACAACAAGTCCAGTGACATCCTCGGCCTGCTGCTGGACGAGTGCGAAAGCGCCGGCGTCGAGTTGCGCATGGACACCTCGGTGCAGTCCATCGAGAAAACCGCCGACGGCTATCGTTTGCAGACTTCACTGGGCCTGCTGGCGTGCCAGTCGTTGGTGGTGGCCACTGGCGGGCTGTCGATTCCGACCCTGGGCGCGACCGGCTTCGGCTACCAGATCGCCCGCCAGTTCGGTCACAGTGTGCTGCCCACCCGCGCAGGGCTGGTGCCGTTCACCATCACCGACCAGCTCAAGGACATCTGCACCGAGTTGTCCGGCACCTCGGTGGATTGTGTGGCCAGCTGCAACGACCAGGCGTTTCGCGAGAACCTGCTGTTCACCCATCGCGGCCTGAGCGGGCCGGCGATCCTGCAGATTTCCTCGTTCTGGCAGCCCGGCGACACCGTCGAGATCAACCTGCTGCCCGATCACGATGCGTTGGCGTGGCTGCAGCAACAGCAGGCCGAGCGGCCCAATTCGGAGCTCAAGACCCTGCTGGGTGAAGTCTTCACCAAGAAAATGGCCAACCTGCTGGCCGAACACTGGTTCGTGTCCAAGCCGATGAAGCAGTACACCCCGGCCGAGCTGCAAACGGTTGCAAATACGCTGGGCGCCTGGCAGTTGGTGCCGGCCGGCACCGAAGGCTATCGCACCGCCGAGGTGACCTTGGGCGGCGTCGATACCCGCGAGGTGTCGTCCAAGACCCTGGAATCGCTGAAGAGCCCTGGGTTGTATTTCATCGGCGAAGTGCTCGATGTCAGCGGGCATCTGGGCGGCTTCAATTTCCAGTGGGCGTGGGCCTCCGGATACGCCGCCGCGCAGTACGTGTAGCACGCCGGGGATCTGCGGCGCTGCCGGACGCGGCTCGCGCCGCTGCTACAGAGTCCCCACACTCTCTCGATCCGCCACCGCCCCTGTAGCAGCGGCGCAAGCCGCGTCAGGGGCCGCCGCGCAGTATCGGGCGTGCGCCGACAATGGTAGATTGACGCCGTTCATCAGTTCTCTCGCCTACAGGTCGACTCCTTCTTCATGGCATCCAGGTCGTTCCGCCAATCAATGCGCCGCTTGTGGGCGCTGGACAAGTTCAGCTACAGCGTACGGGTGTTCATCGCGCTGTCCGGCAGCATGGCGCTGTGCTGGTATGAAAACGAGATGCGTCTGCTGGTGCCACTGTTCCTGGGCATCATCGCCTGCGCCCTGGCTGAAACCGACGACAACTGGCAAGGCCGCATCCGCGCCCTGGCAGCCACCCTGTCGTGCTTCACCGTCGCCGCTTTTGCCGTTGAACTGCTGTTCCCCTACCCCTACATCTTCGTCACGGCCCTGGCCGTGGCCAGCTTCGCCCTGACCATGCTCGGCGCGCTCGGCGAGCGCTACGGTGCCATCGCCTACGCCACCCTGATCCTCTCGGTCTACACCATGATCGGCGTCGACCAGCGCGGCGGCGAAGTCAGCAACCTGTGGCGCGAGCCGGTGCTGCTGGTGGCCGGCGCCGCCTGGTATGGCCTGCTGTCGGTGCTGTGGCAGGTACTGTTTTCCAACCAGCCGGTGCAACAGGCCCTGGCGCGACTGTTCAGCGAACTGGGGCAGTACCTCAAGCTCAAGTCGAGCCTGTTCGAACCGATCCGCCAGCTGGACGTGGAAGCCCGCCGCCTGGAGCTCGCCAAGCAGAACGGTCGGGTCGTGGCCGCGCTCAACGCGGCCAAGGAAATCATCCTGCACCGGGTCGGCAACGGTCGTCCCGGCTCCAAGGTCAGCCGCTACCTGAAACTCTACTTCCTGGCCCAGGACATCCACGAGCGCGCCAGTTCCTCGCACTACCCCTACAACGCATTGGCCGACGCCTTCTTCCACAGTGATGTGCTGTTTCGCTGTCAGCGCCTGCTGCGCCAGCAGGGCGTGGCCTGCCAGCGGCTGGGCGAGTCGATCCAGTTGCGCCAGCCGTTCATCTACGACGACAGCTTCGCCGAGGCCTTGAGCGACCTGCACGCTTCGCTCGAACACCTGCGGATCCAGAGCAACCCGGCCTGGCGCGGCCTGTTGCGGTCGCTGCGCGCGCTGGCGGCCAACCTCGGCACCCTCGACCGCCTGCTCAGCGACGCCGGCAATCCCGACCGTCTGGCCGATGCCCGCGACAGCAGCCTGCTGGACCGCTCGCCGCACACCCTGAAGGACTTCTGGGGCCGCATCCGGCAGAACCTCACGCCCACTTCGCTGCTGTTTCGCCATGCCCTGCGCCTGCCCCTGGCACTGGTGATCTGCTACGCCATGGTCCACCTGATCCACCCCAGCCAGGGCTACTGGATCATGCTGACGACCTTGTTCGTGTGCCAGCCCAGCTACGGCGCTACCCGCCGCAAGCTGGGCCAGCGGATCATCGGCACCGCCATCGGCCTGACCGTGGGCTGGGCGCTGTTCGACCTGTTCCCCAGCCCCATCGTGCAATCGTTGTTCGCCATCGGCGCCGGCCTGGTGTTCTTCGTCAACCGCACCACGCGCTACACCCTGGCAACCGCCGCCATCACCTTGATGGTGCTGTTCTGCTTCAACCAGACGGGCGACGGCTATGGGCTGTTCCTGCCGCGGCTGTTCGACACCCTGCTCGGCAGCCTGATCGCCGGCCTGGCGGTGTTCCTGTTCCTGCCCGACTGGCAAGGTCGCAAGCTGAACAAGGTGCTGGCCAACACCTTGACCTGCAACAGCATCTACCTGCGCCAGATCATGCAGCAATACGCCAACGGCAAGAGCGACGACCTCGCCTATCGCCTGGCACGACGCAACGCCCACAATGCCGACGCTGCGCTCTCCACCACCCTGGCCAACATGCTCATGGAGCCCGGCCACTTCCGCAAGGAAGCCGACGTCGGCTTCCGCTTCCTGGTGCTGTCGCACACCCTGCTCAGCTACCTGTCCGGGCTGGGTGCGCACCGTGGCACCGAGCTGCCGGCCGAGGCGCGCGAACAATTGATCGGCGGGGCCGGCGAAAGCCTGGCACGCAGCATCGACGAAATCGCCACGGGCCTCGCCACGCGTGTGCCGGTACAGGTGCAGAGCGACAGCGAGGAAGCGCTGGCCGACGAACTGGAACAGATGCCCGAGGAGGTCGACGAAGGCCAGCGTCTGATGCAGACCCAGTTGGCGCTGATCTGTCGGCAGCTGGGGCCACTGCGCACCCTGGCCGCGCACTTGATCAAAGGCCCGACCTCAGCTGCCGCCAGCTAGCGGCGCAACCGAAACCTTGAACGAGGCAACCATGGCCATCGAATGGATGTGCATGCACCACAGCGAGCTGGATGTGCAGCAGCTGTACGAAATCCTGCGCCTGCGCAGCGAAGTCTTCGTGGTCGAGCAGCAATGCCCCTATCAGGATGTCGATGGGCAGGACCTGCACGCCGACACCTGTCACCTGCTGGCTTGGAGCGAGGGCCGCCTGGTGGCCTACCTGCGCCTGCTCGACCCTTCCACACAGGGCGGTGACGTGGTGATCGGCCGAGTGATCACTGCCCCATCTGCGCGCGGCACCGGGCTGGGCCACGCGCTGCTGGCCAAGGCTCTGGAGCACGCCGCGCGGCGCTGGCCGCAAATGCCGATAAAGCTATCGGCCCAGGCTCATCTGCAAGGCTATTACGGCCGCTACGGCTTCATTGCCCACGGCCAGGAATACCTGGAGGACAACATTGCGCACATCGCCATGTACCGGCGCGTCGAGGCTCAGGGGTAACCGAGTACCTGACGGATCTGCCCCAGGTTCTGGCCGATCCATTCACGGTCGATCGCGCCCCACTGCCTGATCACGTAGCGACCGATGTGGTTGCGCTCGCCATCCTGCTGCTCGAATTCGCAGGCGATGTCCAGGTCGGCCAGCGCCGCAATGGTGTCCTGGGCCGTGCGCCGGGGCATCCCGGTGGCCTCGATGAGGGCCGGCACGGTGGCCGCCTGGCCACTGTCGATCAGCCAGGCCACGTAGAGCCGGCGATAGAAACTGCTGCGGGTCTTGCTGACTTGCATGGGGATATCCTTCACGGCGGCGGGGGCAGATCACGGTAGGTCAGGTAGACACGCAGGTCGAATTCCAACTGTTGATAACCGGGCAGCATGTGTTCGCACAGCTGGTAGAACGCCTTGTTGTGGTCGCTCTCGCGGAAATGCGCCAGCTCATGCACCACGATCATCTGCAGAAACTGCGGCGCCGCGTCCTTGAACAGCGAAGCGATGCGGATTTCCTTCTTGGCCTTGAGCTTGCCGCCCTGAACCCGCGAAACCGCGGTGTGCAGGCCCAGTGCGCGATGCGTCAGGTCCAGGCGGTTGTCGAACAGCACCTTGTCGATGGCCGGCGCGTTGCGCAGGTACTCCTGCTTCAGGGCCATGGCATAGTTGTACAGCGCCTTGTCGCTCTGCACGGCGTGGCGATCCGGATAGCGCTGGCTCAGGTAGTCCGCCAGCTGTCCGCGCGCGATCAGTTGCCGGACCTGCTCCTGCAGTGCGGGTGGGTAGGCTTGCAGGTACTTCAGCGCGGTCATGGTGCCTGTTTCGACTTGAGAAAGGTGTCCAGTGTAACGCCTGCGCGGCGCTGGCGTCACACCGCTGCCGGCTGCACGCCCGCGCTGACCAGAGGAAAGTCGCTGGCGGCCTGCGCCGTCAATGGCCGGGCGATCACGAAGCCCTGGATCCACTCGCAACCGGCGGCGCGCAGCCACTGACATTGCTCGGCGGTCTCCACGCCCTCGGCGATCACCGTGATGTCGAACGCGTTGCAGGCCTGGATCACACTGCGCGCGAACACGCCATCGGGCTTGGAGTCGGGCAGTCGAGCGATCAAGTGACGGTCCAGCTTGAGCGTGTCGATGGGCAAGTCGCGCAGCAGTTTCAGCGAGCACGGGCCGGTACCGAAATCATCCAGGGCGATGCGCACCCCCAGGTTGCGCAACTGCTGCAACTGCGCGGTGGCCTGGGGCAGGTTGTGCATCAGCGAGCACTCCACTACCTCCACCTCGAGCTGACGCGGGCGCAACCCATGCAAGGCAATCGCGCGTTGCAGTTCGGCCACCAGGTTGGGCATGGCGAACTGGGCATTGCTCAGGCTGATGCTGAGCACCAGTTCGGCGGGAAAACGGCTGGACCAGGCGCGGCGCTGGGCAGCGCCTTCGGTGTAGATCCAGCTCGCCAGGCGACTGATCAGTCGCGCCTGTTCGAGCAAGGGAATGAACAGCCCCGGCTGTACGTCGCCGACGCTGGGATGACACCAGCGCAACAGCGCCTCGAAACCGCGCAGACGCCCATCGAGCAGGGACACCTGCGGCTGGTAGACCAAACTGAAATCACGGTTCTCGATGGCTTCACCAACACTGGTTTCCAGCAGCAGACGCGAGCGCGCGCGACCGTTCAAATCCTGATCGTAATAGCGGTATTGCTGGCGACCGGCCTGCTTGGCGGCATACATGGCGATATCGGCAGCGCGCAGCAGGCTGTCCAGATTGGTGCCACATTCGGGGTAGGTGGCAATGCCGATGCTGACGCCCAGGCTGATGTCCACTCCATCCACGGTCTGCTCGATGGCGATGCGTTCCATGAGTTTTTCGGCCACCTTGGCGGCCTGCTCGGGGTAGTCGAGGTTGTCCAGCAGCGCAGTGAATTCGTCGCCACCCATGCGCGCCACCACGTCGAAGGGGCGCAGCACCGCTTTGAGCTGTTCGGCCACCCAGCGCAAGGCCCGGTCTCCGGCGTCGTGACCATGGGTGTCGTTGATACGCTTGAAGCCGTCCAGATCCAGATACAGCAGCGCCTGAGCCTTTTCCGCACGCTCGTTGCGCACCAGCGCGCTCTCCACGGCCTGATAGAAACCGCGGCGGTTGAGCAGCCCGGTCAGCGGGTCGGTCACCGCCTGGTATTCCAGCTGCTGGTGCAGGCTGCGCACCACCGACATGTCGAGGATCGTCACCACCATGGCGCGCTGCTCGCCGGGCAACGGCGCGCACGACAGAGCCACCGGCAACTGCTGGCCGTTGGCCGTGCGCAGCAGCGCGTCATGCACCCGGTAGGTATTGCGCGTGCTGTAGGCGCGGTAGAAGTCGGACTCGGACCATTCGGGAATCTGCGGCTTGTGCAGGTAATCCGCCAGCACGCCGCGCTGCAGTTGCTCGACACTGGCACCCAGCAGGCGCGAGATGGCGGGGTTGGCGAAGGTGATCAGACCGTGCTCGTTGACCACCAGAATGCCCTCACCGGCATTTTCCAGCACCGAGGCATTGAAGGCGCGGGCCGCTTCCAGGTCACGGCTCAAACGCTGCAGGTCACGCCGGTTGCGCTGCTGTTCGAGCAGGGCCTGGACCTTGGGCCGCAGGATCTGCGGGTCGAACGGTTTGAACAGATAGTCCACCGCCCCTGTGGCGTAGCCCTTGAGCACGGAAGCCTGCGACTGCTCGTTGGCAGTCAGGAAGATGATCGGGGTCAAGCGCGTGCGCTGGCTGCCGCGCATCAGACGAGCCACTTCGAAACCGTCCATACCCGGCATCTGCACGTCGAGCAGCACCAGATCGACCTCATGCTCGAGCAGTTTGCCCAGCGCTTCGACACCGGAAGCTGCGGTCACCACCTGCCAGTCCTGGCGCTCGAGCAGGGCTCTCATGCTCAGCAGGTTTTCCGGATAATCGTCGACCACCAACAACGTGGAACCACCGTCAACGGACGGATCAGGGGCGCATTCCATGCTAATACTCGTTCAGACGTGCTGAATCCGGATTCGCCCGGAAACTTCTTGCGTTACTTTAGACGGGCTCGGCACAAAGCTGTAGGACAATTTCCCACGGTTTGCGTCACGAATGAGCACTCGCCGATGGACGGCGCGCCCTGCTCAAAAGGCAGTACCCTGCCCAGAACACCGCGCCAGAACGAAAAAACCCGCCAACAGGCGGGTTTTTCGACAGCGGTAAGGCCTAGTTGACCTTGGCGTTCAACTCGCCGCTGGCATAGCGCTGGAACATGCCTTCCAGGGAGATCGGCTTGATCTTCGAGGCGTTGCCGGCGGTGCCGAATGCTTCGTAGCGGGCGATGCAGACGTCACGCATGGCTTTCACGGTTTCGGCGAAATATTTGCGCGGGTCGAACTCGGCCGGGTTCTGCGCCATGAAACGGCGGATCGCACCGGTGGAGGCCAGGCGCAGGTCAGTGTCGATGTTGACCTTGCGCACGCCGTACTTGATACCTTCGACGATTTCCTCGACCGGCACGCCGTAGGTTTCCTTGATGGCGCCGCCGTACTCGTTGATGATCGCCAGCCATTCCTGCGGCACCGACGAGGAGCCGTGCATCACCAGGTGAGTGTTGGGAATGCGCGCATGGATCGCCTTGATGCGGTCGATCGCCAGGATGTCGCCGGTAGGCGGCTTGGTGAACTTGTAGGCGCCGTGGCTGGTGCCGATGGCGATGGCCAGGGCGTCGACCTGGGTCTTGGCGACGAAATCGGCCGCCTCTTCCGGGTCGGTGAGCATCTGGCTGTGATCCAGGATGCCTTCGGCGCCCACGCCGTCTTCTTCACCGGCCTGACCGGTTTCCAGCGAACCCAGGCAGCCCAGCTCGCCCTCTACCGACACACCGCAGGCGTGGGCGAAGGAAACGGTCTGCGAAGTCACGCGCACGTTGTAGTCGTAGTCGGTGGGGGTCTTGCCGTCGACGCCCAGCGAGCCGTCCATCATCACCGAGCTGAAGCCCAGCTGGATCGAACGCTGGCAGATGTCGGGGCTGGTGCCGTGGTCCTGGTGCATGCACACCGGGATATGCGGGAACTCTTCGATCGCCGCCAGGATCAAGTGACGCAGGAACGGGGCACCGGCGTATTTGCGGGCGCCGGCCGAAGCCTGGACGATGACCGGGGAATCGGTCTTGTCGGCCGCTTCCATGATGGCGCGCATCTGCTCGAGGTTGTTGACGTTGAAAGCTGGAACGCCGTAGCCGAATTCGGCGGCGTGGTCCAGCATCTGGCGCATGCTGATAAGTGCCATTGTAGTTGTGTCTCCCGGTTCAGGGTCGTTGATCGTTGCAGCTCACCGCATCGGCGGCCGCTCTTGAAGTAATGCCTATCATCGGGCTGGCGCAATGGGCCCAGCCGTCACGGAGCCTTGCAGCCCCGGCCAATCAAATCGTCGGTGGCGACCCAGTACACCAGGCCTTCGTCACCTTTCTTGTGAAACGCCAGCACACCATCGCTGAACAGCTCGCCCTCGGCCCCGGCCTGGGGCGTCAAGGCGTACTGCTTGTCGCTGCCGGCCAGGCGCACCTGCATCGCGCTCTTGTCGGCGACACTGTACCGCCATTGCACCTCGACCTGGCTGTCGCACTGCCAACGTGTCCAGTCGGGGGACACCGGCATCGGCTTATCCAGGTAGGCGCAGCCAGAAAGCAGCGCCATTGCCATTATCGCCAAACCGCCTTTCATTCATATACCTCTGAGCACTGGCTCACGCGCCGCAATCCTGTGCCGTGTTCCGGGCACCGGCCGGCGCACCAGTGGCGTTGGTCTGCACCCGTTGATCGTCCTGAGTCGTGGGCGTCACCACAGACACCGGGCTGAACACTTCACAGGCGCTGCCGGCGCCTGAACTCATGCAACCGCTGGACAGCGCCGCTGCCAGCAGGGTGGCCAAACCGAATGTCGCGGAACCGATCTTCATGGTGAACTCCTTGTGCCGCAGGCACAGATAATCTTGGTGCCAAAGGCAGTGATAATCGTGAGACTCACCACAGAAGACCCCTGGCAAGCGCCATTGGTTGCCCTCACGGACAACCCGGTGCCTGCGCCTGCTGTTCCGGCTCGTAGCGCTCCAGAGCCTCAGGCCCCATGCGCTTGCCGACCACTGGGATGCTTTCGGCCTGCCACTGCGACTGCGAACAGCCGCCACGGATCGCCGCCGGACCGTCGTCGACCGATGTTGCCGGCGCACCGGAACAGCCGGCCAGCAGGCCGATCAGCAACGCCAGGGTGGGTGCCTTGAGCATCCGTTTCTCCTCGAGCCTCAAAGGACGTCAGGCCTTGGCCCGCTGTTCCAGCATTTCCACGGCCGGCAGCACCTTGCCCTCGACGAACTCGAGGAACGCACCGCCGCCAGTCGAGATGTAGGAGATGTCGCCAGCGACGCCGTACTTGTCGATGGCCGCCAGGGTATCGCCGCCACCGGCGATGGAAAAGGCCGGGCTCTGCGCGATCGCTTTGGCCAATACCTGGGTGCCGTTGCTGAACTGATCGAACTCGAACACACCGACCGGGCCGTTCCACAGAATGGTCTTGGACGACTTGAGCAACTCGGCGAAGTGCTCGGCGGTCTGTGGACCGATGTCGAGGATCATGTCGTCATCGGCTACGTCGGCAATCAGCTTGACCGTGGCTTCGGCGCTTTCGGCGAACTCCTTGGCCACCACCACGTCGACCGGCAACGGCACGCTGACTTTGGCCGCGATGGCGCGCGCCGTGTCGAGCAGGTCAGGCTCGTACAGCGACTTGCCAACCTTGTGCCCGGCTGCGGCCAGGAAGGTGTTGGCAATGCCACCGCCCACGATCAGCTGGTCGCAGATGCCGCTGAGGCTATTGAGCACGTCCAGCTTGGTCGAGACCTTGGAGCCGGCAACGATGGCGGCCATTGGCTTGGCCGGGGCGCCCAGCGCCTTGCCCAGCGCTTCAAGCTCCGCGGACAGCAGCGGGCCGGCAGCGGCCACCTTGGCGAACTTGGCCACGCCATGGGTGGAGCCTTCGGCGCGGTGCGCAGTGCCGAATGCGTCCATCACGAACACGTCGCACAGCGCCGCGTAGCGTTGAGCCAGCTCGTCGGCGTTCTTTTTCTCGCCCTTGTTGAAGCGCACGTTCTCGAACAGCACCATATCACCCGCCTCGACCTGGACGCCGTCCAGGTAGTCGGCGACCAGCGGCACGTCGCGGCCCAAGGCCTTGCTCAGGTACTCGGCCACCGGCTTGAGGCTGTTCTCGGCAGAGAATTCGCCTTCGGTGGGCCGGCCCAGGTGCGAGCAGACCATCACCGCCGCGCCCTTCTCCAGGGCCAGCTTGATGGTGGGCAACGAGGCGAGGATGCGCGCGTCGCTGGTTACCTTGCCATCCTTGACGGGTACGTTGAGGTCTTCGCGAATCAGTACGCGCTTACCTTGCAGGTCGAGGTCGGTCATCTTCAACACGGTCATTGCGTTCAGTCCTTTCAAGCTCGTTTGGAATTGTTCATGACGCGCAGGTAATGCCCCGCAACGTCGAGCATTCGATTGGCAAAACCCCATTCGTTGTCGAACCAGGCCAGCAGGTTCACCAGGCGCGGGCCGGAAACGCGGGTCTGGCTGGCATCGACGATGGCCGAATGAGGGTCGTGGTTGAAATCACAACTGGCGTGCGGCAACTCAGTGTAGGCCAGCAGCCCCTGCAACGGGCCACTGCACGCTGCTTCGTAGAGAATCCGGTTGACCTCCACGGCACAGGTGTCGCGCGCCATCTGCAGGGTAATGTCCAGGCATGACACGTTGACGGTCGGCACGCGCACTGCTTTGGCCTGGATTCGACCGGCAAGTTCCGGTAGCAGCCGTTCGATGCCACGGGCCAGGCCGGTGGAAACCGGAATGACCGACTGGAATGCCGAGCGCGTACGGCGCAGGTCTTCGTGGTGGTAGGCGTCGATCACCGGCTGGTCGTTCATGGCCGAGTGAATGGTGGTGATGGACACGTATTCCAGGCCGATGGCCTGATCCAGCAGGCGCAACAGTGGCACGCCGCAATTGGTGGTGCAGGACGCGTTGGAAACCAGCCGTTCGCGTCCGCTGAGGCAATCCTGATTGATACCGAACACGATGGTGGCATCGACGTCGGCTTCGCTGGCCATGGGCTGGGAAAACAGCACGGCCGGTGCGCCGGCGGCCAGGAAACGCTGGCCGTCGCCGCGGGTGTTGTAGGCCCCGGAGCATTCGAGCACCAGGTCGATGTCGAGCGCGGCCCAGTCGATCGCTTCGGGCGTGGCACTGCGGGTGACGCGTATGCGTTGACCGTTGATCAACAGGTGGTCGGCATCCACCGTGACTTCACCGGGAAAGCGGCCGTGGGTCGAATCGAAGCGCGTGAGGTACTCGATGCTGGCCATGTCGGCCAGGTCGTTGATCGCCACCACCTCGAACTCGGCCTGCGCACCGCGCTCGCACAACGCACGCAGCACGCAGCGACCGATGCGGCCGTAACCGTTGAGAGCGACTCTGTAGGGGCGTGGAGAAGACATGAGCAAGTACGCCTGGAATTATTATGAGCATCCGAGGACCACCCGTAGGAGCGGTCCGTGGCCGCGAAAGCCTCGCCGCGGTACACCTGACACACCGCAGCACGCCCTTCGCGGCCGATGACCGCTCCTACAGGAGGTCCGCAATCCCCGTAGGAGCGGTCCGTGGCCGCGAAAGCCTCGCCGCGGTACACCTGACACACCGCAGCACGCCCTTCGCGGCCCATGACCGCTCCTACGCGGGTGTGGATCAGTCTTCGAGCAATTCTTCGGCGGTGGCCAGGATATTCTCCAGGGTGAAACCGAACTCTTCGAACAAGGCCGGCGCCGGTGCCGACTCGCCAAAGCTAGTCATGCCGATCACGCGGCCTTCCAGGCCCACGTACTTGTACCAGTAGTCGGCATGCGCCGCCTCGATGGCGATGCGCGCGCTGACCTGCAGCGGCAACACCGACTGCTTGTAGCCTGCGTCCTGCGCGTCGAACACGCTGGTGCACGGCATCGACACGACGCGCACGTTGCGGCCCTGCTCGGTGAGTTTGTCGAATGCCTTCACCGCCAGACCAACCTCGGAACCGGTGGCAATCAGGATCAACTCAGGCTCGCCAGCACAATCCTTGAGCACATAGCCGCCACGGGTGATATCGGCCAGTTGGGCCTGGTCGCGGGTCTGGTGATCGAGGTTCTGACGCGAGAAGATCAGCGCCGATGGACCGTCGTTGCGCTCCAGGGCGAATTTCCATGCTACCGCCGACTCGACCGCATCGGCAGGACGCCAGGTGTCGAGGTTCGGGGTGCAGCGCAGGCTGGCCAGCTGTTCGATCGGCTGGTGGGTCGGGCCATCTTCGCCCAGACCGATGGAGTCGTGGGTGAATACGTAGATCACGCGCTTCTTCATCAGCGCCGACATGCGTACCGCGTTGCGTGCGTATTCCATGAAGATCAGGAAGGTCGCGCCGTACGGCACGAAGCCGCCATGCAGGGCGATGCCGTTCATGATCGCGCTCATGCCGAATTCGCGTACGCCATAATAGATGTAGTTGCCGGCGGCGTCATCTGCTTCGACACCCTTGCAGCCTTTCCACAGGGTCAGGTTGGAACCGGCCAGGTCGGCCGAGCCACCGAGAATTTCCGGCAGCAATGGGCCAAAGGCGTTCAAGGCGTTCTGGCTGGCCTTGCGGCTGGCGATGGTCTCGCCCTTGGCGGCCACTTCGGCGATGTAGGCGCTGGCCTTTTCGGAGAAATCGGCTGGCAGCTCACCGCTCATGCGCCGCACGAATTCATTGGCAAGTTCGGGGTAGGCGGCGGAATAGGCAGCGAAGCGCTGGTTCCACTCGGCTTCCACGGCAACGCCGGCTTCCTTGGCGTCCCATTCCTTGTAGATGTCGGCCGGGATTTCGAACGGGCCGTGGTTCCACTTCAGCGCGGCGCGGGTCAAAGCGATCTCTTCGGCACCCAGTGGCGCGCCGTGGCAGTCTTCCTTGCCCTGCTTGTTCGGCGAGCCAAAGCCGATGGTGGTCTTGCAGCAGATCAGGGTGGGCTGCTCGCTCTTGCGCGCGGTCTCGATGGCGGTCTTGATTTCGTCCGCATCGTGGCCGTCGACGTTGCGAATCACTTGCCAGCCGTAGGCTTCGAAGCGTTTCGGCGTGTCGTCGGTGAACCAGCCCTCGACTTCGCCGTCGATGGAGATGCCGTTGTCATCGTAGAAAGCGATCAGCTTGCCCAGGCCCAGGGTGCCGGCCAGCGCGCTCACTTCGTGGGAGATGCCTTCCATCATGCAGCCGTCGCCGAGGAACACATAGGTGTTGTGATCGACGATCTTGTGGCTGTCGCGGTTGAACTGCGCCGCCAGCACTTTTTCTGCAATGGCGAAACCGACGGCGTTGGCCAGGCCCTGACCCAGTGGGCCGGTGGTGGTTTCCACGCCTGGGGTGTAGCCGTACTCGGGGTGGCCCGGGGTGCGGCTGTGCAGCTGGCGGAAATTCTTCAGGTCCTCGATGCCCAGGTCGTAGCCGGTGAGGTGCAGCAGCGAATAGACCAGCATCGAGCCGTGGCCGTTGGACATGACGAAACGGTCGCGGTTGGCGAACGCCGGGTTGGCCGGGTTGTGCTTGAGGAAGTCACGCCACAGCACTTCGGCGATATCCGCCATGCCCATGGGGGCACCTGGGTGGCCGCTGTTGGCTTTTTGCACGGCATCCATGCTCAGTGCACGAATGGCATTGGCGCGCTCACGACGGCTGGGCATCGCATGTCTCCTGGGGTCTGTGTAGGCAGGGATACAACAAAGAACGACATTTTCCCCCACCGGCAGGGGGTTGGGCAATCGGACATTTGCCCCAGCGGGCAAATGCCCGGCCGCACCACCCCCGAACCAATATCAAAACTTTTTGATATTGGTCTTGCGAGGCTGCGCATCGCTCACTAGACTGCCGAACCTATGAACCTGCGCGCCCCTGCTTTCGACCATCAGGCAAGTGACGATCTGGCGGCCCTGTGCAAGGCCGGCGGCGATCCACTGCGCCTCAACGTGCTGCGCGCGCTGGCCAGCGATTCGTTCGGCGTGCTCGAGCTGGCGCAGATCTTCGCAGTGGGCCAGTCGGGCATGAGCCATCACCTCAAGGTGCTCGCCCAAGCCGACCTGGTGGCTACCCGCCGCGAGGGCAACGCGATTTTCTACCGCCGCGCCCTGCCCAACGCTCGCGCGCTGGGCGGGCGCCTGCACAGCGCTTTGCTCGAAGAGGTCGACGCGTTGAGCCTGCCGGCCGAGGCCCAGGTGCGCATGGCCGTGGTGCAGCGCCAGCGCGCGGCGGCCAGCGAAGATTTCTTCTCGCGCATGGAAGAAAAATTCCGCGCCCAGCAGGACCTCATCGCCGGCTTGCCGCAGTACCGCGAAAGCCTGCTGGCCCTGCTCGACAAACTCAGCTTCACCAGCCAGGCCAGCGCCTTGGAAGTGGGCCCTGGCGACGGCGGCTTCTTGCCCGAGCTGGCGCGGCGCTTTGCTCAGGTCACGGCGCAGGACAACAGCCCGGCCATGCTCGAACTGGCGCGTCAGGTCTGCCTGCGCGAGCGGTTGGGCAACGTGCGCCTGGAGCTGGTCGATGCCTTGGCACCCACCAGCCTGCGCGCCGACTGCGTGGTGCTGAACATGGTCCTGCACCACTTCAGCGACCCGCAGCAGGCCCTCGGTCATCTGGCCCAGCGCGTGCAACCGGGTGGCAGTCTTTTGGTCACAGAATTGTGCAGCCACAACCAGAGTTGGGCCAAGGAGGCCTGCGGTGATCTCTGGTTGGGTTTCGAACAGGAAGATCTGGCCCGTTGGGCCACCGCTGCGGGGCTTGTACCCGGAGAGAGCCTCTACGTGGGCTTACGTAATGGTTTCCAGATTCAGGTCCGACATTTCTCGCGGCCGGCTGGCGACACTCACCATCGGTCAATTTAGGAAACCGTCGAGATGAGCGAATACTCCCTTTTCACCTCCGAGTCCGTCTCTGAAGGACACCCGGACAAGATCGCCGACCAGATTTCCGACGCGGTGCTGGACGCCATCATCACCCAGGACAAGTTCGCCCGCGTGGCTTGCGAAACCCTGGTCAAGACCGGCGTGGCGATCATCGCCGGCGAAGTCAGCACGTCGGCCTGGGTCGACCTGGAAGACATCGTGCGCAAGGTCATCGTCGACATCGGCTACAACAGCTCCGATGTCGGCTTCGACGGCGCCACCTGTGCGGTCATGAACATCATCGGCAAGCAGTCGGTAGACATCGCCCAGGGCGTGGACCGCAGCAGGCCGGAAGATCAGGGCGCAGGCGACCAGGGCCTGATGTTCGGCTATGCCAGCAACGAAACCGACGTGTTGATGCCCGCGCCGATCTGCTTCTCGCATCGCCTGGTCGAGCGCCAGGCCGAAGCGCGCAAGTCCGGCCTGCTGCCGTGGCTGCGCCCCGATGCCAAGTCGCAGGTCACCTGCCAGTACGAAGGCGGCAAGGTCGTGGGCATCGATGCAGTGGTGCTGTCGACCCAGCACAACCCGGACGTGTCCTACAAGGACCTGCGCGAAGGCGTGATGGAGTTGATCGTCAAGCACGTGTTGCCGGCCGAACTGCTGCACAAGGACACCCAGTTTCACATCAACCCGACCGGCAACTTCATCATCGGTGGCCCGGTGGGTGACTGTGGCCTGACCGGACGCAAGATCATCGTCGACAGCTACGGCGGCATGGCCCGCCACGGTGGCGGTGCGTTCTCCGGCAAGGATCCGTCCAAGGTCGACCGCTCTGCGGCCTACGCCGGTCGCTACGTGGCCAAGAATATCGTCGCCGCCGGCCTGGCCGAGCGCTGCGAGATTCAGGTGTCCTACGCCATCGGCGTGGCCCAGCCCACGTCGATCTCGATCAACACCTTCGGCACCGGCAAGATCAGCGACGACCAGATCGTCAAGCTGGTGCGTGCGCACTTCGACCTGCGTCCGTATGCCATCACCACCATGCTCGACCTGCTGCACCCGATGTACCAGGCCACCGCGGCCTACGGCCACTTCGGCCGGGCGCCGGTGGAAATGACCGTAGGCGACGACACCTTCACCGCGTTCACCTGGGAGCGCACCGACCGTGCCGCGGCCCTGCGCGACGCCGCCGGCCTCAAGTAAGCCAGGCGCCTGACAGCAGTACACGAAAAGCCCCGGCCGGGTGACTGGCCGGGGCTTTTTTGTGTCGTCGCAAACGGCGCAGGCCTGCTTCGAGGCGAGACGGCTTTGACCTGGCCGGCAAAAGGTCCTTCAATGGAAGGATCATGTCGTGGGCCACTGCAGCAACTCGATACGTGGTGCCACGAATAGGACGCGTCCTACAGAAATTTACTTCAATTCATCGTCAACTATTCAGAATCATATTCACGGAGTCACCATGAACAAGCTTTCCTCCCTGTGCGCTTTGCTGGTCACCGGTGTGCTTGTCGCCCCGGCGATGGCTGCCCCTCCTGCCCCCGCCGTGGCGGCAGTGGCCACCGGTTGCGCCGCCAAGCAGCAGAACGTGCAGGCACAGATCGCCGTCGCCAAGGCCAACGGCAACCAGAATCAGGTCGATGGCCTGAACACCGCACTGCGCGAGATCCAGACCAACTGCACCGACAATTCGCTGCGCAAGGAACGTGAAGGCAAAGTGCTCGATGCCAAGCGCGAAGTCAGCAAGCGTCAAAGCGACCTGGACAAAGCCATGAAGAAAGGCGATTCGGAGAAGATCAACAAGCGCAAGGACAAGCTCGCCGAGTCGCGCAAGGAATTGCAAGAAGCAATGGATGAGCTGGACAAGTAACGAGCATTGCGCGGCGAGTCATGTCGATGATCCGCCGCCTGTACGCAAAGTGCCGCTACATCGAGACGAAGAAGTAACTGACGATGATCGCGAACCCGGTGAACCATACCAACGACCGCAAGGCAGCCCAGTCGGCCAGGTAACAGATGATGTACAGCAGACGTGTAGTGATGAACACCACTGCCAGCACGTCGAGCGTCACCTGTTGCGCATTGCCGACGATATCGGAAATGACCACTGCGGCGATGAAGCCGGGAAGAATTTCGAAACTGTTCAACTGCGCGGCGTGGGCCCGCTTGGGCAAGCCCTCCAGCGCGTCGAGGTAGGCACGCGGATCATGGTTGTGGCGCAAGCCGAAGTTGCCGCCCGTGAACTTGGCGATATAGGCGCATGCGTAGGGCAATACCAAAGCGATCAAGACACACCAGAAGGCGACGGTCATACAGAGTTCCTTGTTCGAGTCTTCCACACCGATGTGCCCATGCACGCTCGATAGATATTAAGAGGACACACGCCGCGAAAGGTTCGCCCGCGCAGAGTTCCATTGCAATTATCAATTTGGCCGCCTTTGCGGCACTCCCTATAATACGCGCCGCTGTATTGCTGCATCCTTTTGCGCTCCTATTCCAATAAATCGTGTTCTCTGCAGTTCATGCGGAGGCTGGCGCATGCCTTTGTCGGGCAACTCACCCTCCTACTCGAGAACATCCGCATGCCACTTGCATTGTTTGCATTGGCCGTCGCCGCATTCGGCATCGGCACCACCGAATTCGTCATCATGGGCCTGCTCACCGATGTGGCGCAGGACCTGTCCGTCAGCATCCCGGATGCGGGCTTGCTGATCACCGGCTACGCCCTGGGCGTGGTCTTCGGCGCGCCGGTGCTGGCGGTGCTCACCGCCAACCTGCCGCGCAAGGCTACCTTGCTGGGCATGACCTTGATGTTCATCCTCGGCAACGTGCTGTGCGCGCTGGCGCCCAATTACGCCACGCTGATGGGCGCCCGAATCATCACGGCCCTGTGCCATGGAGCGTTCTTCGGAATCGGCTCGGTAGTGGCCGCAGGCCTGGTGGCGCCGAACAAGCGCGCCCAGGCCATCGCCCTGATGTTCACCGGACTGACCCTGGCCAACGTGCTGGGGGTACCGCTGGGCACGGCGTTGGGCCAGTTCGCCGGCTGGCGCTCCACGTTCTGGGCCGTCTCGGTGATCGGCATCATTGCCTTGCTGGCGCAGATCGTCTGGCTGCCCAAGGCCATTCCCATGGAACGCGGCAACCTGGCCCGCGAGTTCCGCGTGCTGCGCAAGCCCAACGTGTTGCTGCCCCTGGCCATGAGCGCGATGGCCTCCTGCAGCCTGTTCAGTGTGTTCACCTACATTGCACCGATCCTGCAGGACGTTACCGGCGTCAGCGCCCACGGCATCACCGTGATGCTGCTGCTGTTCGGCGTCGGCCTGACCATCGGCAGCATGCTCGGTGGCCGTCTGGCCGACTCGCGCCTGCTGCCCTCGCTGGTGGGCATGGCCATTGCGGTGGTGTTGATCCTGGCCCTGTTCACCCAGACCAGCGGCTCATTGATCCCGGCCGCGCTGACATTGCTGGCGTGGGGCGTGTTCGCCTTCGCGCTGTGCCCGATCCTGCAATTGCTGATCATCGACCAGGCACACGAGGCGCCGAACCTGGGCTCGACCCTCAACCAGAGCGCCTTCAACCTGGGCAACGCCGCCGGCGCCTGGGTCGGCGGCCTGGTTGTCGCCAGTGGTGCACCACTGGTGGATTTGCCATGGACCGGCGCCATCACCGGCATCGGCACCCTGATACTCGCCGTGGTGTTCATCTATTGGCAGCGCAGGCCGACGGCGGCACTCAACGCGGCGGGATGAACGGGTGTGCCGTTCGGGCGCACGGCAACATCCAACAACATCGCAGCGCTTGATAGACCTCATCTATCGATAAATCTTCATCATTTGACCAAAGGAGCCCGGATGCTCGAGTTAGTTGCCACATTCATCTGCCTCACCACACTGCTGACCTATGTGAATTTCCGCTTCATCGGCCTGCCCCCTACCATCGGCGTGATGGTGACCGCTCTGCTGTTCTCGCTGATCCTGCAAGGCTTGAGTTTCATCGGCTACCCGGGCCTGGAAGAACGCGTCGAAGCATTGATGAACCAGATCGACTTCGGCGATCTGCTGATGAACTGGATGCTGTCCTTCCTGCTGTTCGCCGGCGCCCTGCACGTGAACCTCGCCGACCTGCGCAACTACCGCTGGCCGATCGGTCTGCTGGCCACTTTCGGCGTGCTGATCGCCACCTTCGTCATCGGCGCCCTGGCCTTCTGGATCTTCGGCCTGTTCGGCTGGCACGTCAGCTTCCTGTACTGCTTGCTGTTCGGCGCCCTGATTTCACCTACCGACCCGATCGCGGTGCTGGGCGTGCTGCGCACGGCCAACGCCTCCAAGCCGTTGAAAACCACCATTGTCGGCGAATCGCTGTTCAACGATGGCACGGCGGTGGTGGTGTTCACCGTGCTGCTGGGTATCGCTCAACTGGGCGAAACACCGACGGCGGGCGCAACGGCCATGCTGTTCCTGCATGAAGCCGTAGGGGGCGCACTGTTCGGCGGCCTGATCGGCTACATCGTCTACCGCATGATCAAGAGCATCGAGCAGTACCAGGTCGAGGTCATGCTGACCCTGGCGCTGGTGATCGGTGGCTCGGCCATGGCCTACGAGCTGCATGTGTCGGCGCCGATCGCAATGGTGGTGGCCGGGTTGATCATCGGCAACCTGGGGCGCAACCTGGCGATGAACGACATGACCCGGCGCTACATGGACGGCTTCTGGGAGTTGCTCGACGACATCCTCAACGCCCTGCTGTTCGCCCTGATCGGCCTGGAACTGTTGCTGCTGCCGTTCTCCTGGCTGCACCTGTTCGCAGCCTCCCTGCTGGCCGTGGCGATCCTGCTCTCGCGGTTGCTCACGGTGGCCCCGGCGATTCTGCTGCTGCGACGCTTTCGCAGCGTCCCGCGTGGCACCATTCGCGTGCTTACCTGGGGTGGCCTGCGCGGCGGCGTCTCGGTCGCCCTGGCCCTGGCCCTGCCGATCGGACCGGAACGCGACCTGCTGTTGAGCATCACCTACATCGTCGTGCTGTCCTCGATCCTGCTGCAGGGCCTGAGCATCGGCAAACTGGTCAAGGCCGTGACCCGCGAGCCGGATACGCAGGCCGTGCGCGAGCATTGATCGGCATCGTTCGCATACGAAAAACCCCGCTCTCGCGGGGTTTTTCATTTACAACATCACAACCAGGTCGCCATCAGAAGATGTTGATCGGGTACTCGACGAAAGCGCGTACTTCGTTGCCGTCGTCGTTATAGCCCGAAGCACGGACGTTGTCCGAGGTGCGCAACCACGAGCCGCGCAGACGCAGGGTCAGGTCCTTGGCCGGGCCGTTCTGCACCACGTACTGGACCTGGTTGAAGATCTCGCGTTCCTGGCCATCGCCCGTCGGGGTGCGGATGTTGTCGCCACGCACGTAGGCCACCTTGTAGGTCAGGCCGGGCACGCCGAACGTGCGGAAGTCGATGCCGTAGCCCAACTGCCAGGAGACTTCGTCTTCGGCGTTGAAGTCCGACCAGTACGAGTTGGCCAGGAAAATGGTCGAGCCACCGTCGCCCACGCCACCGGCGTTCTGATAGAAACCGTAGTTGTAGCCGGTATCGCCCGTGCTGCGCTGGTGTGCCAGGGTCAGCGAGTGCGGACCGAAGGCCCAGGTCGCGGCCAGGCTCCAGATCTTGTTGTCCTGGCCAGTGCCCAGCGTGCTGGCGTAGTCCTTGTCCAGGTGCGAGCGGTAGCCGTTGAAATCAAACGTCAGCGACTGTTCGCTCGGCAGGGCCAGCACGTAGTTGAGGTTGACGTACTGCTTCTTCAGCCGGTCTTCGACATCCGAGGCATACAAGGCACCGGTCAGGCTGTCGCTGAACTGATAGCTGCCGCCGTACACGTCGATTTTCTTCAGGCCACCGCTGTCGCGGGCTTCGGCGCTCTTGCGCGCTTCCTGGGTGAAGCGGCCGGCGTTGAGCACCAGGCCATCGATTTCCTTGGAGGTGATCAGGGTGCCGGTGAAGCTTTCCGGCAACAGGCGCGAATCGTCGAAATTGAGCACCGGCAGCGCCGGCATCTGGTCGCCGTACTTGATCACGGTATTGGAGATGCGCACTTTCACCGCTGCGCCGGCGCGGGCCAGATCGTGGGGCGCACTGCTTGGATCGTCCGAAGTACCGCCACGCTTGAAAAAGTCGATGCCGCCGGCACCGGCGCGACCGGTGCCGCCGTCCAGGCGCAGCGCATACAGGCCGAATGCATCGACGCCGACGCCGACCGTGCCCTGGGTGAAACCGGAATTGAACTTGGCGATCACACCCTGGCCCCACTCGGCCTTGTCCTGCCCGCCATGCTTGTAGTCACGACTGATGTAGGCATTGCGCAGCAGTACGTCGAGGTGGCTGTCTTCGACGAAGCCCTTGCTATCGGCCTGTTCGCTGGCCATGGCCTGGGTCGCCGCCATCACGCCCAGCGCGAGGACAGCCAGTTTCTTGTTCAACATCTTGTTTTCCCTAATCACCAGTGAGGACGCGACACGGCCACCCGCTCGTTTCCCGCCGTCCGCATTGCCAGCGCAACGCTCTGCAACAGGCATTCGGAGGGGCGGGGCAGGGTTTATGCGGGCCAGTGCGCGGGGTCGGATCCTAGCGATGGGAGGACGCGAAAGTCAAAATTTCGTGAAACTTTATCGCTATAAGCAGGTCGCTTTGCGGCATAACGCCCACAAAAAAGCCCGACATCAGGTCGGGCTTCAAAGGCTGGTCAGCCCGCCTCAGCCGCGCACGGGCGCCGGCTGCTGCTGGGTCAGGCAATGGATGTTGCCGCCACCGAGCAGCAATTCACGGCCCGGCACCATCACCACTTCGTGCTCCGGAAACAGCTGCTGCAACAGGGCCTGCGCCTGGCTGTCGAGCGGGTCGTCGAAGCTGGGCGCGATGATGCCGCCGTTGACGATCAGGAAGTTAACGTAGGATCCGGCCAGGCGCACGGACGGGTGACGCTCCTGGCTGCCGGCAACCAGATCGACGCCATCGCACTCCTGCTGGGTGGCATACAGGGGCCCCGGGATCGGCATCTTGTGCACCACCAGCGCCCGGCCCTTGGCATCGACACTGCTTTCCAGCACCTGCAGGGCAGCCTGGCAACGGGCATAGTTCGGGTCACTGGCGTCGTCGGTCCAGGCCAGCAGCACTTCACCGGGACGCACGTAGCAGCAGAAGTTGTCGACGTGTCCGTCGGTCTCGTCGTTGAACAGGCCGTCGGGCAGCCAGATGACCTTGTCCACTGCCAGATGATCGGACAGGATTCGCTCGATCTGCTCGCGGTTCAGGTGCGGGTTGCGATTGCGGTTGAGCAGGCATTCCTCGGTGGTGATCAGCGTGCCTTCGCCGTCCACGTGAATCGAGCCGCCTTCGAGCACGAAACCTTGCGTGTAGTAACCCTGGCAGCGCTCCATGCCCAGCACCTTGCTTGCCACCTGCTCGTCGCGGTTCCAGGGCGCATAGAGGCCACCTTCAAAGCCGCCCCACGCATTGAACGCCCAGTCTACACCGCGCACCTGGCCGCTTTCGTCGATCACGAAGGTCGGCCCGGTATCACGCATCCAGGCATCGTCGCTGCTCATTTCGACCACGCGAATGTTCGGCACGTCCAGGCGCGCGCGCGCGTTGTCGTACTGCCCGGCAGACACCCCGACCGTGACCGGCTCGAAACGCGCGATGGCCTTGGCCAGGGCGACATGCGCCGCCTGCACCGGCTTGCCGCCCAGGCGCCAGTTGTCCGGGCGCTCGGGCCACAGCATCCAGGTCTGGGTATGGGGCGCCCATTCGGCCGGCATGTGGAAACCGTCGGCGCGAGGGGTACTGTCGAGCGTGGTCATGGGTCAGGGCTCCGGTGGTCCATGAAAAAGGTATGGGCGCACTCTACAGGTTGTCGAGCGGATCGTGAAACGCGCCCAGGCCTGTCTTTCAGCCCTGGATTTCGTCAAGCACCTGCGCCACGCAATCGACGAAGAAATCCACGCTCTGTCGGGTGGTCACCATCGGCGGCTTGATCTTGAGGATGTTCAGGTGGTCACCGGTGGGCTGCATGAAGATGCCCAGCTCGCGCAGCCGCTCGCACAGCAACGCCGTCTCCTGCGTCGCCGGCGCCAGGCTATGGCGATCGCGCACCAGTTCCAGGCCCAGATAGAACCCGGACCCGTGCACGGCGCCCACCAGCGGATGCTGGTCGAGCAACCCTTGCAAGCGTGCCTTGAAATGCCCGCCGACCACCCTCGCGTTCTCCCACAGCCCCTCTTCGGCCATCACATCGAGCACCGCCAGGCCGATGCGGCAACTGACCGGGCTGCCACCGGACGATGAGAAGAAATACCCCTCGGCTTCCAGTGCCTCGGCTACCTCGCGGCGGGTAATCACCGCGCCCAGCGGGTGACCATTGCCCATGCCCTTGGCCATGGTGATGATGTCCGGCACCACGCTTTGCTGTTCGAACCCCCAGAAATACTCGCCCAGGCGCCCATAGCCAACTTGCACTTCGTCGGCGATGCACAGCCCGCCCCGCGCGCGAACGCGCTCATAGACCTGCTGCAGATAGCCCTCGGGCAAGGCTATGCCACCGGCGTTGCCGTACACCGGCTCGCAGATGAAACCGGCCAGTTGGCGGCCCTGCTCATCCAGCTGATGCAAGGTGTCGTTGACACTGCGGACGTAGCCTGCGGTGCAGTCGGGACCACGGAAAGTGCCACGGTAGCTGTTGGCCGCCATGACCGGATGGACCCAGTCCGGTCGCGTGCTCAACGCCTGCGGGTTGTCGGCGATGGAGGTGGAAATGGCATCGGTGGCCACCGACCAGCCATGGTAGGCCTCGAGCATGCTGAGCATGTCGCGCCCGCCGCTGGCTGCCCAGGCCAGGCGGATCGCCAGATCGTTGGCCTCGGTGCCGCTGTTGACCAGAAACACCCGATCGAAACCTGGCGGCGCAAGCGCCAGCAGGCGCTCGGAAAACTCGGCGATCGCTGCATAGTGAAAGCGTGAGTTGGTATTGAGCAGTGACCATTGCCGCGCCGCCACCTGGGCCATGCGCGGGTGTCCATGGCCGAGCACCGCGACGTTGTTGAGCATGTCCAGGTACGACTGGCCGTGCATGTCGATCAGATGGTTGCGCCAGCCGCGCTCGATCTGCGGCGGCGCCTGGTAATAATGCTTCTGCGAGCGAGCGAAACTGGCGTCGCGCCGCTGCAGCAGCAGACTTGCGTCGGGCGGTAGCGGCGCGTCGCAATCCATGCCGAGCACCCTTGCCGGCGACGGGCACAGGGACTGCCAGGCCGCCGCCCGCGCCGGCGTGCAGAACAGTGGCGGGCTCACATCAGGGCTGCGGCACAACTGCACCAGCAGCGAACCGTCGACCTTGCCCAACGGTGCGCCCGCAGCCAGCACGGTCCCCGCAGGGCTTGGGCAGTCGAGCCCCCACAGGTGCAGGCTCACGGAAGGACCTTCGAGCACCACGCTGGCATCTGCCAACCGCTTCAGCGTGCCAGCCCAGGGCGCCTGCAGGTTGGTGCCAGGCGGCGCCTGAACCTGCACGTGCAGCGCGCAGGTCGCCGACGCCGCGCAGGTATCGATGCGAGTACGCGAGAGGCGATACTCACCATAACCTGTACAGGCCCAGCCGCTGCCCGCTGCGGCACCGCTCAGCAGCCGTTCGTCGATATTCGCTTGCTCCCAGTTGCCGTCCGCGAAATGCTCGCTGAGTACGCTCAAGTCCACTCGACAAACTGTCGAATGCGTCACGTGAGCAAACAAAGGCAATATGCCATCTCCGGCTGATTCAGGTATGCTCTGCCCCACACTGCTGAAAATTGCCGCTTCCATCAATTCGAATGGTTCTGCGGTAGCTATGTCGAAGATTTCCCACTCATGCTCGACATTGGCCCGGATATAGTCGTTGTCCGGCGCCACGCTCAGCTGCCGGGCGCTGCTCGACACCAGCACCGCTGCCCGCAGCACCACCAATGGCCATAAGGCACGCAGCTCCGCTTGCTCGAGCGGATTGACCCGATGATAGGCTGCCACTGCCGGCAACACCGCGAACGGATCGCCATGGCCATGATGCAGCAGCGCAGCACAGGTCGCCGCCAGGTCCGCCACCCGCCAGGTGTGCACCAGATCACCGAAGTCGATCAGGCCCGCAAGCTGCCAGCGCAGGTCGGCATCACGCTGCCAGACACTGTTGTCATCGGTGATGTCCAGATGCACCGCCTGCAGCGGCAGATCGGCACTGACCGCACCCAGTCGACGCTGCGCCTGGAACGCCATTTCGACCACACGGCCGCGCTGCCCGGGATCGTCGAGCGCCGGCAACAGATGATCAAGCAACTTATGCGCATGTCGCGGGTCCCATTGCAGCGTGCGCGCAAGGCCAGGGTGTTGAAAGTCGAGCAAGGCGCGGTCTACCTCGCCGCACAACTGACCGATGCGCGCGATCGCAGCCGGCCCCAGATGCTTGAGGCGTGTCAACGGCTGACCGTCCAGATAGCTCAACACGCGCATCTGCAGGCGCTGCTGGCCCAGGTGTACGCCAAGGGTGTCGCGACCGTCGAGGGCAGCCAGTGCCTGTGGTACTGCAAGGCCGTGGCCAGCCAGATGGCGCATCGCGGCATGCTGGGCCGCGAGTGCCTGGGGGGCGTCATCGTGACAGAACTTCAGCACCCAGCGATGCTGGGCGCTTTCCACGCGAAAATTGAGGTCTTGCTGGCTGCCCAGGCTGTGCAGCTGACCTTGCAGGCCATAATGCTCGAACAACAATGCCTGCGCCTGTTCGATACTCACCACGGGGTTGGAACGACTGGCGCGATGCACGAGCGTGTCGAGCGGCATGAATGAAACCTCGATGGTCTGGTTTGCAAGTACTGTAGCGGTTCGCCGCGCAGGATTTCCACCGCCGGCAACCCTGCCACTCGCGATCCGATCGCGCAGGCAGGCTGCCGTTGAACTACGCCGCCCCAGGCCTGTGTCATTCACGAACAGGCCTGGGGCGGAACACCGTTGCACATTCGTTTGACAAACCGGGCTTGCACCGCCGCGCCCATCCACACAAGCTAGGCTGCAACGAATCATTGTCAGCTCAGGAAGAAGGCTTTCGACATGCGCATTCTCATCACCGGCGGCGCCGGTTTCATTGGCTCGGCACTGGTGCGTCACCTGATCGCCAACACCGAGCACGAAGTACTCAACCTCGACAAGCTGACCTACGCCGGCAACCTCGAATCACTGGCTGAAATCGCCAGCGACAGCCGTTACGAATTCGTCCAGGCCGACATTGCCGACCAGGCCGCGGTAAGCGCCGTGCTGGCGCGCTTCCAGCCCCACGCGATCATGCACCTGGCGGCCGAATCCCACGTCGATCGCTCCATCGACGGGCCGGGCGAGTTCATCCAGACCAACGTGGTCGGTACCTACGCCTTGCTCGAAGCCACCCGTGGCTACTGGCAGCACCTGCCGGCGGCCGAACGCGAAGCCTTCCGCTTCCACCATATTTCCACCGACGAGGTCTACGGCGACCTGCACGGCGTGGACGACCTGTTCACCGAAACCACACCGTACGCGCCAAGCTCGCCGTACTCGGCCAGCAAGGCAGCCTCCGACCACCTGGTGCGTGCCTGGCAGCGTACCTACGGGCTGCCGGTGCTGATCACCAACTGCTCGAACAACTACGGCCCGTATCACTTCCCGGAAAAACTCATTCCGCTGGTGATTCTCAATGCCCTGGCCGGCAAGCCACTGCCCGTGTACGGCAATGGCATGCAAGTGCGTGACTGGCTGTACGTCGAAGACCATGCCCGCGCCCTGTTCAAGGTCGTCACCGAAGGCGTGGTCGGCGAGACCTACAACATCGGCGGCCACAACGAGCAGAAGAACATCGACGTGGTGCGCAGCATCTGCGGCCTGCTCGACGAACTGGCGCCACAGCGTCCGGACGGCGTGGCGCACTATGCCGACCTGATCACCTTCGTCAAGGACCGCCCGGGCCACGATGTGCGCTATGCCATCGACGCCAGCAAGATCGAGCGCGAACTGGGCTGGGTGCCACAGGAAACCTTCCAGACCGGCCTGCGCAAGACCGTGCAGTGGTATCTGGACAATCTTCAATGGTGCCGTCGCGTACAGGACGGCAGTTATCAAGGTGAACGCCTGGGCTTCACCGAACCTAAGGATTTGATCGCATGATGAAAGGTATCGTTCTGGCCGGGGGCTCCGGCACCCGCCTGCACCCCATTACCCTGGGTGTTTCCAAGCAACTGCTGCCCATCTACGACAAGCCGATGATCTACTACCCGATCTCGGTACTGATGCTGGCCGGCATCCGCGAGATCCTGCTGATCTCCACCCCTCAGGACCTGCCGCAATACCGCCAGTTGCTCGGCGACGGCAGCCAGTTCGGGATCAACATCCAGTTCGCCGAACAGCCAGCACCGGACGGCCTGGCCCAGGCGTTCCTGATCGGTGAGGAATTCATCGGCGAAGACCCGGTGTGCCTGATCCTGGGCGACAACATCTTCCACGGCCAGCACTTCAGCGACCAGCTCAAGCGTGCCTCGGCGCACCCGACCGGCGCCACCGTGTTCGGCTACTGGGTCAAGGATCCGGAGCGTTTCGGCGTGGTCGAGTTCGACCAGGACGGGCGTGCACTGTCCATCGAAGAGAAGCCGACCGAGCCCAAGTCCAGCTATGCGGTCACCGGCCTGTATTTCTACGACAACGACGTGGTGCGCATCGCCAAGGATGTCCAGCCTTCGCCACGTGGCGAGCTGGAAATCACCGACGTCAACAATGCCTATCTGGAACGCGGCGACCTGCGCGTGGAACGCTTCGGCCGCGGCTTTGCCTGGCTCGACACCGGTACCCACGACAGCCTGCTCGATGCTTCGCAATACGTGCAGACCATCGAACACCGTCAGGGCCTGAAAGTGGCTTGCCTGGAAGAGATCGCCTACCAGAACCACTGGATCGACCGCGAACAGCTGCTGGTACGCGCCAAGTACTTCGGCAAGACCGGCTATGGTCAGTACCTGTACTCGCTGGCCGGAGAAACCCGATGAAAGTGATCGCTACCGACCTGCCCGATGTGTTGATCATCGAGCCGAAGGTTTTCGGTGACGAGCGCGGCTTCTTCTACGAAAGCTTCAATGCCAAGGCCTTCCAGGAGGCCACCGGCGTGACGCTGCCGTTCGTCCAGGACAACCATTCACGCTCCGCCCGCGGCGTGCTGCGCGGGCTGCACTATCAGGTGCAGCATGCCCAGGGCAAGCTGGTTCGCGTGGTCACCGGGCAAGTGCTCGACGTGGCAGTGGACATCCGCCGCAGCTCGCCGAACTTCGGCAAGTGGGTGGCGGTCGAGCTGTCCGCGCAGAACAGCCGTCAGTTGTGGATTCCGCCAGGCTTCGCCCACGGTTTCGTGGTGCAGAGCGAGTACGCCGAGTTCCTCTACAAGACCACCGATTACTACGACCCGTCGTCCGAGCGCAGCATTGCCTGGGATGACGAGCAGTTGGCAATCGACTGGCAGCTGGACGCAGCCCCGTCGCTGTCGGCCAAGGACCTGGCCGGCAAGCGCCTGGAAGAGGCCGACGTGTTCCCGTGATCGGCCTGCGGTAACGTCGCGATGCATGTCGACCGTGCTTCGCGGCGTTTACGTGGCGCATAATACGCCGGTCAATTCCGGCGTGTTGTCCTATGACCTCCAGACCTTTCATCACTCGCAGACCCCGCTGGCGCAGCCTGGCAATCCTGGCCCTGTGCCTGGCGCCACTGTTGTGGCCACTGGAGCATCTGGCCGAGCGCTATTACAAAAGCGAGCTGGTCAGCCAGAATCGGCAGACGCTGGACCTCTACGTCGCCAACCTGCTGGGCACCCTGCACCGCTACGAAACCCTGCCGCAGATCCTCGGTGACCTGCCGGCGCTGCGCGCCTTGCTGGCCGCTCCCCGCGATGCCCAGGCGATCCTCGACGCCAACCACCTGCTCAAGGACATCCGCGAACAGACCGGCGCCGAAGTCATGTACCTGCTGGACGCCGACGGCAATACCCTGGCCGCCTCCAACTGGGAACAGCGCGACAGTTTCGTCGGCCGCAATTTCGCCTTCCGCCCCTATTACAGCGATGCCGTGGCCGGGCGCCTGGGGCGCTTCTTCGGGCTCGGCACGACCTCGGCCAAGCGCGGCTACTTCTTTGCCGCCGCCGTGCATGACCAGGACAAGGTCATTGGCGTTCTGGTGGTGAAGGTCGACCTCGACCACACCGAAACCCTGTGGGGCAAGACGCCTGAACAGCTGCTGCTCACCGACCACAACGGCGTGGTCATCCTGACCTCGCGCCCTGAATGGCGCTTCCGTGCCACGCGCCCGCTCAGCGACAGCGAGCGCCAGGCCATCGTCTCGATCCTGCCCTACCCCACCCGCGATCCACAGCCGCTGAACCTGGACCCCGATGCCTGGCTCACGCAAACGCGCACCATCGCCGAAACCGGCTGGAACGTCAGCATCCTCGCCCCCAAAACCTTGCTCGATCGACCGGTGCGCACCGTCGTCGCCGTGGGCGGAGCCTTGCTCCTGGCATTGATGCTGCTGCTCGGCCTGATGATGCAGCGCCGCCGCCACTACCTCGAGCGCATCGAGTTCGAAGGGCGTACCCGGCACGAACTGGAAACCCGGGTGGTGGAACGCACCAGTGCGCTCGAAGGGCTCAACAGCAAGCTGCGCCAGGAAGTGCTCGAACGCGAGCAGGCCCAGCAGGAACTGGTGCGTGCCCAGGACGAACTGGTGCAGGCGGGCAAACTGTCGGCACTGGGCACCATGTCGGCCAGCATCAGCCACGAGCTCAACCAGCCCCTGGCGGCCATTCGCAGCTACGCCGAGAACACCGAAGTGCTGCTCGACCACGAGCGCATCGAGGATGCGCGAGGCAACCTCAAGTTGATCAGCGAACTGACCGGGCGCATGGCCTCGATCATCGCCCACCTGCGCGCCTTTGCCCGACGCGACCGCCACGCCCTGGAAAGTGTCGCCCTGCAACCAGCCCTCGACGATGCCCTGGCCCTGCTCGCCAAACGCCGCCGGGCCATGGCCGTCGAACTCATCCGCGACCTGCCCGATGCGCCGCTCTGGGTGCAGGCCGGTGAAACCCGACTGCGCCAGGTGCTAGGCAACCTGCTGGCCAATGCCCTGGATGCCTTGACCGAAAAGGCCAACCCGCGCTGCCTGTGGCTGAGCGCCGAACAAACGGCCGACGGCGTCGAACTGCGCATCCGCGACAACGGCCCAGGCTTCACCAGCGAGGCCATGGCCCGCGCCCGCGAACCCTTTTTCACCACCAAGACACGCACGCAGGGACTTGGCCTGGGCCTGGCGATCTGCGATACGCTGATGCGCGCGCTGGGCGGCGAACTGCTGCTGTCCAATCATCCCCAAGGCGGTGCCCTGCTGATCCTGCGCTTGCGCGCCGGAGAGCCCGGGGTCAGCCTGCAAGCTCCAGAGGACCCATCGGCATGACCAGCTACAGCGCCATCGACAGCAAGATCCAGGTCGTGCTGATCGACGACGATCCCCACCTGCGCCAGGCCTTGAGCCAGACCCTGGACCTGGCCGGGCTGAAAGTGCTGGCCCTGGCCGACGCCCAGGGCCTGGCCGCGCGCATCGAGCGCGACTGGCCGGGTGTCGTGGTCAGCGACATCCGCATGCCGGGCATCGACGGCCTGCAGTTGCTCGAACAACTGCATGCGCGGGACACCGAACTGCCGGTTCTGCTGATCACCGGGCACGGCGACGTCCCATTGGCCGTGCAGGCCATGCGCGCCGGTGCCTACGATTTCCTCGAAAAACCATTCGCCAGCGATGCGCTGCTCGACAGCGTGCGTCGCGGCCTGGCCGTGCGCCGGCTGGTGCTGGACAACCGCAGCCTGCGCATGGCCCTGAGCGATCGCCAGCAGCTGAGCACGCGCCTGGTGGGCCAGTCGGCGCCGATGGCGCGTTTGCGCGAACAGATCGGCGCCCTGGCCGGAACCAAGGCCGACGTGCTGATTCTGGGCGAAACCGGCGCCGGCAAGGAAGTGGTGGCGCGCGCTCTGCACGACCTGTCCAGCCGTCGCGGCGGTCCCTTCGTGGCAATCAACGCCGGTGCCCTCGCCGAATCGGTGGTGGAAAGCGAGCTGTTCGGCCATGAACCCGGCGCCTTCACCGGCGCGCAGAAACGCCGCATCGGCAAGTTCGAGTTCGCCAACGGCGGCACCTTGTTTCTCGACGAAATCGAAAGCATGAGCCTGGACGTACAGGTCAAGCTGCTGCGCCTGCTGCAGGAGCGCGTGGTCGAGCGCCTGGGCGGCAACCAGCAGATCCGCCTGGACATCCGGGTGATTGCCGCCACCAAGGAAGACCTGCGTCAGGCCGCCGACCAGGGACGCTTCCGCGCCGACCTGTATTACCGCCTCAATGTTGCCTCGCTACGCATTCCGCCGTTGCGCGAGCGTGGCGAAGACGTGCTGTCGTTGTTCCAGTACTACGCCGACGCTGCCGCCGAGCGCCACGGGGTACTGGCCAACGAGCTGTCGGCGGCCCAGCGTGCATTGTTGTTGCGGCACAGCTGGCCGGGCAATGTGCGCGAACTGCAGAACGCTGCCGAGCGCTTCGCCCTGGGCCTCGAACTGGCCCTGGACAACGGCGAGCCCGGCCCCGTGGACATGGCGCGGACGGTCGCCGGCGGGCTCAGCGAACAGGTCGAGCATTTCGAACGCGCCTTGATCGCGGCCGAGATGAGCCGCTCGCACACCTCCGTGCGCAGCCTGGCCGAGGCCCTGGGCATTCCACGCAAGACCTTGCACGACAAGCTGCGCAAGCATGGCCTGAGCTTTGGCGGGGGCGACGAACACGAGTGAATCCAGGGCTCTGCAGCGACTGCCTAGTGCTCGCTCCCGGCCTGCGCCAGCGTCACCAGCGACTGACGCCATGGCACCTCCCTGGGCAGCGCCAGGAACGACGGGTTGAGCAACGACTGGCGGGCAGGATAGACGAACGGCTGCCCGTCGATCTGCAGCACTTCGCCGCCAGCACCTTCGAGCACACCCTGGGCGGCAGCGGTGTCCCATTGCGAGGTTGGCGCCAGGCGCGGATAGCAATCGGCGGCGCCTTCGGCCAACAGGCAGAACTTCAGCGAGCTGCCGACACTGACCAGATCCAGGGGGCCCACCACGGCACTCAACCCGGCGAGCAGGTGCTCCTGCCCGGGGCTGGAATGGCGGCGGCTGGCAACCACCTTGAACGCGCTGCCTGGCGCAGGCGTGCGGCGCACGCTGATCGGTTGCGCCGGCTGCTGGCCCACGGCGTGCCAGGCGCCGAGCCCCGCCCCGCCATAGTAGGCGCCGCCCGTGGTTGGCACAGTGACCACACCGAACAGCACCTGACCATGCTCGATCAGGGCGATGTTGACGGTGAATTCCTCGCTGCCGTTGATGAATTCCTTGGTGCCGTCCAGTGGATCGACCAGCCACCAGCGGGTCCATCGTTCGCGCACGTCCAGCGCGATGTCCGCATCTTCTTCGGACAGGATCGGGATATCCGGTGCCAACGCCTTCAATCCATCGACGATGACGTGATGCGCGGCGAGGTCGGCTGCGGTGACCGGCGACTCGTCGGCCTTGGCCATGACCTGCACATCGGCCCGCCAGAACGGCAGGATCGCCGCTCCAGCCCGATGGGCCAGCGCCACTACTTCTGGCAACAGACGTTCGAGATCGCTCACAGGCTGAACACTCCACGCTGGATCAGCAGGTCGCGCGCCAGGTACAGGGCGGCCAGTGCGCGGCCTTCGGAGAACTGCGGATGCTGGGCCAGGCTGGCCAGCTCGCGCAGGTTCACCCGCTCGACCCGCATCGGCTCCGGCTCGTCGCCCTCGAGCTGCTCCTCGTACAGCCCTTGCGCCAGAACCACCTGGATTTTCTGGCTCATGTAGCCGGGCGACAACGACAGCTCGGTCAGGTGCTCGAGCTGCCGGGCGCCGAATCCGGCTTCTTCCTTGAGCTCGCGATCGGCTGCAGCCAGCACGTCTTCGCCCGGCTCGATCAAACCCTTGGGCAGCGACAGCTCATAGGCGTCGGTGCCCCCGCAATACTCTTCGACCAGCAGCGCATGCTCGGCATCGGCCATCGCCACGATCATCACCGCGCCATAGCCATTGCCGCGCCCCACCAGACGTTCGTAGGTACGCTCGACACCATTGGAGAAGCGCAATTGCACTTCTTCGACACGGAACAGGCGACTACTGGCGACGATTTCGCGGGCAAGGACTTCGGGTTTCTGGCGCATCGGGCAGCTCCTGGACGTGAACGGGTTACTATACCGTGGCTTGGCCTGCGGCAGGCCACCCTTGATCCACCACTGCCCGAGAATCTTCGCTATGCCACGCCTCGCCTGGAGCACCATCGATACCGTCCTGCTGGACATGGATGGCACCTTGCTCGACCTGCATTACGACAACCATTTCTGGCTCGAACATCTGCCGCAGCGCTATGCCCAACTGCACGGGGTGAGCCTGGCCATGGCACAGCTGGAGCTGCAACCGCTGTTCACCGACAACGCCGGCAAGCTGAACTGGTACTGCCTGGATTTCTGGACCCGCGAACTGAACATCCCGGTACGCGAGCTGAAACTGGAGACGGCCGATCTGATCGCCCTGCGCCCCGACGCCGACACGTTTCTGGCAGCGATTCGGCGCGCCGGCAAGCGGGTGATCATGATCACCAACGCCCACCGCGACTCGCTGTCGCTGAAGCTGGAGCGCATCGAGCTGGCGCCGTATTTCGAACGGCTGATCAGTTCCCACGACTACGGCTACCCCAAGGAAAACGGGCAGTTCTGGGACGCCCTGCAGGCCGACATCGGCTTCGACCCGGCGCGCAGCCTGTTCATCGACGATACCCTGCCGGTGCTGCGCAGCGCCCAGGCCTACGGGGTCAAGCATCTGCTCGCGGTGTGCGAGCCGGACAGCCGCAAGGGCGCCAAGGACACCGAAGAATTCGAGGCGGTGGGTGATTACCGCGAGCTCATCGCAGGTCTGTGACCCACCCTGCTGCCCACCGCCCCACCGCCAGCGCGTGCCGCTATACTGCGCATCGCCTACCCAGGAGCGAGCATGGACATCAAGCAACTCAAATTCCTTATCGCGTTGGATGAAACCCGTCATTTCGGCCAGGCCGCAGCGCGTTGCCACATCACTCAGCCGACCCTGTCGATGCGCCTGCGCAACCTTGAAGAAGAGCTCGAGTTGCCCCTGGTGAAGCGCGGCCAGCGCTTCGAAGGCTTCACTGCCCCAGGCGAGCGCGTGCTGGCCTGGGCGCGTACCGTGCTGGCCGCCTACGACGGCCTGCAGGCGGAAGCCGCGGCCTGTCGCGGGCATCTGGTAGGCACCTTGCGCCTGGGGGTGGTGCCGCTGTCCAGCTTCGACCCGGTGCCACTGCTGCACACCCTGCACGGTGCGCATCCGAACCTGCGCTTCGAGCTCAGCTCGCTGAGTTCCGAACAGATCCTCGAGCAACTGGCGAGCAACCGAATCGACCTGGGCGTATCGTTTCTGGAGCGGCTGGACCAGGAGCGCTTCGAATCGAGGGCGCTGGGAGAAACCCGCATGGGCCTGTTGTTCGATCAACGCCACTATGATTTCGGCGAGCAGGCCCTGAGTTGGGAGGCGCTCATCGAGTTGCCGCTGGGCATGCTCACCACCGGCATGCATTTTCGTCAGTCCATCGACCACAATTTCCACTCCCGCGGGCTGGCGCCGCAGCCCTTGCTGCAGACCGACGCGGTTCACCAGTTGATCCAGGCCGTACACGGTGGCCTGTGCTGCGCCATCATGCCCCTGGCCGGCGGGCTGGAAGGGCTGACCGAGCACTTGCGCCTGCAACCCATCGCCGACGCCCACACGCTGGCGCCGCTGGGGCTGATCATGCGCCGCGCGGCGCCGCGTTCGGCACTGGCCGAAGCCTGCTTCAAGCTGTATGACGCGCCATGATCAATGCGGTCTATCGTCGCATCGGCAATAGCAATTAGACGCTGGCTCGTCCTGCGCCTAGGCTAAAGGCTGAATTCACTGCCGGTCCATTCCCATGAACGCCAAGCACCCGGCCAGCGCGGTGCCCGTTTCTTCCTCGGTTGCACCCCTCGCCAACCCCATCGCCAGCCAGACCTACAGTTATTGCAGCTTGAGCCTGGACGAGCCCGGCAGTACGCCGCTGGCCGAAGAAGTGGCGCTGGCGATCGCCTACAACGGCATCAGCCAGGCGGTGATGCTGGTCACGCCCACCGATCTCGAAGACTTCGTCACCGGCTTCAGCATCGGCAGCGGCATCGTGGCCGATGCCAATGAAATCTACGACATCAAGCTCAGCGGCACTGGGTCGGCACGCCACGCCGAGGTACAGATCGCCAACCGCGCCTTCTGGAACCTCAAGACCCAGCGTCGGCAATTGGCCGGCAGCAGCGGTTGCGGGCTGTGCGGGGTCGAAGCCGTGGAGCAGGCACTGCCTGAACTGGCCGTGCTGGCCGGCGCCGACTTGCCGCCGGTGCAGTGGCTCGAGGGCCTGCGCCAGCGCATCGGCGCCTTCCAGCCCCTGGGGCAACGCAGCGGCGCGGTGCATGCGGCGCTGTTCATGGACGCCCAAGGCACCCTGCTGCTGGGCCGTGAAGACATAGGCCGGCACAACGCGCTCGACAAGGTGATCGGCGCCCTGGTGCGGCAGAACATCGACAGCACCGGCGGCCTGGCCATCGTCACCAGCCGGTGCAGCCTCGAACTCATCCAGAAAGTACTGCGCGCCGGCATCCAGACCCTGGTCAGCCTGTCGTCGCCCACCGGCCTGGCCCTGCAATGGGCACGCCGGCACAACCTGAACCTCATTCACCTGCCGCAGCACAGCGCGCCGCGGGTCTATAGCCCTGCGTTGGAGAATCAAGCGTGAGCATTCACAATCAAGCCGACAAGACCCCTGTTCCTCGCTACAAGCCCTACAAAGGTGCAGCGGGTGGCTGGGGCGCACTGATCAGCGTGACGCAGTTCTGGCTGAGCAGCGACAACGCGCTGAAGAACATCCGCACCCTGCTCAAGACCAACCAGAATGGCGGCTTCGACTGCCCCGGTTGTGCCTGGGGCGATTCGCCGGAAAGCGGCATGGTGAAGTTCTGCGAAAACGGCGCCAAGGCGGTGAACTGGGAGGCGACCAAGCGGCGTGTCGACCCGGCCTTCTTCGCCAAGCACAGCGTCACTTCCCTGCTCGAGCAGAGTGACTACTGGCTCGAGTATCAGGGCCGTCTCACCGAGCCGATGGTCTACGACCCTGCCAGCGACCGCTACGTGCCGATTGCCTGGGACGATGCGTACGCGCTGGTCGCCAAGCATCTGCTCAACCTCGAAAGCCCCGACCAGGCCGAGTTCTACACCTCGGGCCGGGCCAGCAACGAAGCGGCCTACCTGTATCAGCTGTTCGTGCGGGCGTTCGGCACCAACAACTTCCCCGATTGCTCGAACATGTGCCACGAAGCCAGCGGCGTTGCATTGTCGCAGAGCATCGGGGTGGGCAAGGGCACAGTGACGTTCGACGACTTCGAACACGCCGACGCCATCTTCGTCTGGGGGCAGAACCCTGGCACCAACCATCCGCGCATGCTCGAACCCCTGCGCGAAGCGGTCCAGCGTGGCGCCCAGGTGGTCTGCATCAACCCGCTCAAGGAGCGCGGCCTGGAGCGCTTCCAGCACCCCCAGCATCCGATCGAGATGCTCACCAACGGTGACCGTCCGACCAACACCGCCTACTTCCGTCCGGCACTGGGCGGCGACATGGCGATGATGCGCGGCATGGCCAAGTTCCTGCTGCAATGGGAACGCGAGGCCCAGGCCAACAACGCGCCGTCGGTGTTCGACCACGACTTCCTCAACGAGCACACCGCCACCGTGCTGGAATACCTGGCCGCGATCGACGACACGCCATGGGCGCACATCGTCGAGCAGTCCGGCCTGCCGCTGGAGGACATCGAGCTTGCCGCGCGCATGTACCTCAAGGGCAAGAACGTGATCATGTGCTGGGCCATGGGCATCACCCAGCATCGCCACTCGGTACCGACCATTCAGGAAATCTCCAACCTGATGCTGTTGCGCGGCAACATCGGTCGTCCCGGTGCCGGCCTGTGTCCGGTAAGGGGTCACAGCAACGTGCAGGGCGACCGCACCATGGGCATCAACGAGCGCCCACCGGCGTTCCTCCTCGACGCCCTGGAAAAACGTTTTGGCTTCAATGTGCCGCGCACCAATGGCCATAACGTGGTGGAAGCCATCCATGCGATGGCCGAAGGCAGGGCCAAGGTCTTCATCGCCCTGGGCGGCAACTTCGCCCAGGCCACGCCGGACAGCCCGCGCACGGCGCAGGCGCTGCGCAACTGCGAGCTCACGGTGCAGATCAGCACCAAGCTCAACCGCAGCCACCTGATGCACGGCAAGCAGGCACTGATTCTGCCCTGCCTGGGTCGCACCGACATCGATCAACAAAGCGAGGGCCCACAAGCGGTCACTGTGGAAGATTCGTTCAGCATGGTGCACGCCTCCAATGGCCAACTGCAGCCGCTGTCGAAGCACATGCGCTCGGAGCCGGCCATCGTCGCCGGCATCGCCGCCGCCACGCTCGGTACGCAGCCGGTGGACTGGAACTGGCTGATCGGCGATTACGATCGCATTCGTGACCTGATCGCCGATACCCTGCCCGGCTTCAAGGACTTCAACCAACGGCTGAAGCATCCGGGCGGCTTCTACCTGGGCAACAGCGCCGGTGCACGCCGCTGGAACACCCCCAGCGGACGGGCCAATTTCAAGCCCAACCGCCTGCCGCTGGACCTGATCGACGAACGCGTACGCGCCACCGGCCAGATACCGGACCTGATCATGCAGTCGATGCGCTCCCACGACCAGTACAACACCACCATCTACGGCCTGGACGACCGCTATCGCGGCGTGCGTGGCCAGCGTGACGTCCTGTTCGCCAATGAAGCCGACATCATTCGCCTGGGCTTCCGTCCAGGGCAGAAAGCCGATCTGGTGTCGATCTGGGAGGACGGCCGCGAACGGCGCGTGAAGGGCTTCACACTGCTGGCGTTCGACATTCCGGCCGGTCAGGCCGCAGCGTACTACCCAGAGGTCAATCCGCTGGTGCCGCTGGAAAGCGTGGGCGAAGGCAGCAGCACGCCTACTTCGAAGTTCGTTGCCATCCGCCTGGAGCAGCCCGCCCCGAGCGCCCGCATCGCCTGATGTCGAGCGCAGCCCCTTGTCTTTTCGCGGCGCGTGGGCCGCCGACGCGGCTGGCGCCGCTGCTACAGGTAGATCGTACGCCCTGTAGCAGTGTCGCCAGCCGCGTCGCTTTTGATCGTGATCTCGATCTCGACAAAAAGACGCCACTCCGGAAGTACGTGCGACCACCCTCCCTGCTCAAAGTTTCCCCATGAAACTTCCGAATCTCGGAACTGCGTACCCATCGTGCTTTCCATCACATCGTGCTTGTCGGCTGACCCATCGCATTGCAAAGTCGCGCCGTCATCCCTCTGAGATCTGATCGATGAAATTTCCCTCGATACTTTTGTTGACCCTTGGCCTGGTGACAGGCGCTGCTTCTGCAGGCAGCAACACCGAAGCCGGTGTAGGGGGCGCATTGGGTGGGGTTCTGGGCGCGGTGGTAGGCCAGCAACTGGGCGGCAGCACCGGCTCGACCATTGGCGCAGGCCTGGGTGGTGCCGCCGGCAGTGCAGTGGGCGCAGACAAGCGCAATCGCGGCCAGGCCGCCATTGGTGGCGCGCTGGGCGCTGCAGGTGGCAACGTGGTGGGCCGCACCGTGGGCGGCAGCACCGGCGGGCTGGTGGGCGCGGCGACGGGTGGCGGCGCAGGCGGCGCATTGGGCAACTACATGGGTACCTCGGCCGACCGCGACGACCGTGACGATCGTCGCTATCGCGGCCACGACAATCGCGGCAAATCGAAACATCGCGACCGCGGCCGCCACGTCGGCCACAACAAGCACTGGCGCGATCGCTGAGCCAGGCTTTCTGCAAACGCGGCAGGCGGCAAGGCTTCCAGCTGCAGGCCTTCAACCGTCCGCCTGTCCCAGAGCCATAAAAAAACCGCCCTCAAGGGGCGGTTTTTTTATTTCAGCAGACGCTTACAACTGCGGACCGGCAGCCTTGATCGAATCGCTCACTTCGAACTTCTTGAAGTTCTCGATGAACAGCGAAGCCAGGCCTTTGGCCGCTTCGTCGTAGGCAGCTGGGTCGGCCCAGGTGTTGCGCGGGTTGAGCAGGTTGGTATCGACGCCCGGTACGACCTTTGGCACGTCCAGGTTGACGATGTCCAGGTGCTCGGTCTCGGTCCCGATCAGGGCGCCGCTCTGGATCGCTGCAATCACGCCACGGGTGGTGGGGATGTTGAAGCGCTTGCCAACGCCGTAGCCGCCACCGGTCCAGCCGGTATTGACCAGGTAGACCTTGGAACCGAAGCCACGGATACGCTTGATCAGCAGCTCGGCGTACTCGCCCGCCGGACGCGGGAAGAACGGTGCGCCGAAGCAGGTCGAGAAGGTCGACTTGATGCCGCTGCCCGAGCCCATTTCGGTCGAACCTACCAGTGCGGTGTAGCCCGACAGGAAGTGATAGGCAGCCTGCTCTTCGCTGAGGATGGACACAGGCGGCAGCACGCCGGTCAGGTCGCAGGTCAGGAAGATCACGGCATTGGGCTCACCGCCCAGGTTCTTCGGCGCGCGCTTCTCGATCAGCTCGCGAGGGTACGCGGCACGGCTGTTCTGGGTCAGGCTGTCATCGGCGTAGTCGGCCTTCTTGTCGGCATCGAGCACGACGTTTTCCAGCACGGCGCCGTGTTGAATGGCTTTCCAGATGACCGGCTCGTTCTTCTCGGACAGGTCGATGCACTTGGCATAGCAACCGCCTTCGATGTTGAACACCACGCCCACGCCCCAGCCATGTTCGTCGTCGCCGATCAGGTAACGGCTTTCGTCGGCCGAAAGCGTGGTCTTGCCAGTGCCCGACAGGCCGAAGAACAGAGTGACGTCGCCGTCTTCGCCCATGTTGGCGGCACAGTGCATCGGCAGCACGTCGGCAGCCGGCAGCAGGAAGTTCTGCACCGAGAACATGGCCTTCTTCATTTCGCCGGCATAGCGCATGCCGGCGATCAGCACCTTGCGAGCCGCGAAATTGATGATCACGGTACCGTCGGAATTGGTGCCGTCGCGCTCTGGGACGCACTCGAACTCAGGCGCATTGAGCACCTGCCATTCGTCCTTGCCACCGCCGTTGTACTGCTCGGGGTTGATGAACAGGCAACGTCCGAACAGGTTGTGCCAGGCGGTCTGGGTGGTCATCTTGACCGGCAGGTAGTGCGCCGGATCGGACCCTACATGAACATGGGAAACGAACCGCTCGCGCTCGCCCAGGTAGGCTTCGACACGATTCCACAAGGCATCGAACTTGTCGGCCGGGAATTTGCGGTTGATCGGGCCCCAGGCGATGGCGTCCTGGGTGGTGGGCTCTTCGACAATGAAGCGGTCGACTGGCGAACGACCGGTGCGATGACCGGTACGCACTACCAGAGCACCGGTATCGGCAAGCTCGCCTTCACCACGGTTCAGGGCTTCTTTAACCAGATCGTCTACAGTCAGATCGGCGTACACGGCGTTCTTGGCTTGCGTCATGAGGTTCCCCGTCGGCTCTGGGCCGAGTGCTCCAAACATTTTGTAGTAAGTTTACAACAACCACTACAGCTAAAAAGTGGGCCGGATTATGCCAGAAACGCTCGAAAAGAATAGCGTCCTCCGGTCGGTAACGGCGTTATTCCGGCGTGTTTTTCTTCATTTAGCGAGACTAAATCGGTTCAGTGACGGGTATCTGACGGAGCGTCGACACCAGCACCACTGAAGAGTTGATCGACGTCGGTGGCGTCAAACAAGTAGCGCTGGTTGCAGAACTGGCAGTCGATTTCCACCGTACCGCCATGCTCCTTGAGCAACTCGCGTGCATCGTCGTGCCCCAGGCTGACGAGCGCTCGTGCCGAACGCTCCCTGGAACAGCTGCAGCGAAACCGTATCGGCTGGGTATCGAAAAGCCGCAGTGCCTGCTCGTGATACAGGCGGTACAGCACGGTTTCGTTATCCAGGCCCAACAGTTCTTCGGCCTTGAGGGTGTCCGCCAGGGTGATGGCGGCCGTCCAGCTCTCGGCGCGCTCGTCCTCGTCCTTGATCACGGCGGCAGGCAATTGCTGCAGCAGCAAGCCACGGGCACGGGTGCCGTCGGCCTTGAGCCAGAAGCGCGTGCCGAGCTGTTCGGAGAGGGCGAAATAATTCGAGAAACTTGCCGACAGGTCGGCACCTTCCAACTCCACGATGCCTTGGTAGCGCTGGCCTTCGGTAGGGTCGATGGTCATCGCCAGGGTTCCGGCGGGCATCAATTCGGGCAGGCCATCGGTGTCGTTGATCTGCTCGGCGTGGAAACGCGCCAGGCCGCGGATCTCGCGTTCGCTGGAGCACTCGATCATCAACAGTGGCACGGGGCCTTCGGAACGGGCCTGCAGGATCAGCAAACCGTCGAACTTGAGCGTACCTACCAGCAGGGCCGCGGCAGCCATGAACTCGCCCAGCAGCAACTGCACCGGCAACGGATAGTCGTGCTTGGCCAGAACCTCGGCATAGCTGCGCTCCAATGCTACCGCCTCACCGCGTACATCGGCGTCATCGAAAATAAAGCGTTGGGTGAAATCGGCTTCAGGAAGATCGTGCATAATTCCAGTATCTGAGAATGGTGACAAAATGTGTAGCGGCTTTTATAAAGCCCGCTTCAGGGCGTTCGCTTGATCGCTCACTGCCCTGTAGATGTAGAGGTATCTTATGAACAAAGCCCCGCTGTTCCAAGCCAGGTGGAACGTTAGCGGCTTGCTGCTGTGCAATACAATCCCGATCGTGCTGTTGTGCTTCTGGTTATGGCCTATTGGCCATCATTTGTGTACAGCATTCGACGAATGGCTGTTTCGGCTGCTCAACGCGCCCTTGGCCAGCAACGCCGCCTGGCGTTACGCCTGGACCCTGGGCAGTCTGCGCCCCTTCGATATCGTGGTCGGCGTGATCATGCTGGCGCTGCTGATCCGCGGCAACTGGGTGTTCAAGGCCCATCAGGTTCGCCAGGCTTTCTTCGGCTTCATGGCCGTGCTGTTGCTCTTAGTGGTGGTGCGCGCGCTGTTTTCCAAGTGGATACACGCAATGGGCTGGGACCATGACAGCCCGAGCATGGTATTGGCCGACCCGGTACTGCTCAGCGACTGGTACCCGAACCTGGAACGTCACTGGGAGCTCAAGGACCGCTCCAGCCAGAGTTTTCCCGGCGATCACGCTTCGGTGCTGTTGATCTGGGCGCTGTTCATGAGTGTCTGTACCCGCAGGCTCGGGCAGTGGCTGTGCATCTGGGCCCTGGCCGTGGTGTTCATGCTGCCGCGCCTGGTGGCTGGCGCCCACTGGGGGCAGGACGACTACATTGGTGGCGTGTTGATGGCCGTCTGGGCGCTGGGGTGGGGGTATTACACACCTTTCGCGGCCCACACTTCACAGTGGCTCGTACGTGCCACCGAGCCACTGTTCAGGCTGCTGGCGAAGCTGCCGGTGCTGGGACGGTTGAGTATCGTCGCGGGCTGATGTGTCGTCCGTGCCGGCCTCTTCGCGGGCAGAGCCCGCTCCCACCCGCCCCGCTCCCACAGTTTTTTCCTTGTGGGAGCGGGCTCTGCCCGCGAAGAGGCCGGCACTGCGCTGCATCAATCCACTGAGCGAAAACTGAACAGCTGCCGGCGCTGCTTCTTCGAAGGCTTGCCATCGGTGGTAACACCCAGGGCACCTGCCTTGCGCATGGCCGCCGCGGCCTCGCGCCTGGCCTGGCTCTGTTCGGTCTCGCGGTAGAGCGTCTGCGCTTCCGGCGCCCCACGCCGCACGATTGACAGCGCCTCGATGATCACGCTGCGCTCTTCGAAACCGGTGCGTATCTGCAACTCGTCGCCCACGTGTGGCTCCTTGCCAGGCTTGCAGCGCTCGCCGCGGTAATGCACCTTGCCGCTCTCGATGGCTTCCTTGGCCAGCGCGCGCGTCTTGTAGAAGCGCGCCGCCCACAGCCATTTGTCCAGACGGACCTTTTCCTCTTCTTCCTGCTTGTGCTTCTGTGCCACAGGCTCACCTCGCGAAATGCCGTCATCAAACTGTACTACCGTGCCTGTCGGATGCAAGCGGCGGTCTTTGCGATTACAGTGCACGCATGCTTGCCAAGCGGCGTCGGGCTGGGTTGAATTGATCCGGTCCGCGCCGGTCTGAAGCTTGCGTATACGGGTCCATCCCTACCTCTTGCGGTTTGCCGATTTGAAGACATTTGACCATCTGACTGTTATCGGTCTGCGCGAGTGGGTGGCGCTGCCCGATCTGGGTGTCGCCGGCCTGCGCGCCAAGATCGATACCGGCGCCAGCACCTCCAGCCTGCACGCCACGGACATCGAGCCGTTCACCCGTGCCGGTGAAAAATGGGTGCGTTTCACCGCTCATCTGGGCACCGTGGTACAGCTGCGCCACCGGCGCTGCGAAGCGCCGCTGGTGGCGATGAAAACCATCAAGAGCTCCAATGGCCATGCGCAGACGCGCTACGTGATCAAGACCACCCTGGCCCTGGGCGACCGGGTCTGGACAGTGGAATTCACCCTGGCCTGCCGCAAGTCCATGCGTTACCGCCTGTTGCTCGGCTCCAAGGCGCTGGTCCATGGCCAACTGGTCGTGAACCCGGGCGTCACCTACGTTCAAGACAAGCCGGTGTTCCCGGCCTCTACTACCTCTGCCACAGGTGTTGCATGAAGATCGCTGTGCTGTCGCGCAATCCGCGTCTGTATTCCACTCGTCGTCTGGTCGAAGCCGGTACTGCCCGTGGCCATGAAATGGTGGTGATCGACACGCTGCGCGCGTATATGAACATCGCCAGTCACAAACCGCAGATCCACTACCGCGGCAAACCGCTGCAGGGCTTCGATGCGGTCATTCCGCGCATCGGCGCGTCGGTGACGTTCTATGGCTGCGCGGTGCTGCGCCAGTTCGAAATGATGGACGTCTTTCCGCTGAACGAATCGGTGGCCATCGCCCGCTCGCGGGACAAGCTGCGCTCGCTGCAGCTGCTGTCGCGACGCGGTATCGGCCTGCCCGTCACCGGCTTCGCCCACTCGCCGGACGACATTCCCGACCTGATCAGCATGGTCAACGGCGCACCCCTGGTGATCAAGGTGCTCGAGGGTACCCAGGGCATCGGTGTGGTCCTGTGTGAAACCACCAACGCGGCCGAATCGGTGATCGAAGCGTTCATGGGCCTCAAGCAGAACATCATGGTTCAGGAGTACATCAAGGAGGCCGGCGGTGCCGACATCCGCTGTTTCGTGGTGGGTGACAAGGTGATCGCTGCGATGAAGCGCCAGGCCAGGCCCGGTGAGTTTCGCTCCAACCTGCACCGCGGCGGCTGTGCCAGCCTGATCAAGATCACACCCGAAGAGCGCATGACCGCGATCCGCGCCGCCAAGGTGATGGGGCTCAGCGTCGCCGGCGTGGATATCCTGCGCTCCAACCACGGCCCGCTGGTGATGGAGGTGAACTCATCACCCGGTCTGGAAGGGATCGAGGTGACCACCGGCAAAGACGTGGCCGGGATGATCATCGAACACATCGAAAAGAACAGCGGCCCGAACATGACCCGCACCAAGGGCAAGGGCTAAACACCGCAACATGCCGTTCGGCCAGCGTTGGCGAACGGCGTCCTCGTGGCGGCAGCCCTACACGGCGTCCCTGGGCAGCATCAGGCCCAGCGGCAGCCTGACACGCGCCTCCAGCCCACCCGTCGAACGATTGCGCAGCTCTACGTTGCCGCCATGCATGGCAGCGATGCGCTTGACGATCGCCAGGCCCAACCCGGTGCCCTTGCCACTGCGGGCACGGTCCCCGCGAATGAACGGGTCGAAGATGCCGGCCAGTTCACCCGGATCGATGCCTGCCCCCCGGTCCACCACACTGAGCACCACATAGGGCGCATTGTCGTCGCCCGAAACATGGACGGCCACTTCCACGCCGCTGCCGGCATGGTAGAGGGCGTTGCCGATCAGGTTGTTCAGCAGGCGCTTCATCGACACCCGGCGCAGCGGGAACGGCGGGATCGGTTCCAGGCGAAGCAGTACCTGTTCTTCTGCCTGGTTATAGGGCGCGACCACTTCCTGCACCAGATGGCCCAGATCGACGACCTCGACGCTTTCGTCACGGCCGTCGCGAATGAAGGCCAGGAACTGATCGAGGATCGCGTCCATGTCCTCGATGTCGCGGACCATGTCGGGGGTGAACTCGTTGTCCGAGGTCATCAGTTCCAGTGACAGCCGCAAGCGGGTCAATGGCGTGCGCAGATCGTGGGACACCCCGGCCAGCATCAGCTCGCGCTCGCGGCCGGCCTGTTCGACGTCCTCGGCCATCTGGTTGAACGCTCGGTACACCTCGGTCATTTCGCTGGGCGTGTCGCTGACCGGCAGGCGCACGCTGCGGCCCTGCCCCAATTGCCTGGCGGCGAACACCAGACGCTTGAGCGGCTGGTTGAGCTGACGCACGAAGATCCAGGCCGAAGCGGTCGACAGCAAGCCGATCGCAAGGAACCAGCCCAGCACGCTCCAGATCTTCTGCCCACGCAACGGGTGCGGGTACAGAGGCACTTTCAACCAGCCCGCGCCCAGGCTCGGCGCACGCACCCACAGCGCGGGCGGGGCGTGGACGCGCAGGCGCACTTCGGTGTCTTCGCCCAGTTCGGCCTGCATCTGGCGTTGGTAGATTTCACTGTACGGCCAGTGCTGCTCGCCTTCCGGCACGCCGCCGCCGACCACCCGGATCAGGCCCGCCGCATCGGCGATCTGGTCACGGTTGTTCTCGTCCGCCGCCCAGTAGGCACGCAGCGTCAGCGCCACGCCGTGACTGTACTGGCGGTCGACCAGCACGTCCTCGTTCATCAACAGGTAGACCAGGGTCAAGGCCTTCGAGAACAGGACGACGACCAACACCAGCCAGAGGGTTCGGGCGAAAAAACTTTGGGGAAACCAGACAGGGGTTTTCATTGCGTGGCGATCACATACGTTGCAGGAGCGAGCAGGCTCGCAGACATTGTGGATGACGAACATCCCGAATCAACGAGTGATTCAGGATATCGCTCCTACAAAAACCCCGGCAGTCTATCGGGCAGCGTTGCCATCGGGTACGAACACGTAACCCACACCCCAGACCGTTTGAATGTAGCGAGGCTTGGAGGGATCGGGCTCGATCATGCGGCGCAGCCGCGAGATCTGCACGTCGATGGAACGCTCCAGGGCATCCCATTCACGTCCGCGAGCCAGGTTCATCAGCTTGTCGCGGGTCAGTGGCTGGCGCGCGTTCATCACCAGGGCCTTGAGCACGGCGAACTCACCGGTGGTCAGCATGTGCACTTCGTCGCCGCGCTTGAGTTCGCGGGTGGCCAGGGAAAGCTCGTAGTCGCCGAAGGAAACCGATTCGTCCTCGCTGCCCGGAGCGCCGGGAACCGGCGCCGACTGGCGACGCAGCACGGCCTTGACACGCGCCATCAGTTCATCCGGGTTGAAGGGCTTGGCCAGGTAGTCGTCCGCGCCCAGTTCCAGACCCTTGATCCGGCTGAGTTCGTCACCCTTGGCGGTCAACATGATGATCGGGACCTGGTTGTTGCTGGCACGCAGGCGGCGGCAGGCAGACAGGCCGTCTTCACCGGGCAGCATCAAGTCCAGGACAACCAGATGGAACACTTCACGGGCGAGCAGGCGATCCATTTGCTCGACATTGGGCACGGCGCGCGCACGGTAGCCTTTGCTGGTGAAGAATCGCTCCAGCAGGCTGCTCAGTCCCGGATCGTCGTCAACGATGAGGATCTTTTCACCTTCGGCTGCTTGTGCGGTACTGCTCATGGGTTGCTCCTCTGATCTCGGCGCGCATTATGGCGTAGCTGCCAACGCTCGTGCCGTGTGCATTGTTAGCAGATTTTTCCTGGCCCGCCAGTCACAATCCTCGATCGCCCGGGCGTCGGGTTCGCGCCGCGACGATGTCGCTGGGTATACTGCACGGCTCGTCAGCCGGGCTCGGCGGGGATTGCACCTTGTACCCAACATTTTTCAGGTGGTTATCATGATCAGCATAAACAGCCGCATCGCCGAGGAACTCGGCGTCCGCCCTCAACAGGTCGAAGCGGCCGTCGCACTGCTGGATGAAGGTTCGACCGTGCCTTTCATCGCTCGTTACCGCAAGGAAGTGACCGGCAGCCTGGACGACACCCAGCTGCGTCACCTCGAAGAGCGCCTGCGCTATCTGCGCGAACTCGACGAGCGCCGGGCAAGCATCCTCGCCAGCATCGAGGAGCAGGGCAAGCTGACCCCCGAGCTGGCCCGCGAGATCAACCAGGCCGACACCAAGACCCGCCTGGAAGACCTTTACCTGCCGTACAAGCAGAAACGCCGCACCAAGGGCCAGATCGCCCTGGAAGCCGGCCTCGGCGAGCTGGCCGACCGCCTGTTCGGCGACCCTGCGCTGACCCCGGAAGCGGAGGCGGCACGGTTCGTCGACAGCGACAAGGGCGTCCTCGATACCAAGGCCGCGCTTGAAGGCGCCAAGTACATCCTGATGGAACGTTTCGCCGAAGACGCCACGCTGCTGGCCAAGCTGCGCGGTTTCCTCAAGCAGGAAGCCGTGCTCAGCGCCCGGGTGCTGGCCGGCAAGGAAGAGGAAGGCGCCAAGTTCCGCGACTACTTCGAGCATGACGAACCGCTCAAGAGCATGCCTTCGCACCGCGCCCTGGCGATCTTCCGCGGACGCAACGAGGGCATCCTCGGTTCTTCGCTGAAGGTCGGCGAGGAACTGCCGGGTACCCTGCACCCGTGCGAGATGATGATCGCCGAGCGTTTCGGCGTGAAAAACCAGCAGCGGGCCGCCGACAAGTGGCTCGGCGAAGTGGTGCGCTGGACCTGGAAGGTCAAGCTCTACACGCACCTGGAAACCGACCTGCTGAGCGAGCTGCGCGAGAACGCCGAAAGCGAGGCCATCAACGTCTTCGCACACAACCTGCATGACCTGCTGCTGGCCGCCCCGGCCGGCCCACGCGCCACCCTGGGCCTGGACCCGGGCCTGCGCACCGGCTGCAAGGTGGCGGTGGTGGATGCCACCGGCAAGCTGCTCGATCACGCCACGGTGTATCCGCACGTTCCGCACAACAAGTGGGACCAGACCCTCGCCACGCTGGCCGCGCTGTGTGCCAAGCATGCCGTGGACCTGATTGCCATCGGCAATGGCACTGCCAGTCGCGAGACCGACAAGCTGGCGGCCGAGCTGATCAAGAAATACCCAGGCCTGAAAATGACCAAGGTCATGGTGTCCGAAGCCGGTGCGTCGGTGTATTCGGCCTCGGAGCTGGCTGCTCGCGAGTTTCCCGATCTCGACGTGTCTATCCGCGGTGCGGTCTCCATCGCCCGCCGCCTGCAGGATCCGCTGGCCGAACTGGTCAAGATCGATCCGAAATCCATCGGCGTGGGCCAGTACCAGCACGATGTCTCGCAGCTCAAGCTGGCGCGGGGCCTGGATGCCGTGGTCGAGGACTGCGTGAACGCCGTGGGCGTGGACGTCAACACCGCTTCCGTGGCGCTGCTGGCGCGCATCTCCGGGCTCAACGCCACACTGGCGCAGAACATCGTCGCCCACCGCGACGAGCATGGTGCATTCAGAACCCGTGCGGCGCTGAAGAAAGTCTCGCGCCTGGGCGAAAAAACCTTCGAACAGGCGGCGGGCTTTCTGCGCGTCATGAACGGCGACAACCCGCTGGACGCCTCGGCCGTGCACCCCGAAGCATACCTGCTGGTGCAGCGCATTGCCGCGGGCACCGATCGCGACATTCGCTCGCTGATCGGTGACAGCGGCTTCCTCAAGCGCCTCGATCCGAAAAAATTCACTGACGAAACCTTTGGCCTGCCCACCGTCACCGACATCCTGCAGGAGTTGGACAAACCGGGCCGCGACCCTCGTCCCGGGTTCAAGACCGCCGAATTCCAGGACGGTGTCGAAGACCTCAAGGACCTGCAACTGGGCATGGTGCTCGAAGGCGTGGTCACCAACGTGACCAACTTCGGCGCGTTCGTCGATATCGGCGTCCACCAGGACGGCCTGGTGCACATCTCGGCACTGTCGGAAAAATTCATCAAGGACCCGCGTGAAGCGGTGAAGGCTGGCGACGTGGTCAAGGTCAAGGTGATGGAAGTGGACATTCCGCGCAAACGCGTAGGGTTGTCGATGCGTATGGGCGACACGCCCGGCGAGAAGATCGACGGCGCACGTGGCAGCCGCCCTGGTGCCGCCGGGCGCCAGCAGGCCGCTCCGGCGCGCGTCAAGGAACCTGCCGCCGCACCGGCCAGTGGTGCCATGGCGTCGTTGTTCGCCAATGCCAAACAGCTGAAGAAGCGCTGATGCAGGTCGACGACGAGTTGACCCAGAGCGCCTACTTTCGCAACCTTGGCTGCGAGGTGCGGCGCCTGGACGCCGGCGTGGCCGAGGTGGCACTGCCACTGGCCGCGCACCTGCGCAATCGTGGGCAGGTGATGCACGGTGGCGCCATCTTCAGCCTGGTCGACATTGCCATGGGCCTGGCATGTTCCACCGCGCACGGTTTCGATAATCGAAGTGTCACGCTCGAATGCAAGATCAATTACCTTCGCGCGGTGTCAGAAGGTGAGGTGATCTGCAAGGCCCAGGTATTGCACGCCGGTCGGCGCACGATGGTGGTCGAGGCCGAAGTGCTCCAGGGCGAAAAACTGATGGCAAAAGCACAAGGTACCTTCGTGGTTCTCTAGCCCGAAGGGGCCGTTATGCGGTAATTTCGGCACGGCGCAGGCGGTGCCGAACGCCGCACGGCCTGTACCCTGCCCGATCGAAACCAGGCGACAACGCCGGTTCCTTTTTGTCTTCACCCTTGCAGACCGTCCGCTCCACCCCCATATCGGGGCGACTGACGCGTGAAGGAATCCAACTTGAGCGAATTTCTCAACCGCCGCCTGACTTTGCTCGGCGAGCCTGCCACCCTTTCCCTGCTCGCGCAGTGCCTGCATGGCATAGAGCGCGAGTGCCTGCGCGTCAACCACGAGGGTCGCCTGGCACAGACGCCACACCCCGAGGCGTTGGGCGCGGCGCTGACCAATGAACAGGTCACTACGGACTATTCCGAATCGCTGCTGGAATTCATCACGCCCGCGCTCCAGGATCCTGCACAGACCCTGCACAGCCTCGAGCAGATCCACCGCTTCGTGTACAGCAAGCTGGGCAGCGAGTACCTGTGGAGCCCCTCCATGCCCTGCCCGCTGCCAGCCGAGGAAGACATCCCGCTGGCCTACTACGGCACCTCGAACATCGGGCGCCTCAAGTATGTCTATCGCCAGGGGCTGTCCCTGCGCTATGGCCGCACCATGCAGTGCATCGCCGGCATTCACTATAATTTTTCCCTGCCCGAGCAGCTGTGGCCGGTGCTCAAGCAGGCCGAGGGTTATGTCGGCACCGCTCGCGATTATCAGTCGGCGGCCTACATCGCACTGATCCGCAATTTCCGCCGCTACAGCTGGTTGCTGATGTACCTGTTCGGCGCCTCGCCGGCGCTGGATGCAGGCTTCCTGCGCGGACGTGCCCATCAACTCGAGCAACTGGATGCGCAGACCCTGTACCTGCCCTATGCCACCAGCCTGCGCATGAGCGACCTGGGCTACCAGAGCAATGCCCAGGCGGGCTTGACGCCGTGCTACAACGATCTGGCCAGCTACACCGACAGCCTGCGCAAGGCGGTTGCCACGCCCTACGCACCTTACGTCCAGGTCGGTACGCACAAGGATGGCGAATGGGTGCAGTTGAACACCAACATTCTGCAGATCGAAAACGAGTACTACTCCAACATTCGTCCGAAACGAGTGACCTACAGCGGCGAACGGCCGATCCAGGCCTTGATGGCGCGCGGCGTGCAGTACATCGAAGTGCGTTGCCTGGACATCAACCCGTTCCTGCCCACCGGCGTTGACCTGCCCGAGTCGCGTTTTCTCGATGCGTTCCTGCTGTTCTGCGCGCTGGAAAGCAGCCCGCAGATCGACAGTGCCGAGTGCTCGGCGTGCACCGACAATTTCCTCAATGTGGTCAAGGAGGGTCGCCGCCCTGGCCTGCAGCTGCAGCGCAATGGGGAAGCGGTCGAGCTCAAGGACTGGGCCAATGATCTGCTGGAGCGTATCGACGCCGTCGCCGCCCTGCTCGATCGCAGCACTGGTACCGATGAGCATGTGCAGGCGATGGCGGCGCAGCGTGCCAAGGTTGGCGATGCGTCGCTGACGCCGTCGGCGCAGGTACTGGCGAAGATGGCCGAGCAGAAGCAGAGTTTTGCCGAGTTCTCCTTCAGCCAGAGCCAGGCTCACGCCGACTACTTCCGCGAGCAGCCATTGAGCCCCCAGGACCAGGCGCGCTTCGAACAGCAAGCCCGCGATTCGCTGGTAGCCCAGGCGACGCTGGAAGCCGAAGAAGTTGGCGATTTCGATCTGTTCGTCGGCTCCTATCAGGCAAGCATCCTCGCCATCAGCAACTGACCAAGCGGTCGATCCTCGAAAGACCGCGGCGCCTGCTTCGCGGCCACGCACCGCTCCTACGGATGGCCTCAACCTCACGTAGGAGCGGTCATCGGCCGCGAAAGGGGCACCGCGTAGCATCAGACAAACCGCAGCGCGCCCTTCGCGGCCACAGACCGCTCCTACGGATGGCCTCGACCTCACGTAGGAGCGGTCATCGGCCGCGAAAAGGGCGTCGCGTAGCATCAGACAAACCGCGGCGCGCCCTTCGCGGCCACGGACCGCTCCTACGGATGGCCTCAACCTGACGTAGGAGCGGTCATCGGCCGCGAAAGGGGCACTGCCGATCCAGCGGATGCCCCGCTACAGCGCTTTTTCGAAGATCTTCGAATTGCGCTGGTAGTTGTACAGCGAGGCGCGCGCCGAGGGCAGGCGTTCGACACCGCTGGGCACGAAGCCACGCTCGCGAAACCAGTGCGCCGTACGGGTGGTCAGCACGAACAGGGTGTTGAGCCCGAGCGCGCGCGCCCGTTCCTCGATGCGCTCGAGCAGCTCGTCGCCACGCCCGCCGTGGCGGTATTCCGGATTCACCGCCAGGCAGGCCAGCTCGCCGGTCTGCGAATCGGCGATCGGGTACAACGCCGCGCAGGCGATGATCATGCCTTCACGCTCGACCACGCTGAACTGGGTGATCTCACGCTCCAATACTTCCCGGGAGCGGCGCACCAGAATGCCCTGCTCTTCCAGCGGACTGATCAAGTCCAGCAACCCACCGACGTCTTCGATGTTGGCTTCGCGCACCTGTTCGAACTGCTCTTGCGCCACCAGGGTGCCGCCGCCATTGCGAGTGAACAGCTCGGTCAGCAGTGCACCGTCTTCGGCGTAGCTGACGATATGCGCGCGGCTGACGCCACCCTTGCACGCCTGAGCGGCGGCATCGAGCAACTCGCCCTGGTAGTCGTTGCCCAGACGCAGCAAGTGCGCCGGTACCTGCTGCGGACGCAGCTCGCGCACCAGATGACCGGTTTCGTCGAGCAAGCCCGGCTCGGCGCCGAACAGCAGCAACTTGTCGGCTTCCAGGTCGATGGCTGCCCGCGTGGCCACGTCTTCGCAGGCAATGTTGAAGATCTCGCCGGTGGGCGAATAGCCCAGTGGTGACAGCAGCACGATCGAGCGTTCGTCGAGCAGGCGATTGATGCCCTTGCGATCGACCCGCCGCACTTCGCCGGTATGGTGGTAATCGACACCCTCGACCACGCCGATCGGCCGCGCCGTGACCAGGTTGCCGCCCGCCACGCGCAACCGCGAGCCCTGCATCGGTGAGGACGCCATGTCCATGGACAGGCGTGCCTCGATGGCGATCCGCAGGTGACCCACCGCATCGATCACGCATTCGAGCGTGGCCGCATCGGTGACCCGCAGGTTGCGATGGTAATGCGGGCTCAGACCGCGCGCGGCCAGGCGGCTCTCGATCTGCGGGCGCGACCCGTGGACCAGCACCAGACGCACGCCCATGCTGTGCAGCAGCACGAGGTCGTGGACGATATTGCCGAAGTTGGGGTGGGCAACGCCTTCGCCGGGAAGCATCACCACGAAGGTGCAGTCACGGTGGGCATTGATGTAGGGAGAAGCGTGGCGAAGCCAATTCACGTAGTCGGGCATGACAGCAAAAGCCTGTAGAAAAGTGGGACGAAAAGCATCACTCGGCGCACAGCGGTATGAGGGTTATCGTCGTGACAGGCTAGGCAACACGCGTGCACTCCTTGCATGGATGGCGGCCTCGGGCGCGGCCAGATTCAGGTGATCACCGATTCGAGGCAGTAATGCCCGATCAGTTCACGCAATAGACGCACGGTAGGCTGCAAACGTGACATTTCGAGGTATTCGCCGGGCTGGTGGGCACAGGCGATGTTGCCCGGACCCAGCACCAGGGTTTCACACCCCATGCTCTGCAGGTAGGGCGCCTCGGTGCCGAAGCCCACGGCGGCTGCAGTGTGCCCGGTCAGGCGCTCGGCGACCCGGACCAGCTCGGCGTCGGCACGCTGCTCGAAGGGCGGTACCTCGGCGAACAACGGGGCATAGTCGATCTTCACCTGGTGCAGCTCGGCCAACGGTGCCAGCTTGCCGAGAATCGCGGCACGCAGGACCTGCGGGTCCATGCCCGGCAACGGCCGCAGATCGAACTCCAGCGAGCATTGCCCGCAGATACGGTTGGGGTTGTCGCCGCCGTGGATACAACCCAGGTTCAAGGTCGGCTGGGGCACACTGAACTGGGCATTGTTGTACTCGCGCTGCCATTGTTGGCGCAGGCTCAGCAACTCGCCGATCGCCCCGTGCATCGCTTCCAGGGCGCTGTGGCCCAGGCTTGGGTCCGAGGAATGGCCACTGCGACCGAGGATGTCGATGCGTTCCATCATCACCCCCTTGTGCAGGCGTATCGGCCTGAGCCCGGTCGGCTCGCCGATGACCGCGGCACGGCCCAACGGGCGACCGGCCGCGGCCAGCGCCTTGGCGCCGGACATCGAACTTTCCTCGTCACAGGTGGCGAGGATGATCAGCGGCTGTTTGAACGGCTGGTCGATCAGGCCGCGCACCGCCTCGATCGCCAGCGCGAAGAAGCCCTTCATGTCGCAACTGCCCAGCCCGACCCAGCGTCCGTCGACTTCGGTGAGCTTGAGCGGATCGGTGCTCCACAGCGCCTCGTCGTAGGGCACCGTGTCGCTGTGCCCGGCCAGCACCAGGCCGCCGGGGCCGCTGCCGAACGTGGCGATCAGGTTGAACTTGCCGGGCTCGACCTGCTGGATATCGCAGGCAAAACCCAGGTCGGACAGCCAGCCGGCCAGCAGATCGATCACCTGGCGGTTGGACTGGTCCAGGCTGGGCTGGGTGCAACTCACAGAAGGCGCCGCAATGAGGGCGGCGAACTGTTCCTGCATGGACGGCAATGGCATGGCGAACCTCCCGGGGCGAGCCCCATCATAGAGCCATCGGGCGCCAAGAATAAACCGCCGTGGCGCGACTGCTGTACACTGCACGGCCTTATCTAGTCATCAGCGCGTTGTTGTCCGCCAGCGCTTGGATTGCCCCCTCATGCACAAAGAAACCGAAATCAAACTGCGCGTCAGCCGCGAAACGCTCGCTGCCTTGCGTGAGCACCCTTTGCTGAAGAAGCGCAACAAAAGTGGCTGGGAGCGCCGAGAGCTGTTCAACCAGTACTTCGACACGCCTGCGCGCGAACTGGCGGCGGCCAAGGTTGCCCTGCGCCTGCGTCGCGATGGCGAAGAAGTCATCCAGACCCTCAAGACCCGTGGCAGCAGCGTGGCCGGGCTGTCGCAGCGCAACGAGTACGACTGGACCCTGCCCAAGGCCAAGCTCGACCTGAAGAAACTCGACGGCGAATGCTGGCCCGAGCAACTGGCCGAACTCGACAAGAAGACCATCAAGCCGGTGTTCACCACCGATTTCGTGCGCGAGCGGGCAGAGATCGCCTGGGGCCGCGGCAAGGCCCGGGTGGTGATCGAAGCCGCCCTGGACCTGGGCAAGGTCATCGTCGGCAAGCAGTCCGAAGAGATCTGCGAACTGGAGCTGGAGCTGCGTGAAGGTGAGCCATCGGCATTGCTCGAGCTGGCCGCCGAACTGGCCGAGAAACTGGCGCTGATGCCCTGTGACATCAGCAAGGCCGAGCGCGGCTATCGCCTCAGCGATCCGGACAGCTACGCCCTGAGCCTGCCGGCGCCGGAACTGAACGCTGAAACCTCGCTCGACGACGCCTTCACCGCCTTGGCCTGGCACCTGTTGGCGAACAGCCAGCGCCTGGCCGAGCAGTACCGTTTCAACGGCCACTGGCGCCTGCTGCAGGACTGGGTACAACAACTCGTCGAACTGCGCGGACTGGTTGGCAGTCTCGGCCAGGCCGCTCCACGCACCAGCAGCAACGAGCTGCGCACCTCCCTCGATGCGCTGCTCGAAGACTGGCGCCCGCTGGTGCAGGCCGGGCAGGAGGACGAGGACGTGCGCAAGGCCGCGCCCGAGCAGTTCGCCGAAGAGCTGCTGGACGTGCGCTGGGGCCAGTTCTCGCTGAACACTTCGCGCTGGCTGCTGGGCCGCCTGTGGACGGTCGAGCGCAACAACCGCGGCAACCGCCAGGGCGCCGCCCAGCTGCAAAGCTGGCTGGGCCACCTGCTGGCCGAAGAAGGCGCAGCGCTGCAACTGCCGCGCTACCAGCAGCAGCCCGAGGACCTGGCCGAGCAGTTGCCACGCATCGAACGCATCCAGAGCTGGCTGCACCTGGCCCGCGGTGTGCTGGACGTGCCGGAAGTCGACCGCCTGTTCGGCGAACTGAACAAGCTGCATGCATTGGCCAGCCTGGATATCAGCGATGAAGTGCTGGACGCGCGGATGCAGCAGGCCATTGCCGTGAGCCAGAACCGCGCCTGGAAACTGCTGCTGCGCAAGTAAGCTTTGCGGGGTTTTTCCGACCTCTTCGCGGCTGCCAGCCGCTCCTACCGGGTGTTGTGAACCTGTAGGAGCGGCTGACATCGCGCCTCACCGATTCACCGGCAAACTGGTGGTGGACTTGATTTCGGACAGCGCCACCGTCGAATTCACCTCTTGAATGCCCGGCACCATCGACAGTTTCTCGAAGAAGAAACGCTCGTACGCTTCGATGTCCGGCGTGACGATGCGCAGCAGGAAATCGACATTGCCCATCAACACATAGCACTCCAGCACTTCCGGAAAGCCGCGTATCGCTTCGGTGAACTCGGTGAAGTTCGAGCGACCGTGGGCGTTGAGTTTCACTTCGGCGAATATCTGCGTGTTGAGGCCGATCTTCTTGCGGTCCAGCAGCGTCACCTGCGCCCTGATCACCCCCTCTTCCTTGAGCCGCTGGATGCGCCGCCAGCAGGGTGACTGCGACAAGCCCACCTGCTCGGCGATCTGCGCGCTGGAGAGCGTGGCGTCCTCTTGCAGCAATGCCAGGATGCGCCGGTCATAAGCATCCAAAGAACTTTGCATAGAAATGCCTCTGCCTTGCGGTTTATGGAATTGCACAATTCAAGATAGCTCAATAACTCGCCAAGTCAGGCAAGAAATACCCGTTCCAGCGTGGGAGACTTTCTCCCATCGACCACGGAGATCGCCCATGTCCGCCTTTGAACTGCTGACCTCGCCGCGCCCCGATGTCTGGGCCGCAGGCAACCTGACCACCACCGTGCAGTTCAGCCTGAGTGCCGAGATCGAGGCCGACGTGCTGTGCCGGGTGCTCAATCTGTTTGCCATGCAGTACCTGATCCCCCGGCAGCTCGCTGCATCCCAGGTAGCGGACAGCCTGCAGATCCAGGTGCAGGTGGGCGAGTTGACCTGGCACCGCGCACAGGTGATCGCGGAAAAGATGCGCAACCTGATCAGCGTGTTCGATGTGCAACTGGTCGATGCCCAGCACCCGGCCCAGGTACAGTCGTACGCTTGAGCGGTCGACAAATGCGGCAACGGTTGCCATGACGGCGACTTCCGGCACGGGCGCTAGGCTGGGTAGCACGACAGATCGCGCACCGCCAAGGAGGCCTCCGCATGACGCTCGTCGCCACTCCCCGCCGACATTGCCACGACGGCAGCCTGAACCTCGATGATCTGATCGACGCCCTGCTCGTCGAAGGCCTCATCGCAGCGGACGTCGCCCAGGCACTGTGCGACGACTTGAAACAGGAATGCGCGCACCCAGCCCACCCCCTGCAACGGCTCGCCGACTGCCGATTGCCCGACCCGCGCCAACCTGGGCACCTGCTGACGCTCGAGGTCCTGAGCCGGTGGCTGGCGGACCACGCCGGGCAACCCTACCTGCGCATCGACCCGCTGTGCATCGACGTTGCCACCGTGGTCGCCTTGATGCCCCAGGCCTTCGCCATGCGCCACAACATTCTCGCCGTGGCCGTGGACGAACACAGCGTCACCATCGCCAGCGCGCAGCCCTGGCAGCGCCAGTGGGAAGCCGACCTGGCCCACGCACTCAAACGCTCGATCAAGCGCGTGGTCGCCAACCCCGCGGACATCCAGCGTTTCACCGAACAATTCTTTCAGCTGGCGCGCTCGGTCAGCGGCGCCAGGGTCCAAGGCCAGCCCGGCGCCGCGGGCAATCTGGAGCAGCTGCTGCAACTGGGCGACATGGCCACGGTGCCCGCTGCCAGCGACCAGCACGTCATCAATATCGTCGACTGGCTGTTCCAATACGCGTTCGAGCAGCGCGCCAGTGACATTCATATCGAGCCGCGGCGCGACTTCGGTGCGCTGCGCTTTCGCATCGATGGCTTGCTGCATTGCGTGTACCGGTTCCCCGAGCAGGTCACCCTGGCTATCGTCAGCCGCCTGAAAAGCCTGGGGCGCATGAACGTCGCCGAGAAGCGCAAGCCTCAGGATGGTCGGATCAAGACGCGCCTGCCGCAGGGCCAGGAAATCGAGCTGCGCCTGTCCACCCTGCCCACGGCCTTCGGCGAAAAGCTGGTGATGCGCATCTTCGACCCTCAGGTATTGCTCAAGGATTTTGCCCAGCTGGGCCTGGTGGCCGAAGACCTGCGGCGCTGGCAGCAGATGACCTCCCAGGCGCACGGCATCGTGCTGGTGACCGGACCCACGGGTTCGGGCAAGACCACCACGCTGTACACCACCCTCAAGCAGCTGGCGACCCCGCAGATCAACCTGTGCACCATCGAAGATCCGATCGAGATGGTCGAACCGGCCTTCAACCAGCTGCAGGTGCAGCACAACATCGACCTGGACTTTGCCAGTGGCCTGCGTGCACTGATGCGGCAGGATCCGGACATCATCATGATCGGTGAGATCCGCGACCTGGAGACGGCCGAGATGGCGATCCAGGCGGCCCTCACCGGCCATCTGGTGGTATCGACGCTGCACACCAACGATGCCGTGGGCGCGATCACTCGCCTGCTGGAACTGGGTGTCGCGCACTACCTGATCAAAGCGACGGTGCTGGGCGTCATGGCGCAGCGCTTGGTACGTACGCTGTGCGAAGACTGCAAGGCGCCGGTGCGCATCGACCCGAAGAGCTGGCAGGCGCTCATCGAGCCTTGGCGCATGGCCGTGCCCGAGGGTGCGCGGCGGGCCGTCGGCTGTCCGCGCTGCCGCGACACCGGTTACTGCGGACGTGCCGGGGTCTATGAAGTGCTGCTGATAAGCGACGGCGTGAAGGCCTGCATCGACGCCCACACCGACCTCGCCGAGCTGCGGCGCCAGGCCTGCCGGGAGGGCATGCGCAGCCTGCGCCTGAGTGGCGCACGGCAGATCGCCGCCGGCCTGACCACGCTCGAGGAGGTGCTGCGCGTCACCCCGCGCAGCGAGTCGATGTAACGCCACGGCGATAGCCAAGCCGTTGGCCTTGGGGAACTTGGACGTGGTTGGCCGTATCCAACGTGCGAACGACAACTGCCCCGGATTACATTCGTACCGGATCACACTGTGGAGTCTCGATCATGCGCCTCAAAACCGCCGTTGCTACCCTCGCGTTGCTGTCCCTGCCCGTAAGCTCGGCCATGGCCGACCCCTTCTGGCGCAACGTGCTCTCTTCCGGCGCCACGACCGGCTCCTCCTACCTGACCTTCAAGGATCACAAGTTGATCATCGCCGCCCAGGACGATGCCGGCAGCTTCGTGGCCAGCGAAGGCGGTATCCGTGGCCCGTACCTGGAAGCCGCGATCCACAAGGTACGCGCCGAGAACCCTGGCCTGCAGGCTTCCGACATGGACCTGGCCAACGCCATCCTGGCCAGGAACGCCGTCGACGACAACTGATAGCGCAGCCATGAAAAAACCCTCGCACCCAGGTGCGAGGGTTTTTTTGTGTGCAGGTTATTTGCACGGGCGCGAGCGAGGGGCCGTGGGCCCCTTGCCCCTGTCAGCGCACCAGATGCAGGAACTGCATGTGCCGTTCGTACTGGTCGAGGATGTCGTTGATGATCTGCTCCTTGCTGTAGCCGACCAGGTCGTAGTCCTGGCTACCTTCGGCCAGATGCACCTCGGCACGGTAGTAGCGCCGGTTCTTCAGTTCCTGATTGCCCATGCCGCCACGGGCGAAGGATGGCGTGAAGTAACCGCGCATCTGCACCTGATAGATGAACGGCCGCTCTTCACCATGACCGATCTCGAAGATCACGTTGTCGTGAGGCGTGTCCTCTTGCGCAACGGCATCCAGGCCTTTCTCGGCGAACGATGCGGTCACTTCGGCCACGGCTGGCCGTACATGGGTGTCCATGAACCGGTACACCTCGTCACGCGAGGGGAAGCTCACGGCCTGACTCAATCGCTGCCGCCAGCCGCCACGCCCTGGGCGCGAGCTGGCAACCGGGGCCAGCGAATACAGCTGGGCGATCTTGCGCTGGCTTTCCATGTGGAACGCCTTGTGCAGTCCCCACATCATCGCCAGCAGAATGATCGAGAACGGCAGCGAGGTCAGCACCACCGCCGATTTCAGCGAGTCGATGCTGCCGGCGAACAGCAGGCCACTGGTGACCAGCGCGGTCATCGCACCCCAGAATACCCGCAGCCATTTCGGCCCGTCTTCGTCGGGGTTGCCGCCACGTGCCGACAAGGTGGAGAGCACGACGGTGCCCGAGTCGGCCGAGGTGACGAAGAACACGAAACTGATGAACACCGTAACGGCAATCACCGTCCTCGCCCATGGGTAGGTTTCGAGCAGCAGGTAGAGGGTCATCGACGGGTCGTCGATGGCCGACTGGCCGATGGCAGCCATGCCGTGGTTGATCACCTGGTCGATGGCGCTGTTGCCGAAGATCGACATCCAGGCCAGGGTGAAGCCCAGTGGAATCAGCAGCACGCCGAAGACGAACTCGCGAATGGTGCGTCCGCGCGAGATGCGCGCAATGAACAGCCCCACGAAAGGCGACCAGGCAATCCACCAGGCCCAGTAGAACACCGTCCAGTTACCCAGCCAGTCGCTGGGTTTGTCGTAGGCGTAGACGTCGAAGCTCTTGCTGGGCAGAGCACCCAGATAATCGCCAACGTTCTGCACCAGCGTGCTGAGCAAGTGCTGGGTTGGCCCGGCGAACAGCACGAAGAGCAACAGCGCACAGGCCAGCAGCATGTTGATGTCGGACATCACCCGCACGCCCTTGTCGACGCCGGAGACCGCCACCAGAATCGCTGCACCCATCATCAGGGTGATCAGGATCACCTGCACCCACTGGGTGTGGGCCACCCCGAACAGGTAGTCCAGGCCGGAATTGAGGTGCAGCACGCCGAACCCCATATCGGCCCCCAGGCCGAAGATGGTGGCGATGATGCCGAAGCCGTCCACGGCGTAGCCGATCGGCCCGTTGATGCGTTTGCCGATCAATGGATAGAGCGCCGAACGCAGCGCCAGCGGCAGGTTGTGGCGATAGGCGAAATAGGCCAGGGCCATGCCGACGAAGGCGAACACGCCCCACCCGTGCAGGCCCCAGTGCAGGAACAACAACTGCATGGCCTGGCGCGCGGCTTCCTGGGTGCCCGCCTCGCCCTGCGGCGGTTGCAGCATATGGGTCAGCGGCTCGGAAACGCAGAAGAAGAACAGCGTGATGCTGATGCCGGCGGCAAACAACATGCCGGCCCAGGACAGGTAGCTGAACTCGGGCTCGTCATGATCGGCCCCCAGCTTGATCTTGCCGTAACCCGACAGCGCCGTGACCACGACGAACACCAGGTACAGGGTCATGGCCAGCATGTAGTACCAACCGACCGTGTTGGCGGCCCAGCTTTGCGCCGCCATCAGCCACTGGCCAGCTGCCTGCGGAAAGGAGATGACGACGATGCCGAAAATCAGGATGAAACTGGCGGCGAAGTAGAACACCGGAGGGTTCATGCGCACGTTGCCGCTTGGCGCTGATGAAGATGCACTCATGCGCGGTGCACTCCACACGTTCGTAAATGGAAGAAACTGGGCGTTTTCAGCAAGGGATGGCCTCCTGTTGAACGCGAATCGCGATCCATGGTTTTATTGAACGAGCGTTCAATTAAAACACGACTGATAGGTAGATGGCCAATTGATGAGCCGAACGGTCCTGCCTGGCAGGCCGTTCGCGGCGTCTTGCCAAGCCCTATTTCTGACTGCCGTCGTCGTGCACCAGGTTGGCCTGGGTAAGGTTGCTGCCGGCCGGCACGGTGCGCGTGAGCCAGACGTTGCCGCCGATGGTCGAGCCGTGGCCGATGGTGATGCGACCCAGGATGGTCGCGCCGGCGTAGATGACCACATCGTCCTCGACGATCGGGTGGCGCGGATGCCCCTTCTGCAGCTGCCCGGACTCGTCCGCGGGGAAGCGCTTGGCGCCCAGGGTGACCTGCTGGTAGATACGCACCCGCTCGCCGATGACGGCGGTTTCGCCGATCACCACGCCCGTGCCGTGGTCGATGAAGAAGCTTGGGCCGATCCGCGCGCCGGGGTGGATATCGATGCCGGTCGCCGAATGCGCCAGTTCCGAGCTGATGCGCGCCAGCAACGGCAGGCCGGCGAGATACAGATGGTGAGCGAGGCGATGATGGATCACCGCGAGCACGCCGGGATAGCACAGCAATACCTCATCGACACTGCGCGCCGCGGGATCGCCGTGATAGGCGGCCAGCACGTCGGTGTCGAGCAAGCGCCGCAGGCCGGGCAGCGCCGCAGCGAAATCCTGGATCAGTTCCAGGGCCCTGGCGTCGACGGCAGGCAAGTCGCAGTCGCCATTGCGCGCGGCGTAGCGCAGTTCCAGGCGGGCCTGGGTCAAGAGTTCGTTGAGCGCGGCGTCCAGGGTATGGCCTACATAGAAGTCTTCGCTTTCTTCGCGCAGGTCCACCGGCCCCAGGCGCATCGGGAACAACGCGCCGCACAACTGCTCGAGCACTTTGGCCATGGCCTCGCGCGACGGCAGCTCGCGGCCGCCCTGCATGCCGCAACTGCGTCCGTTCTGCCGGCGCCAATCGGAGCGCGCCTCATGCAACTGGCCGACGATGGACTGCAACTGCCAATGGCCTCTGCGTGCCTGAGGAATGTCGTTCACGGTTATACCCTGCCTTGTGTGGAAACAGCGATGGCCGCCGATTGGCGCCCACCATACGGGAAAAATCCAGGCGGTAAAAAGAACGCTTTGGACGTGTCGTGGAGCATCTGAACATAAGCCGCGGTCATACGTTCCGTGGGCGCCGAGGGGGCTTGTGGGCCAGCGTGGCGGTGCCTATAGTCCTGTTTTCCCATTGCGCCTTCGCCTCGACGACCGGTAACCGCACAGGTGGCCGCCAACGCTGCGAAACCCTCCCTCATTTCAAGGATCCGCCATGAAGTTTCCCGCATTGCGCAAACACCTGCTGATCGCCGGCCTGGTTCTGGGCAGTTCGCTGCTGGGCCAGGCAATGGCTGGCGAACAATTGCAGAAAATCAAGGACGCCGGTGTCATCAACATCGGCCTGGAGGGTACCTACCCGCCGTTCAGCTTCGTGGACGAAAACGGCAAGCTGACCGGCTTCGAAGTGCAACTCTCCGAGGCCCTGGCCAAGGAACTGGGCGTCAAGGTCAAGCTGCAGCCCACCCCATGGGCCGGTATTCTCGCAGCGCTGGAGTCCAAGCGGCTCGACGTCGTGGTCAATCAGGTGACCATCTCCGATGAGCGCAAGAAGAAGTACGACTTCTCCAAGCCCTACACCGTGTCCGGTATCCAGGCCGTGGTCGCGAAGAAGAATGCCGACAGCATCAAGCAGGCCTCCGACCTGGCCGGCAAGAAAGTCGGCATGGGCCTGGGCACCAACTACGAGCAGTGGCTCAAGGACAACGTGCCGAGCGCCGTGGTGAAAACCTACGACGATGATCCGACCAAGTACCAGGACCTGCGCGTCGGCCGTATCGATGCGATTCTGGTGGACCGCCTGGCCGCATTCGACCTGATCAACAAGACCAACGAAACCCTCGCCCTGGCAGGCGATGCGTTCTCGCGTCAGGAAGCCGGGATCGCCGTGCGCAAGGGCGAGCCGGAACTGCTCAAGGCACTCGACGACGCTCTCGACAAACTGCGCGCCGACGGCACCCTGGCCAAGCTGTCCAAGCAATGGTTCAGCGCTGACGTCACGCAATGATCGAGAGCAGCCTGCAGCTGATGCTCGATTCGGCACCCTTTCTGCTCAAGGGTGCCTACTACACGGTCTTCCTCAGCCTGGGCGGAATGTTCTTCGGCCTGCTGCTGGGGTTCGGCCTGGCGTTGATGCGGTTGTCCCGAAGCCGCCTGCTGAGCTGGCCGGCCAGGGTCTACGTGTCGTTCTTCCGCGGCACGCCGTTGCTGGTCCAGCTGTTCGTCATCTACTACGGCCTGCCGCAGATCGGTATCGAACTGGACCCGTTGCCCGCTGCACTCATCGGCTTTTCGCTGAACATGGCCGCCTATGCCTGTGAAATCCTGCGGGCGGCGATCGCGTCCATCGAGCGCGGCCAGTGGGAGGCAGCTGCCAGCATCGGCATGACCCGCGCGCAGACCTTGCGCCGGGCCATCCTGCCGCAGGCCATGCGCACCGCCCTGCCGCCACTGGGCAACAGTTTCATTTCACTGGTCAAGGACACGGCACTGGCAGCGACCATTCAGGTACCGGAGCTGTTCCGCCAGGCGCAGTTGATCACCGCCCGTACGTTCGAGATCTTCACCATGTACCTGGCGGCAGCATTGATCTACTGGCTGTTGGCAAGCGTTCTGGCGCACCTGCAGAATCATCTGGAACGGCGGGTCAACCGCCACGACCAAGAGGCATGAAGCAATGATCGCGGTAAAGGGCCTGACCAAACAGTTCAATGGCCACAGCGTGCTCAAGGGCATCGACCTGGAGATCGCCGCCGGTGAAGTGGTGGCGATCATCGGCCCCAGCGGCTCGGGCAAGACGACCTTCCTGCGCTGCCTGAACCTGCTGGAAACACCTACCAGTGGCAAGATCCGTGTGGGCGACATCGAAATCGACGGAGCCCGCGTGGCGCAGCAGCAGGGCCTGATTCGCGAGTTGCGCCAGCAGGTGGGTTTCGTCTTCCAGAACTTCAACCTGTTTCCCCATCGCACGGCGTTGGCGAACGTCATCGAAGGGCCGCTGGTGGTAAAGAAGATGGCCATGGCCGAAGCGACCGAACTGGGCCGCGAGCTGTTGGCCAAGGTTGGCCTGGCCGGCAAGGAAGAGGCCTACCCCAGGCGGCTCTCGGGCGGTCAGCAGCAGCGCGTGGCGATTGCCCGGGCACTGGCCATGCAGCCGCAGGTCATCCTCTTCGACGAGCCGACTTCAGCGCTGGACCCGGAGCTGGTCGGCGAAGTGCTGGCAACGATTCGGGGCCTGGCGCAGGAAAAGCGCACCATGGTCATCGTCACCCACGAGATGCAGTTCGCCCGCGACGTGGCCAATCGCGTGGTGTTCTTCGACCAGGGGGTGATCGTGGAACAGGGACCGGCCCGCGAGTTGTTCGCCAACCCGCAGCAGGCACGGACCCGGCAGTTTCTCGACAAGTTCCTGCACCCGGAGGGCTAGCGCCGTTCAGCGCTTGCGGAACACGTAGAACAGGTTGGGTTCGCTGACCATGTACAGGTTGCCATCGTCGTCCATGGCGATGCCTTCGGGTTGCGGCACGCTCTTGCTCAAGCCCTGGCGGCCCTTGCGCAGCGACATGGTGCTCAGGGGCCGGCCCTGCACGTCCAGTTCCAGCACCAGCAGCGATTCGTCCGACAGGGCGAGCAGGTGGCCGCTGCGCTCGTCGTATTGCAGGCTGGAAAGGTCGCGCACGAACAGGCCGGCATCGCGCCGGCGGTCCTGGGTCACCTGCACGTCCAGCGGCTTGTCGCTGACCCCGCGCGGAAAGCCCTGCACTTCGTAGATCAGCATGGGATCGCGCTCGCGCGCCACGAACAGGCGCTTGCCGGTCGAGTCGTAGGCCAACCCCTCGAAACCCTTGTTGCTGCGGCCACCGAAGTTGAGGCTCAACTGCTCGGCCTGCTGGGCGTCGATGATCTGCGTATCGTCGGTGACGTTGACCTTGATCAGGCGCTGCTGGCGCTCGTCGGTGATCACGTAGACGCCAGGGCTGATGTACTCGACTGCCTCCGGGTCGCCGAACCCGACCAGCGCGATACGTCGCAGGATGGTGCCCTGCAGCGACAGCTCGATCAGCTCGGAACGCTGGTTGGTAACGGTGAACAGGGTCTTGCGCGATGGATCGAAGGTCAGTGCCGAAATGTCGTCGTCCAGGCCTTCGACCACCTGCGCCTCGATATCCACCTGATAGCTGTCCAGGTTGATTGCGCCTGGCAGCGGGCCTCCGAGCCAGCGCTCGACGTTGAAACTGGCCCGTTCGATCCAGCGAAAGTGATGCAGTGCGGCGAAGGCGCAGATCAGTGCAAGCAGTGCCGCGATCAGCAGCAGGTGAATGGGTCGAACGAAGAAACGCATCGCGTCGGGCTCTGAAGTGAAGTGTGCGCATCAAACCATTAAATGATGAAGCCAGGCTTAAGTTTCTACGGATTGATTTGTAGGAAACGTCGAAGCAATTGCAGCGCCAGAAGACGCTGCTATCCGGCTCAACGCTTGCGCAATACGTAGAACAGATTCGGCTCGCTGACCAGGTAGATCGTGCCTTCGTCGTCCATGGTCACGCCTTCGGCGCGGGGAATGGTGTCCTTGAGGCCGTTCATGCCGCCCAGCAGGGTCATGAAGCTCCACTGCTTGCCGGTTTCGTCGTATTCCATGAGCAGGTGCGAGTCGGCCGAGAGCAGCAGGCGGTGACCGGTGCGCGGATCCACTGCCAGCGCCGAAAGGTTGCGCATGTCCAGGTCGGGCGCATCGAGGCGTTGCTTCTCGCCGGCGGGCAGGCCATCGCTGCCCAGCTTCAGCGAGAACAGCGCCGGTGGTCTTTCTTCGCCGAGCAACAGGCGCTGGTTGCGCGGATCCCAGGCCAGGGCTTCGAAAGCCTTGTTCTGGTCCGCCGAAGGGCCGAGGTCGAACGGCGCGAAGTCGGCGATGTTCAGCTCGCGGGTGTCGGCCTCGACCTTGACCACGGTCAGTTGGTGCTGGCGCTCGTCGATGATCGCCAGGCGCCCATCGGCGAGTGTGGTGATGGCCTCCGGATTGCTCCAGCCGGTCAGCGGTATCTTGCGCAGCACGTCGCCCTGCAGGCTCAGCTCGACCAGATAGGGGTTCTTGCCCATCACCGCGAACAAGGTACGGGTGCCGGGGTGATAGGTGATGTCCGAGGCTTCGTCGCCTTCCATGCCGGGCAGGGCCTTGGCGTCGATCACGGCTTCATAGTCAGGCAGCCAGACACTGGCCTTGCGCTCGGCGCTGTTGTGCGTCCACTCCTGCACCCACAGCTCGGCGCGGTCGTCCCAGTGCAAGACCACCGCGACGATGTAGCCGATCAGCAGCACCAGCAAGGTCCACAGGTACCAACGTTTATGCAGGGGGCGGGATGAATGCAGCGCGGCGCGGACCATGAAGTACCCTTGCTGGAGACGGATTCATACGGGCACATCCGAACAATGCACCCACTTGGGTGGGGGCATTATCCAGATCGAATGTAAAAAAAAGGTGAGGCGTGGGGCGACTACTGGACGCGGCTGGTGAAGCGGCTGACACCGGGCAGTTCCAGCACGATTTCGGCGCCGATTTCGAGCGGGCCTACCCCGGCCGGGGTGCCGGTGAGGATCACGTCGCCAGCCTGCAGCGAGAAGCACCCGGCCATGTACTGGATCATCGGCACGATGGCGTTGAGCATCAGGTTGCTGTTGCCGTCCTGGCGCACGTCGCCATCGATGGTCAGGCGTATCGGGATGTCGGTGAGGTCGGGGAAGCTGTCGGCCGATACGAACGGTGCGATCACTGCCGCGCCGTCGAACGACTTGGCGATTTCCCACGGCAGGCCCTTCTCGCGCAGGCGCGCCTGGACGTCGCGCAGGGTCAGGTCCAGCGCCGGGGCGAAGCCGGAGATGGCATCGATGACTTCTTCGGCACTGGGCCGGGTGCTCAGTGACTTGCCCAGCAGCACCGCGATTTCCGCCTCGTAGTGCACCGCGCCGCGATCGGTCGGAATGGTGAAGGTTTCCTGCAACGGCACCACGCAGCTGCTTGGCTTGATGAACAGCAGCGGCTCGGTCGGAATCGGGTTGTCCAGCTCCTTGGCATGCTCGGCGTAGTTGCGGCCGATGCACACCACCTTGCCCAGCGGAAAGTGGATGCGGGTACCGTCGATGTACTGGTGCTGGTAGCTCATTGCTCGAACCTCTGCTCAGATGAACGTATCAAATGGAAAAGATCTTGCCAGGGTTCATGATCCCATTGGGGTCGAACACTGCCTTCATGGCTTTCATGTACTGGATTTCGACCGGCGAGCGGCTGTACTGCAGGTAGTCGCGCTTTACCATGCCCACGCCGTGCTCGGCGGAGATGGAGCCGTTGTACCTGCGCACGGTTTCGAAGACCTCGGTATTGACCAGCGCACATTCGGCAAAGAATGCGTCCTTGTCCATATGCTCGGGCTTGAGGATGTTCAGGTGCAGGTTGCCGTCGCCGATGTGGCCGTACCAGAGCACGTCGAATGCCGGATAGCGCTCGCTGACGATGGCGTCGATCTCGCGCAGGAAAGCCGGCACCTTGGAAATGGTCACCGAGATGTCGTTCTTGTACGGCACCCAGTGGGAAATGGTTTCGGAGATGTACTCGCGCAGCTTCCACAGGTTGCGCAACTGCTGCTCGCTCTGGCTCATGACGCCATCGAGCACCCAGCCCTGCTCCACGCAGTGTTCGAAGGTGGCCAGCGCGGTGTCGGCGATGTCGTCGGTGGTGGCTTCGAACTCCAGCAGGGCATAGAACGGGCAGGCCGTTTCGAACGGCGCCGGCACGTCGCCGCGGCCCAGCACCTTGGCCAGCGCCTTGTCGGAGAAGAACTCGAACGCCGTGAGGTCGAGCTTGCCCTGGAACGCATGCAGCACCGGCATGATCGCATCGAAGTCGGTGGTGCCGAGCACCATCGCGGTGAGGTTCTTCGGCGCACGGTCCAGGCGCATGGTGGCCTCGACGATGAACCCCAGGGTGCCTTCGGCGCCGATGAACAACTGACGCAGGTCGTAGCCGGTGGCGTTCTTGACCAGGTCCTTGTTCAGCTCCAGTACATCGCCCTGGCCGGTGACCACTTTGAGGCCCGCCACCCAGTTGCGCGTCATGCCGTAGCGGATGACCTTGATGCCGCCGGCGTTGGTGCCGATGTTGCCGCCGATCTGGCTGGAACCCGAAGAGGCGAAATCCACCGGGTAGTACAGGCCGTTTTCCTCGGCCAGGTTCTGCAGCTGCTTGGTGATGACGCCTGGTTGGCAGACCACGGTGCGGTCGGTGGCGTTGAAGTCGAGCACCTTGTTCATGTAGTCGAACGACACCACCACCTCGCCGTTGGCCGCCACCGCCGCAGCCGACAGACCGGTACGCCCACCCGAAGGGACCAGCGCCACCTTGCGCTCGTTGGCCCAGCGCACGATGGCCTGGACCTGCTCGGTGGTCTTGGGAAAGACGATGGCGCTGGGTGCCGGGGCGTACTGTTTGGTCCAGTCCCGGCCGTAGGTGTCGAGCGAAGCGGCATCGGTGAGGACCTTGCCAGGCTCGAGCAGGGTCTTGAGTTCATCGATCAGGGCATGACGGTTCATGGACGCGACTCTGCAAGTGAAGGATTCACGAATCGGGCGATTCGCGGCCCGCGAAACCTCGGACCATTCATAGTCACCCTGAGAACGGCTCATGACCCAGGATGGGCGTACGACAGGGAGGCTATGCTAGCATACGCCCCCCGCCAATCGAGCTCTGGCCCGGTGTGCGCCGCTTCACTTCCTGCCATTTTTTTCGGGACACAGGTTTACGCAGATGAGCAAGACTTCCCTCGACAAGAGCAAGATCAAGTTCCTTCTTCTCGAAGGCGTCCACCAATCCGCCGTGGACGTCCTCAAGGCTGCCGGCTACACCAGCATCGAGTACCACACCAAGTCGCTGCCCGAAGCCGAACTCAAGGAAAAGATCGCCGATGCGCACTTCATCGGCATTCGCTCGCGCACCCAGCTGACCGAAGAGCTGTTCGACTGTGCGAAGAAACTGGTCGCCGTGGGCTGCTTCTGCATCGGCACCAACCAGGTTGATCTGTCAGCCGCTCGCGAACGCGGTATCGCGGTGTTCAACGCACCGTATTCCAACACCCGTTCCGTGGCCGAACTGGTGCTGGCCGAAGCCATTCTGCTGTTGCGCGGCATCCCCGAGAAGAACGCTTCCTGCCACCGTGGCGGCTGGATCAAGAGCGCGGCGAACTCCTTCGAGATCCGCGGCAAGAAACTGGGCATCGTCGGCTATGGCTCGATCGGCACCCAGCTGTCGGTCCTGGCCGAAGGCCTGGGCATGCAGGTGTACTTCTACGACACCGTGACCAAGCTGCCGCTGGGCAACGCCACCCAGGTCGGCAGCCTGACCGAGCTGCTGGGCATGAGCGACATCGTCACCCTGCATGTGCCCGAAACCGCCGCCACCCAGTGGATGATCGGCGAGAAGGAAATCCGTGCCATCAAGAAGGGCGGTATCCTCATCAACGCCGCGCGCGGCACCGTGGTCGAGCTCGACGCACTGGCCGAGGCGATCAAGGACAAGCACCTGATCGGCGCTGCCATCGACGTGTTCCCAGTCGAGCCACGCTCCAACGACGACATCTTCGAAAGCCCGCTGCGTGGCCTGGACAACGTCATCCTGACCCCGCACATCGGTGGTTCCACCGCCGAGGCGCAGGCCAATATCGGCTTGGAAGTGGCCGAGAAACTGGTCAAGTACAGCGACAACGGTACCTCGGTGTCGTCGGTCAACTTCCCGGAAGTGGCTTTGCCCGCGCACCCTGGCAAGCACCGTCTGCTGCACATCCACGAGAACGTGCCGGGCGTGATGATGGAGATCAACAAGGTCTTCGCCGAGAACGCCATCAACATCTCCGGCCAGTTCCTGCAGACCAACGAAAAGGTCGGCTATGTGGTGATCGACGTCGACGCCGATTACTCGGACCTGGCGCAGGAAAAGCTGCAACAGGTCACCGGAACCATTCGCTGCCGCGTATTGTTCTGATAGCGGCCGGATTGCGGTGTGCCTGGCACACCGCGTCCTCTGGTTCGCGGCTGCCAGCCGCTCCTACAATCAACCCAGATCCCCTGTAGGAGCGGCTAGTAGCCGCGAACTAGGCGACGCGGTGTATCAGAACGGCTCGTTGCCCCGACGGCGGAACCAGCCGGTCAGCGACAGCCGATTGCGCTGCGCCGGCATCACTTCGTGCGGCACTTCTCCGGAAAGAAACACCACCAGCGTGCCACCGATCGGCTGCACGTCGTACGCCGTGTCCCCGCGCAGGTACATGCGCAGCTGACCCCCGTCCTCTTCGCTCCAGTCGGCATCGTTCAGGTACAGCACCGCTGACACCATGCGCCGGTCATCGTCGCGAAAGCGATCCAGGTGACGCAGGTACACGCTGCCCGGTGGGTACAGGGCGAAATGGCATTCGAAGTCTTCCAGGCCCAGAAAAAGACCACGATTGAGCGCTTCGCGCAGGCTGTCCATGATCTGCATGTAGGCGTCGCACGGCACGGCTTCGCCCGGTTCGATCCACTGGATGCGGTCACCGCGAATGCCTTCGCGGATCTCCTGGGATGGACCGCGCCCGACGGCCGCCGGCGCCAGTTCGCCTTGGGCATGGCGGGTACGGCACTCGGCCGCCAGCGCCAGGGTCAAAGCCTGGGGCACGAAGAGTTCCTGCTGCGACCAGCCGTGCTCGGCGAGGTCGTCGACGATGCGCAGCAGCAGTGGATGATCAGAAGGTATTTGCATGCCCGGCATAGTATCCATACGCCTGCAAAACCGACAGAGGCTTGCACGAGGTCGCTGCGCAGTCGATGCATCGAGGCGCAGCGTGCATGTCACTTCTCGACAAAGCCAGGCAATGCCACGGACAATGGCCCCTTGCCGACAGGAGTCCCTATGCGCCGCGTCCTTGTGTTCTTGATGATGTTCAGTACGACGCCCGCCTGGGCCGACGACCACGACCTGCTGTACAAGGCCGCTGGCTGGCCTGAACAAAGGGCGCATTTCAGCGACGCCCTCAAGGCGGCCCAGCAGCGCTACCAGAGCAGCTTGCCACCGGCGGTTTTCCAGGCACTGGTGAGCAACAGCGACCAACGCTTCGCGGCGCAGGCCATGGACCAGCGGGCCGAAGCGCGACTGCGCCAGGGCCTGGCCGATCCCAAACCGGCCCTCGCCTTCTTCGAGTCTGCCCTGGGCCGCAAGATCGTCGCCGCCGAGCTGCTGGCCACCCGCAGTGATCAACTGGCCAAGAACGCCCAGGGCCTGCCGAAACTGCAGGTCGAGTCGACCCGCGCGCTGTTGATCGGCCATCTGGCGCAGGCACTGCCGGCGCGCCAGGCTGGCGCAGAGGTCAGCCTGGCGATCGCCGGGGTGGCCGCCGACAGCCTCAGCTCGATGATTCCAGGTCTGTTGGGGGGCGGCCAGGCTGCAGGTCTGCTCGATGGCCAGCGTGAGCGGCTGCAACAGCAGATCGCCATCGACCTGAACAATACGCTGCTGTACGTGTACCGCGAATTGTCCGATCCGGAGCTGGAGGAGTTCGTCGGCTTCGCCGAGTCTGCCGCTGGCCAGGCTTATTATCAGGCGGCCCTGGAGGCGGTACGGGCTGGGCTGGCGGTTGGACAGACACCGGGCAAGGCGGGAAACTGAGGAGCGCCGTTCGCGGCCGCTGACCCACCCGCAGCAATGGCCCACCCCCGTAGGAGCGGTCAGCGGCCGCGAAGAAGACGACTCGGTTATAGATTCTGTTCGAAGAAATCGAAACACTTCGCCCGAATCGCAGGCAGCTCGTTGACCAGATGATGCCGGGCCCCCGCCACCTGCAACACCCGCACCTCGGCGAACTTTGCGCGCAGCACCTTGAGGTTGTGCCGCCAATCCACGGTGTCGTCATCCTCCCCCTGCACGACCACCACCGTGCGCGGGCTGCGCTGCGCTGCCTCGATGTGCTGCACCCACTGCACCAACGCCCCCACCCACGCTGTAGGCAGGCGCACGGGCTGCAGCGGGTCCGCCTGCAGGAACGGCATGAAATCCGGGTCGTTGGTATTGGCGCTGAACCGCCTGGCAATGCCGTTGACGAACGGCTTCAGCACGCGATAGCTGAGTTTGGACAAACCCCATGCGCTGGGCCGCACCAGCGGCGCCATCAGCAGCACCTGCCCCTGCGCCGCGGACTGCGCGCCCTGGTGCAGCAGATGGTCGACGATGATCGCGCCACCGGTGCTCTGCCCCAGCAGGTGCCAAGGCTGCGGCAGCTGCAGGGTACGTGCTTCGGCGAACAGGCCATCGAGCGTGGCCTGGTAATCGGCAAAGCTGTGAATGCTGGCTCGCTCGCCGCTGGACAGACCATGGCCCGGCAGGTCGCAGGAAATGACCGCGAAGCCACGCGCCAAGGCCCACTGCACGGCGTGCCGGTACAACCCCATGTGATCGTAGAAACCGTGCATGACGAAGAGCGTGGCGACAGGCCGCTCCGGCAACCACACCTGGGCCACCAAGTCGAAGCCGGCGGCACTGAAGCACCCCAGCCAGCTTTGTACCGGCAGGTCTAGCTGATAGAAGCGCTGGTAGGCCTGAGCCTCAGCGGACAGCGGCTGTCGGGTGCCCAAGGGTGGCAGGGAATTTCGCAGGGTGTCGGGATGAAATGCAATGGGCATGGATGATTGTTCCAAGGCAATACGTGTGCTGACCAGGCCGGCCTCTTCGCGGGCAGAGACCCGCTCCCACAATAAACCCGCGCTGTACCTGTGGGAGCGGGTCTCTTCCCGCGAAGAGCCCCCCTCCCACAAAAAACCCGCGCTGTGCCTGTGGGAGCGGGTCTCTGCCCGCGAAGAGGCCGGCAAGGGCGCTGGAGATCCAGCGCCCTGCCCTCATCACACCGACGCTGCCGGCCGCTGAGTCTTCGGCTGTTGCCAGGAGTTGGCGGCGCTTTCCTCGATGGCTTGCTGGATCGCCTTGCGACGACGCTCTTCGGCCCTACGCCCGAAATACCACACCAGGAACGTCACCAACGAAACGGCCAGCAGAATCAGGCTGGCCACCGCATTGATCTCAGGCTTCACGCCCAGGCGGACCGCCGAAAACACTTCCATCGGCAGGGTCGTGGAACCCGGCCCGGAAACGAAGCTGGCCAGCACCAGATCGTCCAGCGACAGCGCGAAGGACATCATCCCGCCGGCCGCCAGCGATGGCGCGATCATGGGAATGGTGATCAGAAAGAACACCTTCCAGGGCCGCGCACCCAAGTCCATGGCCGCCTCTTCGATCGACAGGTCCAGCTCGCGCAACCGCGATGACACCACCACCGCCACGTACGAGGCACAGAAGGTGGTATGAGCGATCCAGATCGTGGCGATGCCACGCTCCTGCGGCCAGCCGATCACCTGGGCCATGGCCACGAACAGCAACAGCAGCGACAGACCGGTAATCACCTCGGGCATCACCAGCGGCGCCGTCACCAGGCCGCCGAACATGGTGCGCCCCTTGAAGCGACTGATGCGCGTCAGCACGAACGCCGCCATGGTCCCCAGGGCCACGGCCGTCACTGCCGTGTAGCAGGCGATTTCCAGCGAGCGCATCACCGCGCCCATCAGCTGGGAGTTGTCCAGCAGGCCGACGTACCACTGCACCGACCAGCCACCCCACACCGTCACCAGCCGCGAAGCGTTGAAGGAATAGATGACCAGGATCAGCATCGGCGCATAGATGAACACCAGACCCAGCACCAGGATCAGTTTGGAGAACCCGAAACGCTTCATGCCTTGCCCTCCAGTTCTTTGGCCTGGCTGCGATTGAACAGCACGATGGGCACGATCAGAATCGCCAGCATCAACACAGCCAATGCCGAGGCAACGGGCCAGTCGCGGTTGTTGAAGAACTCCTGCCACAACACGCGGCCGATCATCAGGGTTTCCGGACCACCCAGCAGCTCGGGAATCACGAACTCGCCGACCACCGGAATGAATACCAGCATGCAGCCGGCGATGATGCCGTTCTTCGACAGCGGCACGGTGATCTTCCAGAAACTGTTGAAGGTGCTCGAGCCCAGGTCGGAGGCGGCCTCCAGCAAGCTGTTGTCATGCTTCACCAGATTGGCGAACAACGGCAGGATCATGAACGGCAGGTACGCATAGACCACCCCGATGTACACCGCCAGGTTGGTGTTGAGAATCTGCAGCGGTTGGTCGATCACCCCCAGCCACATCAGGAAGGCATTGAGCAGGCCGTTGTTGCTCAGGATGCCCATCCAGGCATACACGCGGATCAGGATCGCCGTCCAGGTCGGCATCATGATCAGCAGCAGGAGCACGGTCTGCAGGTCCTTGCGTGCCTTGCTGATGGCATAGGCCATGGGATAGCCGAGCAGCAGGCAGATCAGGGTGCTGAAGAAGGCCATCTTCAGCGAGCCCAGATAGGCCGAGATGTACAGATCGTCTTCGGTGAGCAGCGCGTAGTTGGCGAAATTGAGGATCAACTCGAACTTCTGTTCGGCGTAGCTCCAGATTTCGGTGTACGGCGGGATCGCCACGTCGGCTTCGGCGAAGCTGATCTTGAGCACGATGAAGAATGGCAGCATGAAAAACAGGAACAGCCACAGGAACGGTACGCCGATGACCATCTGGCGACCGTTGGGGATGATCCTCTTGAGCTTGCGTTTGATCTTGCGCAGCTTCATGAGCGCAGTACCACGCCGCTGTCGTCTTCCCACCAGACGAACACTTCGTCGTCCCAAGTCGGCCGGGCGCCACGGCGCTCGGCGTTGGCCACGAACGACTGCACCAGCTTGCCGCACGGCAACTGCACGTGGAACACCGAATGGCCGCCCAGGTAGGCGATGTCATGGACCTTGCCGCGCGACCAGTTGTGTTCGCTGTCGGGCTGCTGGGTGGTCACCAACATCTTTTCCGGGCGAATGGCGTAGGTCACGTTCTTGTCTTCGGCAGCGGTACTTACACCGTGACCGACATAGATGCTGCGCTCCAGCTCCGGGCTGCTGATCAGTGCGTAGCCTTCCATGTCCTCGACCACCTGGCCTTCGAACAGGTTGACGTTGCCGATGAACTCGCACACCAGGCGGCTGGTGGGGGTTTCGTAGATGTCGATCGGGCTGCCGATCTGCGCGATCCAGCCCAGGTGCATGATGGCGATGCGCTGGGCCATGGTCATGGCCTCTTCCTGGTCGTGGGTCACCATCACGCAGGTCACGCCGACCCGCTCGATGATCTCCACCAGTTCCAGTTGCATCTGCGAGCGCAGCTTCTTGTCCAGCGCGCCCATCGGCTCGTCGAGCAGCAACAGCTTGGGCTTTTTCGCCAACGAGCGTGCGAGCGCGACGCGCTGACGCTGGCCACCGGACAACTGGTGCGGCTTGCGCTTGCCGTACTGGGTCATCTGCACCAGCTTGAGCATTTCCGCCACCCGCGCGTCGATCTCGGCAGCAGGCAGCTTGTCCTGCTTGAGGCCGAAGGCGATGTTCTGCGCCACGGTCATGTGCGGAAACAACGCGTAGGACTGGAACATCATGTTGATCGGCCGCTCGTAGGGCGGCATATCGGTGATGTCCACGCCGTCGAGGAAAATACGCCCCTCGGTCGGCCGTTCGAAGCCGGCCAGCATGCGCAGCAGGGTGGATTTGCCGGAACCGGACCCGCCCAGCAAGGCGAAGATCTCACCCTGGTTGATTTCCAGCGACACGTCGTCCACGGCCACCGTTTCGTCGAATTTCTTCGTTACCTTTTCGATCCGGACCAGCACCTTTTTCGGTTGCTGGCTGCCTTCGAGGGCTTTTTTGTAGGCGCTGGAGGCAACAGCCATTCACGAAACTCCCAAACTTGAGTGGGGGCGGCTCTGGATCGGGCCGCCCCGAGTATTTATTTGCCCGACTTGACCTTGGTCCAGCTGCGGGTCATCAAACGCTGCACCTTGGGCGGCAGCTCGACGTTGACGTAGAGCTTGTCCTGGATGGCCTGCGGCGGGTAGACCGCCTCGTCGTTGCGCACGTCCTGATCCATCAGCTCGCCGGACTTGAGATTGGGGTTGGCATAGCCGACATAGTCGCTCACCTTGGCAATCACTTCAGGCTTCAACAGGTAGTCGATGAACGCCAGGCCCTGCTTGGCATCCGGCGCATCGGCGGGGATGGCCAGCATGTCGAACCACAGGTTGCCGCCTTCCTTGGGAATCGAGTAGGCCAGCTTGATGCCCTTGCCGGCTTCCTCGGCCCGTGCCTTGGCCTGGAATATGTCGCCGGAATAACCCACGGCCACACAGATGTTGCCATTGGCCAGGTCGCTGATGTACTTGGAAGAATGGAAGTAGGTCACGTACGGACGGACCTTGAGCAGCTTGGCCTCGGCTTGCTTGTAGAGCTTCTCGTCGGTGGTGTTGGGGTCCAGGCCCATGTAGTTGAGCACGGCCGGAAACATCTCGTCGGGCGAGTCGAGGAAGGCGACGCCGCACTTGGACAGTTTCTTGATGTTTTCGGGCTCGAACACCATGGCCCAGGAGTCGATCTTGTCGACGCCCAGCACAGCCTTGATCTTTTCCACGTTGTAACCGATGCCGTTGGTACCCCACAGATAGGGAACGGCGTACTGGTTACCCGGATCGTTCTTTTCCAGGCGCTTGAGCAGCACCGGATCAAGGTTGGAATAGTTGGTCAGCTGGGCCTTGTCCAGTTTCTGGAAAGCCCCGGCCTTGATCTGTTTGCCCAGGAAGTGGTTGGACGGCACCACCACGTCGTAGCCGGTATGGCCGGCCAGCAACTTGCCTTCCAGGGTTTCATTGGAGTCGAAGACGTCGTAGATCGGCTTGATCCCGGTGGCGGCTTCGAAATCCGCCAGGGTGCTTTCGCCGATGTAGTCGGACCAGTTGTAGATGTGTACGGTGCCTGCCGCTTGAGCATTGAGCGCCAGGGTCAGACCCGCACCGATCAGCATGGCCTTGCGAAACAAAGAGTGTGACAAGTGGAGGTCCTCTCAAGCGTTTGTTCTATAAGACAAACCGGCGCGCAACTTACAGCCCATGCGCGCGCGCCGCAATTGCTGATTCACCTGGCCCGAGCTCGCGGTGCGCCATTCGCGGCCACGGGCCGCTCCTACGGGGTATGTGTGGGAGCGGTCATCGGCCGCGAAAGGCGCATCGCAATACCAGCCCGGCTTACTTGCCCGACTTAATCTTGGTCCAGCTGCGCGTCATGATGCGCTGCGTCGCCGCCGGCAGGTCGGCAATGGCATACAGCTTGGCCTGCACATCGGCCGGCGGGTAGATGCCCGGATCGCCGCTGATGGCTTTATCCACCAATGCTGTTGCAGCCTGGTTACCGTTGGGGAACTGCACGCTGTTGGTGATCTCGGCCATGACTTCCGGTTTCATCAGGAAGGTCATGAACTTGTAGGCGCCTTCGACGTTCTCGGCATCCTTGGGGATGGCGACCATGTCGAAGAAGCTGCCAGCGCCTTCCTTGGGAATGTTGTAGCTGACCTTGACCTTGCCACCCGCTTCTTCGGCGCGCGACTTGGCCTGGTAGATGTCACCCGAATACCCCACGGCCACGCAGATATTGCCGTTGGCCAGGTCGGAGATGTACTTGGAGGAATGGAAGTAACCGATCGATGGACGCACCTTGAGGAACAGCGCCTCGGCCTCGGCAAGCTGCTTCTTGTCCTGCGAGTCCGTCGGGTAGCCCAGGTAATGCAGGGCGATCGGCAGCATCTCGGTGGGCGAATCGAGGAAGCTGATGCCGCACGACTTCAGCTTGGCCGCGTTTTCCGGCTTGAACAGCAGGTCCCAGCTGTTGGTCGGTGCATCGGCGCCCAGCGCAGCCTTGACCTTGTCGGCGTTGAAGCCGATGCCGATCGAGCCCCACATGTACGGGAAGGCATGCTTGTTGTCCGGGTCGCTCACCGACACCGCCTTGAGCAGCGATTCGTTGAGGTTTTTCCAGTTCGGCAGTTTCGAGCGATCCAGTTCCTGGTACACACCGGCCTTGATCTGCTTGGCCAGGAAGTTGTTGGAAGGCACGACGATATCGTAGCCGGACTTGCCGGCCAGCAGTTTGGCTTCCAGGGTTTCGTTGCTGTCGAATACGTCGTAGACGACCTTGATCCCCGACTCCGCCTCGAATTGCTTGATCGTGTCCGGCGCGATGTAGTCCGACCAGTTGTACACGTGCAGAACCTTGTCGTCTGCCTGCGCAGCACTGGCCATCGCCCCCATCAGGGCCACGGCGAGGAGGGTCTTGCCAAATATCTTCATGCGTTGTGCTCCTAAATGTTCTTGGTCTTAACCTGATGCCAATATTGATCGAGTGCCGTGTTTTGATGATCCGTAGGAGCGGTCATTGGCCGCGAAGAAACCACTGCGGTATCAGTCGAGACCGCGTCGCAGCTTTCGCGGCCGGTGACCGCTCCTACGGAACGCCGTCGCATTTTGCGTACCGATGCTCCCGACGGGAGCAAGCCTAGCATCTAGCCCCCGAGTGCTTCGAGTGTCAGGTCCAGGCAAAGCCGTGCCTTGCTCACCAGCTCGTCGATCTCGGCGTGGCTGATGACCAGCGGCGGTGCAATGATCATGGTGTCACCGACGGCCCGCATGATCAGCCCGTTGTCGAAACAGAACTGGCGACAGATCATACCGGCGCCGCGCCCTTCGTGACGGCTGCGAGTCGCCTTGTCCTTGACCAGTTCGATTGCGCCGAGCATGCCCAGGCCACGGACCTCACCCACCAGCGGATGGTCCTGCAGTTCGCGCAGACGCTTTTGCAAATACGGTGCCGCATCGGTCCGGACCGTGTCGACGATGTGCTCGTCGCGCAGGATACGCAGGTTTTCCAGCGCCACCGCCGCCGCGACCGGATGCCCGGAATAGGTGAAGCCGTGGTTGAAGTCGCCACCCTGGTTGATCACCTGCACCACCTCGTCGCGCACGATGACGCCGCCCATGGGGATGTAGCCGCTGGTGAGGCCCTTGGCGATGGTCATCAGGTCGGGCGCCAGATCATAGTAGTCGCTGCCGAACCAGTGGCCGGTACGGCCGAAGCCGCAGATGACTTCATCGGCCACGAACAGGATGTCGTAGCGCGCCAGCACTTCCTTGACCTTCGGCCAGTAGGTCTCGGGCGGAATGATCACACCGCCGGCGCCCTGGATCGGCTCGGCGATGAACGCCGCGACGTTGTCTTCGCCCACTTCCAGGATCTTCTTTTCCAACTGCTCGGCGGCCCAGATGCCGAACTCGTCCGGGGTCATGTCACCGCCCTCGCCGAACCAGTACGGCTGGGCGATGTGCACGATGCCCGGGATCGGCAGATCGCCCTGCTCGTGCATGCCCGCCATGCCGCCCAGGCTGGCGCCGGCCACGGTGGAGCCGTGGTAGCCATTGATGCGGCTGATGATCACCTTTTTCTCGGGCTTGCCCTTGAGCGCCCAGTAATGGCGCACCAGGCGCAGCACGGTGTCGTTGCCCTCGGAACCGGAGCCGGTGAAGAACACATGGTTCATGCCCTCGGGCGCCAGGTCGGCGATGGCCTTGGCCAGCTCGAGAGCGGGCGGGTGGGCGGTCTGGAAGAACAGGTTGTAGTACGGCAGTTCGCGCATCTGCTTGCTGGCTGCCTGCACCAGCTCCTCGCGACCGTAGCCGATCGCCACGCACCACAGGCCGGCCATGCCGTCGAGGATCTTGTGCCCTTCGCTGTCCCACAGGTACACGCCGTCGGCCTTGGTGATGATCCGCGGACCCTTCTGCGCCAGCTGCGTGTAGTCGCTGAACGGCGCCAGGTGGTGGGCGCTGCTCAAGTCTTGCCAATGCTGGGTCTGGGGGTTGTTGTTGCTCATCTGTCGCTCCTTTTTCTCACACCGCGAACAGCAGGAACTCACGTTCCCACGAGCTGATCACGCGTTTGAAGTTTTCGTGTTCGGCGCGCTTGACCGCAACATAGCCAACGACGAATTTCTTGCCCAGGTACTTCTCCACCGTCTTGCAGTTTTCCATGCGCTCCAGCGCATCCTCGATGGTCAACGGCAGCCGCAGGTTGCGCCGCTCGTAGCCGCGGCCCTGCACCGGCGCACTCGGGTTCAGGCCCTCGACCATGCCGATGTAGCCGCACAACAGGCTGGCGGCGATGGCCAGGTAGGGGTTGGCATCGGCGCCCGGCAAGCGGTTCTCGACCCGCCGGTTCTGCGGCGTGGCGTCGGGCACGCGCAGGCCAACGGTGCGGTTTTCCTCGCCCCACTCGACGTTGACCGGCGCCGAAGTGTCGGGCAGGAAACGACGGAACGAATTGACGTTGGGCGCGAACAGCGGCAGCAGTTCGGGAATGAATTTCTGCAGGCCGCCGACGTGGTGCAGGAACAGCTGGCTCATCGAGCCGTCTTCGTTGGCGAAGATGTTCTTGCCGGTGGCCGAATCGACGATGCTCTGGTGCAGGTGCATGGCACTGCCCGGCTCGCCCGTCATCGGCTTGGCCATGAAAGTGGCGGCGACGTTGTGCTTGAGCGCGGCCTCGCGCATGGTGCGTTTGAACACCAGGATCTGGTCGGCCAGGTGCAGGGCATTGCCGTGCCGGAAGTTGATTTCCATCTGCGCCGTGCCGTCTTCGTGGATCAGGGTGTCGAGGTCCAGGTTCTGCGCCTCGCACCAGTCGTAGACGTCTTCGAACAACGGATCGAACTCGTTCGCCGCTTCGATGGAAAACGATTGCCGACCGGTTTCCGGGCGTCCCGAGCGGCCGATCGGCGGCTGCAGCGGGAAGTCCGGGTCTTCGCAGCGCTTGGTCAGGTAGAACTCCATCTCCGGCGCCACGATCGGCTGCCAGCCTCGGTCCGCATACAGCTTCAAGACCTTCTTGAGCACGTTGCGCGGCGACAGCTCGATAGGGTTGCCCTGCTTGTCGTACGTGTCGTGGATGACCTGCGCCGTGGGCTCTATGGCCCAGGGAACGAGAAACACCGCGTTCTCGTCGGGGCGGCAGATCATGTCGATGTCGGCAGGGTCGAGCAACTCGTAGTAGATGTCGTCTTCTACATAGTCGCCAGTCACGGTTTGCAATAGAACACTTTCCGGCAAGCGCATGCCTTTTTCGGCGATGAACTTGTTGGTCGGGGAAATCTTGCCGCGGGTGATCCCGGTGAGGTCGGCGATCAGGCATTCGACTTCGGTGATCTTGTGATCTTTCAACCAATCGGTGAGCTGGTCGAGGTTGGGACTCATAAATACCTCAGGAGGCCATTGACCTGGCTCGCGGCGAGCCGGGCACGTGTTGACGCGTGGGCGTCGTTCGGAAAGCGGTCAAGCGAGGGCGGCACACTGCCCACCCGGCCTCTCGATACCCGGCCGGAACGTGAAGCTCAGGGTAGCGGTTTCGGGGCTCAGGCAGTACAGGAGGGACAAAAAAACAGAGACGCAACGCCGTGGGCTGTCAATTATTCTGGTCGCCGGCAACCGGTGGCTGCAGCGAGCTCCATCAGATAATGGCAGGCGTGCCATGACTCACCCTCGGTATTATTGAAATGGCGGGTTGAAAACGAGCTTAGCCTTGTTCATTTTTTTCCACAACTATCAGGCGGCAAACTTCCGCAGACACTTTTCAGGCAGTTGCAAGGCACCGTAATTGCCAGGCGCATGCGCCCCGATATGCAGCAAAAGAGGCTCAACAGCGCTCTTTCAGGGCAAAACCCGGCTCGCTTGACTTAGTGTTGGCTTTCGGATTGACTGAAACCTGTTCGACCCAATGATTGATATTTTTAACAACAAAGGTGTTGCATCATGTCGGTACCCCCGCGTGCCGTTCAGCTTAACGAAGCGAACGCATTCCTTAAGGAACATCCTGAGGTTCTGTACGTCGACCTTCTGATTGCAGATATGAATGGTGTGGTGCGTGGCAAGCGCATCGAGCGCACCAGCCTCCACAAGGTTTACGAGAAAGGCATCAACCTGCCCGCCTCGCTGTTTGCCCTGGACATCAACGGCTCTACCGTGGAAAGCACCGGTCTTGGCCTGGACATCGGCGATGCCGATCGTATCTGCTACCCCATTCCCGACACCCTGTGCAACGAGCCTTGGCAGAAGCGCCCTACCGCGCAGTTGCTGATGACCATGCACGAACTCGAAGGCGAGCCGTTCTTCGCCGACCCGCGTGAAGTGCTGCGCCAGGTCGTCGAGAAGTTCGACGCCATGGGCCTGACCATCTGCGCCGCCTTCGAGCTGGAGTTCTACCTGATCGACCAGGAAAACGTGAACGGTCGACCGCAGCCGCCGCGCTCGCCGATCTCCGGCAAGCGTCCGCATTCGACCCAGGTGTATCTGATCGACGACCTGGACGAGTACGTGGACTGCCTGCAGGACATCCTCGAAGGGGCGAAGGAACAGGGCATCCCGGCCGACGCCATCGTCAAGGAAAGTGCGCCGGCGCAGTTCGAGGTCAATCTGCACCACGTTCCGGATGCCATGAAGGCCTGCGACTATGCAGTGCTGCTCAAGCGCCTGATCAAGAACATCGCCTACGACCACGAGATGGACACCACGTTCATGGCCAAGCCCTATCCGGGCCAGGCGGGCAACGGGCTGCACGTGCACATCTCGATCCTGGACAAGGACGGCAAGAACATCTTCACCAGTGAGGATCCCGAGCAGAACGCCGCATTGCGTCACGCGATCGGCGGTGTGCTCGAGACCCTGCCCGCGTCGATGGCGTTCCTGTGCCCGAACGTCAATTCGTACCGCCGCTTCGGTGCTCAGTTCTACGTGCCCAACTCGCCCTGCTGGGGCCTGGACAACCGTACCGTTGCCTTGCGCGTGCCTACCGGAACCCCGGATGCCGTGCGCCTGGAACACCGCGTTGCCGGCGCCGATGCCAACCCTTACCTGTTGATGGCCGCAGTATTGGCCGGCGTGCACCACGGCCTGACCAATCAGGTCGAGCCCAACGAGCCGGTGACGGGCAACTCCTACGAGCAGAACGAGCAGAGCCTGCCGACCAACCTGCGCGATGCCCTGCGCCTGCTGGACGACAGCGAGGTGTTGGCCAAATACATTGATCCGAAATACATCGATATCTTCGTGGCCTGCAAGGAAAGCGAGTTGGAAGAATTCGAGCACTCCATCTCGGACCTCGAGTACAACTGGTACCTGCACACCGTATAAGGGCCGGACCCTGTGGTATGCCAGCCATACCACAGCGTTCATGAACGCGTCTTCTGGCCTGCGGTGCGGCAGGTGCACCGCGTCGCACCCGGACGCGGCTTGCGCCGCTGCTACAGGGTTTCATCGTGTCATCTGAATGCGGTGTGTCTTCTGGGCTGCGGTGCGGCAGGTGCATCGCGTCGCACCCGGACGCGGCTCGCGCCGCTGCTACGGGGGATCGCCGTTTCGTCTAGGTATGCAGTCCCTGTAGCAGCGGCGCGAGCCGCGTCGGCGGTACGTGCGGATTACCTGACGTACCGCGTCCGGATCAGCATGCCCAGCGCAACTGGGTCGGCAATGGCGACGGCGGCTCGGGCTCCGGTGGATTGCCCGGCAGCGCCAATACTCGATTGAGCACTTCGCTTTCCAGCGCCGCCAGGCGATGGGAACCGCGAGCGCGCGGACGTGGCAACTCGACGGCCAGGTCCAGACCAATGCGCCCCTCCTCGATCAGAATCACCCGGTCGGCAATCGCCACCGCCTCGGCCACATCGTGGGTTACCAGCAACACGGTGAAACCGTGCTTGCGCCACAGGCTCTCGATCAACTGCTGCATCTCGATGCGCGTGAGCGCATCCAGCGCCCCCAAGGGCTCGTCCAGCAGCAACAGCCGCGGCTTGTGAATCAGGGCCCGCGCCAGCGCCACGCGCTGCTTCTGCCCCCCGGACAACCCCGCCGGCCACTCATCGGCGCGCTCGGCCAGGCCCACCGCTTCGAGCGCCTGCAAGGCCTGCTCGCGCCAATTGCCGGACAGCCCCAGACCCACGTTGTCGATCACTCGTTTCCATGGCAGCAGGCGGGCTTCCTGGAACATCAGCCGGGTGTCGTTGCGCGCATCGCTGAGCGGACCGGAACCTGCCAGCAGTTGTCCGCTGGTGGGTTGGTCGAGTGCTGCCAGCAGCCGCAGCAAGGTGCTCTTGCCGCACCCGCTGCGGCCGACGATGGCCACGAACTGCCCGGCCGGAATGTTCAGGTCGATCTCGCGCAGAACTTCGCGCTCGCCAAAGGTCTTGCGCAGCTGGCGAACCGCCAGTGGAATCCCGCGCCGCAGGTTCTGCGGCTGTTCCTTGAAAACGGTCATGCTGCACCTCCCTTGGTTTGATAGGCCGGATGCCAGCGCAGCCACACTCGCTCCAGCCCACGCGCCGCCAAATCGGCCAGCTTGCCGAGAATCGCATAGAGCACGATGGCCAGCACCACCACGTCGGTCTGCAGGAATTCGCGCGCGTTCATGGCCAGGTAACCGATGCCGGAGCTGGCGGAAATGGTTTCCGCAACGATCAGCGTCAGCCACATCAGGCCGAGGGCGAAACGCACGCCGACCAGAATGGAAGGCAACGCCCCGGGCAGAATCACCTGCCAGAACAAACGAAATCCGGACAGGCCATAGCTGCGTGCCATTTCCACCAACGCGGGGTCGGCGTTCTTGATGCCGTGGTAGGTGTTCAGGTAGATCGGGAACAATGTGCCCAGCGCGACCAGAAAGATCTTCGCCGACTCATCGATACCGAACCACAGAATCACCAGCGGAATCAGCGCCAGGTGCGGGACGTTGCGGATCATCTGCACCGAGGTGTCGAGCAGGCGCTCGCCCCAGCGCGACAGGCCGCTGATCAGCCCCAGTAGCAGACCGATGCCGCCACCGATGGCGAAGCCGATGCCCGCGCGCCAGCCGCTGATGGCCAGGTGCGTCCAGATCTCCCCGGACTTGAACAGCGCGACGCCTGCCGCGAGCACCGCGCTGGGCGCTGGCAGGATCCGCGTCGACAGCCAGCCGACGCTGACCGCCAGCTGCCAGATCAACAGCAGGCCCACCGGCAGCGCCCAGGGCGCCAGCCGGTGGATGATTTTGCTCGTTGTACTCATGGCAGTTTCTCAGCGCTGGGCGGCCTTGGGCAAAATGTCGTTGGCCACCATCTCACCGAACGGGCTGACGTAGTTGGCGCCGGTCGGCGCTTCCGGGCGCTGTACGTCCAGGTGCGGGAACAACAGCTCGGCCACGCGGTACGACTCTTCCAGGTGCGGGTAGCCGGAGAAGATGAACGTGTCGATGCCCAGTGCGGCGTACTCCTTGACTCGCTCGGCCACCGTCGGGCCGTCACCGACCAGCGCGGTTCCGGCGCCGCCGCGGACCAGGCCGACGCCGGCCCACAGGTTGGGGCTCACCTCCAGCTTGTCCTTGCTGCCGCCATGCAATGCGGCCATGCGCTGCTGACCCACCGAATCGAAGCGCGCCAGCGAAGCCTGGGCACGGGCAATGGTATCGTCGTCGACATGGGCGATCAGCCGCTCGGCGGCCTGCCAGGCTTCTGCATTGGTTTCACGCACGATCACGTGCAGGCGGATTCCGAAGCGTACGGTCCGGCCGAGCTTGGCGGCCTTCTCGCGCACCTGGGCGATCTTCTCGGCCACCGCTGCCGGTGGCTCGCCCCAGGTCAGGTACATCTCCACCTGTTCGGCGGCAAGGTCTTGAGCCGCATCGGAAGACCCGCCGAAGTACAGCGGCGGACGCGGCTGCTGCACCGGCGGATAGAGCAGCTTGGCGCCTTTGACGGTGAGGTGCTTGCCATCGTAGTCGACCGTTTCGCCTTCCAGCACGCGGCGCCAGATACGGGTGAATTCCACCGACGCCTCGTAGCGCTCCTCGTGGGTAAGGAACAGACCGTCGCCGGACAGCTCGTCAGGGTCGCCGCCAGTGACCAGGTTGAACAGCGCGCGGCCGTTGGACAAGCGGTCCAGGGTCGCTGCCTGACGCGCGGCCACGGTGGGCGAGATGATTCCAGGGCGCAGGGCAACCAGGAATTTCAGGCGCTGGGTGACCGGAATCAACGAGGCCGCCACCAGCCAGGAGTCTTCGCAGGAGCGCCCGGTAGGGATCAGTACGCCGCCGTAGCCGAGGCGATCGGCCGCCTGCGCGATCTGTTGCAGGTAACCGTGGTCGACCGCCCGTGCACCTTCGGAGGTGCCCAGGTAATGACCGTCGCCGTGGGTGGGAAGAAACCAGAAAATATTGAGGCTCATGGAGTTGTCTCCTGACGTGGCTCGGAACCGATGCGCGGGCACCGGTGCGGTTGTGCGGTGGCGGGGGCGCAGCGGATCACGGTGCCTTGGCAACGTTGGCCGGCGGTGTCCAGATGACATCCTGAATGCGCAGCGGCTTGGGGATCAGCTTGAGCTGGTGAAAGCTGTCGGCGATCTTCTGCTGCGCGGCAACGGTCTGCGGGTTGAGAAATTGCGCGCCGTAGCCTTGGCGTTTCACCGAAGTCAGGGTGATGTCCGCTGGCAGGCCCAGCAACGGTGCGACCTGGGCGGTCACTTCTTCGGGATGCGCCTTGGACCACTCGCCCACGGCGCGTACCTCCTCGACCAGCGCGGTGATCACCTCGGGGTGCTGCTCGGCATAGGGTTTGGTGGCCAGGTAGAACTGCAGGTTGTCGACGATGCCCTGGCCGTTGCGCAGGGTGCGCGCCTGCAACTGCTGCTCGGCCGCTGCCTGGTAGGGATCCCAGATCACCCACGCATCGACGCTGCCGCGCTCGAACGCCGCGCGGGCATCGGAAGGCGGGAGGTAGACGGTCTGGATGTCGGAGTACTTGAGCCCGGCTTCTTCCAGCGCGCGCACCAGCAGGTAATGCACGTTGGAACCCTTGTTCAGCGCAACCTTCTTGCCCTTGAGTTCAGCGACCGAGCGGATCGTCGAATCCTTGGGTACCAGGATCGCTTCGCTGGTCGGGGCCGGCGGCTCGTAGGCCACATACAGCAGATCGGCCCCGGCGGCCTGGGCGAATACCGGCGGGGTTTCACCGGTCACGCCGAAATCGATCGAACCGACGTTCAGCCCTTCGAGCAACTGCGGGCCGCCGGGAAACTCGGTCCATTTGACGTCGACGCCCTGAGCCGCCAGGCGTTTCTCCAGCGTGCCCTTGGCCTTGAGCAGCACCAGCGTGCCGTATTTCTGGTAACCGATGCGCAGGGTTTCAGCCTGGGCCTGGGTGATGGCGCCGAACGACACAGCCGCAGCAAACAGTGCGACCACGCCACGACGCAAGAACAGGGTGCGCATGGCACTCTCCTTCTGCAGGGGGAATTGGGTTGCACCTGCTTGCCCGTTGGCGGGCCAGTAAGGTGGGTACAGCGAAAAGTGTCGCGGCCGCGAGCGGCGGTTGGAATCAGATGCTCCAGCGGGCACTGCGCAGGCTTTGCATGAGCAAGGCCGGGTCATGGGTCTGTGGTTTGCGCAGCAGGAAGGCATGAAACTCCTGCAGCGCATTTTCCAGGCGCTGCTCGAGCGCTGGCGCCAACTGGGCTGCATGACTGCCTTCGCCATAGGCGATCTGGCTGTCGTCGGCGAAGATGCCCTGGAGCATTTCCTGGGCCTTGAGCGAAGCCAGCACTGGTTTCAGCGCGTAGTCCACCGCCAGCATGTGGGCGATGCTGCCACCGGTGGCAATGGGCAGCACCACCTTGTTGCTCAGGGCCCGCTCGGGAAGCAGGTCGAGCAGGGTCTTCAGCGCACCGGAGAACGACGCCTTGTACACCGGCGTGGCAACCACTAGGCCATCGGCCTTGCCGACCAGTTCGTTGAAATGCAGTACGTGCGGGCTGTCGAAGCGGGCATGCAGCAGGTCTTCGGCCGGGAAGTCCCGTACCTGAAACGTCACCACTTCGACGCCTTGTCGTTGCAGCCACTGCTTGCTGCGCTCCAGCAGTACACCAGAGCGCGAGCGCAGGCTGGGGCTGCCGCCCAGGGATACGACCAGCATGGGGTAAATCCTTGAATAGCGAAATCGGAGCGCTTCTGGAGAAGTCGCCGGAATGGAAGGAACAGTAGCAGGCAGGATTTATATCTTTAAATCATATTTATTCATTTGGTTATTCGATAAAAACATATACCTACATTTTCCTATCCCTGCTGCGCACACCGCATGGATATCACCGCGATACCTGTAGCAGCGGCGCAAGCCGCGTCAGCGGGCCATGCGGTGCATTTGATACACCGCGACGTCCTGGACGCGGCTCGCGCCGCTGCTACAGAGGGCAAGTTGTATCAGGTTCAGATCAGCGGTTGGGCTGGGGGGTCAGGCGCAGGTAGGGTTTCACTGCCGTGTAGCCCTTGGGGAAGCGCTGCCTGATTTCCTCTTCGTCCTTGAGCGAAGGCACGATCACCACGTCATCGCCATCCTGCCAGTTGGCCGGGGTGGCAACCTTGTGGCTGTCGGTCAATTGCAGCGAATCGATCACCCGCAGGATCTCGTGGAAATTGCGCCCGGTACTGGCCGGGTACGTGATGGTCAGCCGCACCTTCTTGTTCGGGTCGATGACGAACAGCGAACGCACCGTAAGGGTGTCGCTGGCGTTCGGGTGAATCAGATCGTAGAGCTGGGACACCTTGCGGTCGGCATCGGCCAGGATCGGGAAATTCACTGTGGTGCCCTGAGTCTCGTCGATGTCGCCGATCCAGCGATGATGGGATTCGACCGGATCCACCGACAGCGCGATGGCCTTGACGTTGCGCCTGGCGAACTCGTCGGCGAGCTTGGCGGTAAAACCCAGTTCGGTGGTGCACACCGGCGTGAAATCGGCGGGGTGCGAGAACAGCACCCCCCATTGGTCGCCCAGCCACTGATGGAAGCTGATGGTGCCCTGGCTCGAGTCCTGCTGGAAATCGGGGGCGATGTCGCCGAGTCGAATGGTCATGGTGATGCTCCTGGGCTGTTGTGCGCATGACTGTGCACTGAGCGGCCCGGAAACAAAAAGAATGGATCGTGCTGGGGCTAGGCGAAACGGGAATAACGCCAGGGCAGAAAACAAAAAGCCCGCACAAGGCGGGCTTTTTCCAACGGCACGTATTACTTGAAAGCGTACGTGTAGTTGAAGATCAGACGGGTCTGATCGGTGTTGGTGCCGACGTCGCTGCGGTAGGTACCGTTACGCAGGGTGGCGCCGAAGTTCTTCAACAGACCGCTCTGGATCACGTAGTCGACGCGCATGTCGCGTTCCCACTCGGAATTGTTCGAGTCGCCGGTACCGGCCGCGCGAATGTCGTCGCCATGCAGGTAGGCAACCGAGGCTTTCAGGCCAGGGACGCCGATGCGGCTGAAGTCATAGGAGTACTGGGCGAACGTGGTGTTTTCGCCAGCGCGGGTGAACGAGTTGACCATGCTGTCGGTGAACAGATAGACGCTGGAACCGCCGTTGCCTTCGTTGCGGTTGTTGCCATCGACAACGCTGCCGTTGTTGATGAACGGCATGCCGCCGTCGTCGCCCACTTGCTGGTAACCGGCCAGGAATGCGTGGCCAGCGATGCTGTAGGTGAAGATGGCACTCCAGGTCTTGTTGTCGACTTCGCCAGGGTTCTTGGCGTAGCCGCTGTTGTTGTTGAAGCGGTAGCCAGCATCACCGTTCTTGCCGTCGGAGCTGCTGTCGAAGTAGCGCAGGTCGGTCTTGAACGACTGGTCTTCACCCAATGGCAGTACGTGCACGGCGCCGAGGAAAGTCTGCTTGTAATAGTCTTCCAGCTGCGCGTGGTAGACCTGCAGGGTCAGGTCCTTGGTGGCCTTCCAGTCGACACCGGCGAACTGGAAGTTGTTCGAGTCCTGCGTACCGCCGTTCAGGCCCAGGCCCGAGTAGTTGCTGGTGGCACGGCCCGCAGACTTGTTCAGGCGGCCGGCGGTGAAGGTGAAGTTGTCCAGGTCCTTGGAGGTCAGGATACCGCCCTGGTAAACGGCAGGCAGCAAGCGACCATCGTTGGATACCAGGATCGGCAGGTTGGGCTGCAGTGCGCTACCCACCTTGAGTTCGGTCTTGGCGAACTTGACCTTGCCGTTGGCGCCTACACGCGACCACGACTTCTCGGCCGAACCGTCGGTGTCGCTGGGGAAGAAGCTGTTGTTGTTCGGGTGGTGACCGCGGCCGCCGTCCAGGTGGATGCCGGTCATGCCCTGCACGTCCAGACCGAAGCCGACGGTGCCGGGGGTGTAGCCAGAAATGAAGTTGAAGAGGAAGCCTTGAGCCGATTCTTCCTGGTCGTTCGCCGTGCCTTCACGGGTATCGTTGCGGAAATACATGGTCCGCGAGCTCAGCGTTGCTTTGCTGGCTTCGAGGAAACCCGAGGGTGCCGGATCGGCGGCGTAGACACTGGTGGAGATGCTGGCGAGCGCGATGGCTGCGGCGAGCGACTGCTTGTACATGTGATGCTCCTCTGGTTTCTAATTTTTGTGGTGTCTTTGGTCGGGGGTCTGGCGCCCCTTGTCCGCAGATGCGCGATTAGCGCCAAAGCGTGACCGGTTAGTCAATGTTTACAAGCCGATTCGAGACCTTGGTCTAAGCCAAACTCTGGTTGCCGAGGTTAACGAAATTTTCACAAAACCAAAAAGAATTGTTTCAAGTTTTTTTAGAATTTAAACGCATAACAACCTAGACCATCCAAACAAAAAAGTTCAATCCAGTTGCAAAACATAAGCTAATTCCCAAACGGTATTTCAAAGCCGTTTCTTATATCGTTTAGATTCGCCCTCATTCGCCCTTCCGACACTTGCCGTTTCGCGCTTTGGCAGCGCGGGTTCGAAGGTCCTCAGCCACCCGACTCTCGCAAAAGGCAGCCACCATGGCCAAGCAGCATTTCGCACGAAAACTGGTCAGCACCCTGGCCCTGGCCAGCCTGGCCATGGGCATCCAGGCCGCTACGTTGACCGTCGGCTACCAGACCGGCATCGACCCCAGCAAGGTCGCCCAGGCCGACGGCACCTATGAAAAGGCCATTGGCGAGAAGATCGACTGGCGGCGCTTCAACAGTGGCCCGGAAGTGGTCACGGCGATCGCCTCGGGCGATGTACAGATCGGCAACCTGGGATCGAGTCCGCTGGCTGCCGCCACCTCACGCAAGTTGCCCATCGTCGCTTTCATCGTTTCGGCGCAGATCAATTCCGCCGAAGCCCTGGTGGTGCGCAACGGCAGCGGCATCGACAACCCGCAGCAGTTGGTCGGCAAGACCATTGCCACACCGTTCGTGTCCACTTCCCACTACAGCCTGCTCGGCGCGTTGAAGCATTGGGGTCTGGAAGGCAAGGTCAAGGTGGTCAACCTGCAGCCGGCCGAAATTGCCGCTGCGTGGAAACGTGGCGACATCGACGGCGCCTTCGTCTGGTCGCCGGCGCTGGGCGAGATCCGCAAGAGCGGCAAGACCCTCACCGATGCCGCACAGGTCGGCCAGTGGGGCGCACCGACTTTCGAGGTCTGGGTGGCGCGCAAGGATTACGCCGAGAAGCACCCCGAGGTGATCGCCCGGTTCGCCAAGGTCACGCTGGATTCATTCGCCGACTATGCGAAGAACCAGGCGCAGTGGACCGCCGATTCCGAGCCGGTGCGCAAGATCGCCAAATTGACGGGAGCCAACGCCGCCGACGTCCCCGACCTGCTCGCCGGCTCCACCTACCCCGATGCCCAGGCCCAGGCTTCCGCCGCGCTGCTGGGTGGCGGCACCGCACAGGCCGTGGCCAAGACGGCCGAGTTCCTCAAGGAGCAAGGCAAGCTGGAAGCGCTCCTGCCTGACTACACGCCGTACGTCAGCGCCCGGTTCGTTCAGTGATCGCGCGCATGCCAACCGGAGTTCGACCGTGGCCCAATTGATTCTTGACCGTATCGGCGCCCACTACCCGGGCGCCGCGCAGCCGGTGCTCCAGGACATCTCGCTGAGCCTGGGGCCACAGCAGCTGTGCGTCGCACTGGGCCCGTCGGGCAGCGGCAAGACTTCGCTGCTCAACCTGATCGCCGGTTTCGTGGCTCCCAGCAGTGGCCGCATCACCCTGGACGGCGTTGCGGTGAAGGGGCCGGGGGCCGACCGTGGCGTGGTCTTTCAGGATGACGCCTTGTTGCCCTGGCAGGACGTCCTGACCAATGTCGCCTTCGGTTTGCAACTGGCAGGCACCGGCCGGGCGCAGCGTGAGGCGCGCGCGCGGGACATGCTTGCGCTGGTCGACCTGGCAGGTTTCGGCGAGCGACAGATATGGCAACTCTCCGGTGGCCAGCGTCAACGCGTGGGCCTGGCTCGAGCGCTGGCGGCCGACCCGCAGGTGCTGTTGATGGACGAGCCGTTCGGCGCACTGGATGCGTTCACCCGGGAGCAGATGCAGGAGTTGCTGCTGCAGGTCTGGCAACGTACCGCCAAGCCGGTGTTCCTGATTACCCACGACATCGAAGAAGCGGTATTCCTGGCCACCGACCTGATTCTGCTGGCGCCCAACCCCGGCCATGTCGAGGAGCGCCTGAGCCTGGACTTCGGCCAGCGCTATGCCGCTGGCGAGAGCGCCCGGGCGATCAAGTCCGACCGCCGATTCATCGAAACCCGCGAGCACGTCCTTGCCCAGGTTTTCGCCCAGCGCGTTGTCACACAGGGCGCCATTGCGCGCAAGGAGCCGGCATGAGCCTCTACCCGACGCACGCTCTCGACAGCGCCCGCGCACCTGCCGCGCGCCGGCCCTGGCGCTTGAGTACGCGCGCCATCAGCACGCTGACCCTGGCAGGCGTGCTGGCACTGTGGTGGGCGGTGACCGCCACCGAGCTGATAGAGCCCCTGTTCCTGCCCTCGCCCGGCGCGGTACTGGACAAAGCCTGGCTGCTGGCAACCCAGGGCTATATGGACGCCACGTTGTGGCAACATTTGGGTGCCAGCCTGGGGCGCATCGGCCTGGCCCTGGCATTCGCCGTGCTGTTCGCCATTCCGGTGGGCATCGCCATCGGCCACAACCGCATAGCGCAAGGCATTCTCGATCCGCTGATCGAGTTCTACCGGCCCATTCCGCCGCTGGCCTACCTGCCGCTCATCGTGATCTGGTGCGGCATCGGCGAAACCTCCAAGGTGTTGCTGATCTACCTGGCCATCTTCGCGCCGATTGCCATCGCCACGGCCACCGGGGTGCGCAATGTCGATCCCGCCCGTTTGCGCGCCGCGCAATCGCTGGGCGCCACCCGGGCGCAACTGATCCGCCACGTGATCATACCCAGTGCGCTGCCGGACATCCTCACCGGTATCCGCATCGGCCTGGGCGTCGGCTGGTCGACCCTGGTCGCCGCTGAGTTGATCGCAGCCACCAGCGGCCTGGGCTTCATGGTGCAGTCGGCCGCGCAATTTCTGGTCACCGATGTGGTGGTGCTGGGCATCCTGGTAATCGCACTGATCGCCTTCGCTCTGGAAATGGGCCTGCGCGCCCTGCAGCGGCGCCTGGTGCCCTGGCACGGCCAGAGCCACTGAACCAGCCACTTTGCCAACAGAGCTGACCAACATGACTCTGCACATCACCCCCTTGAGCCCAACTATCGGCGCGGTCATCGAAGGCGTCGACCTCAGTCGGGAACTGACCCCGGCCCAGCAGCGCGAGATCGACGCCGCGCTGCTCGCCCATCAGGTGCTGTTCTGGCGCGACCAGCCGCTGACCCCTTTTCAGCAGGCACGGCTGGCGCAGCAGTTCGGTGACCTGCACGTTCATCCGATCTATCCCGGTGTGCCGGGGCAACCCGACGTGCTGGTGCTCGACACCGCCGTGACCGACGTACGCGACAACGCCATCTGGCACACCGACGTGACCTTTCTGGCGGAACCGGCGATGGGCGCCATACTGACCGCCCAGCAGGTACCGCCCTTTGGCGGGGACACTTGCTGGGCCAGCGGAATCGCGGCATTCGAGGCGCTGTCCAGGCCCATGCAGGCCCTGCTCGACGGTCTGACCGCCACCCATGATTTCGCCAAATCGTTCCCGCTCGAACGCTTTGGCAACGATGCCCAGGCATTGGCGCGCTGGGAGCAGACCCGCCGGCAACATCCCCCGCTGTCACACCCGGTGGTACGGACCCATCCGGTCAGCGGGCGCAAGGCGTTGTTCGTCAGCGATGGTTTCACCACCCACATCAACGAACTTTCGACAGCTGAAAGTCAGGCGCTGCTCGACCTGCTGTTCGCCCACAGCACGCGTCCGGAGTTCTGCGTACGCTGGCAATGGCGCCAAGGGGACGTCGCCTTCTGGGACAACCGCGTGACCCAGCATTACGCGATAGACGACTACCGCCCGCAGCGACGCGTGATGCATCGAGCGACGATAATGGGGGATCGACCGTATTGAACGCACGGGGGGCGGCGATGGCCGCCCCCGCTGGCCGTCATTCGCCGATGGCGGCCTTGTAGCCGGCGGCGTCGAGCAGCGTGTCCAGCTCACTGGCAGCGCTTGGCTTGAGCTTGAAGAACCAGGCGCCATAGGGTTCGCCGTTGACGCTTTCCGGGCCATCGGCCAACGCTTCGTTGATCGCGACCACCTCGCCCCCCACTGGGGAGTAGATGTCCGAAGCGGCCTTGACCGACTCGACCACGCCCGCCTGATCACCGGCGGCGAAGACCTTGCCGACTTCCGGCAGCTCGATGAACACCACGTCACCCAAGGCTTCCTGGGCGTGATCGCTGATGCCCACGGTCACCGTGCCATCTGCTTCCAGGCGTGCCCACTCGTGGCTTTCGGCAAAACGGAGTTCAGCAGGGATATCGCTCATAACATTGTCCTCAACAAGGGTCAGCGGCCAGCCCGCCATACGATTCAGATCAGGGTTCTACCATGCCGGACGAAGGTCGGCTTGACCACCCGTACCGGGTACCATTTGCCACGTATCTCGACTTCCGCACGGTCCGCGGTCGCCATCGGTACACGCGCCAATGCAATCGACTTGCTCAGCGTAGGGGAGAAACTACCACTGGTGATCTCTCCTTCGCCAACTCCGGCGATGCGGACCACCTGATGCGCGCGCAGCACCCCGCGTTCTTCGAGCACCAGGCCGACCAGTTTCATCGCCGGCCCGGCGGCCCGTTCACGCTCCAGCGCCTCGCGCCCGATGAAGGCGCGCGCGCTCGGTTGCCACGCCACACTGCCGGCCATGTTGGACGCCAGCGGCGAATGCGCCTCGTCCATGTCCTGGCCATACAAGTTCATCCCGGCTTCCAGACGCAGCGTATCGCGCGCGCCCAGGCCGATGGGCGAAATGCCCGCACCGATCAATTCGTTGAAGAAATCGACCGCCTGCGCGGCGGGCAAGACGATCTCGATACCGTCCTCGCCGGTATAGCCGGTGCGGGCAATGAACCAGTCGCGATGGTGACGGCCTTCGAAAGGGTTCAGTTGCAAAAGCAGCTCGCGGCGTTGGCTGCCCAGCAGGTCGGCGACCTTGCGCCGTGCCTGCGGCCCTTGCACGGCCAGCAACGCCAGCTCGGGGCGCTCGCGCCATTGCACATCGAACGTGCCTGCCTGGGCGCTGAGCCAGGCCAGGTCCTTGTCACGGGTCGCGGCATTGACCACCAGGCGATAGCCTTCCTCGGTGCAGTAGGCGATCAGATCGTCCACGATCCCGCCCTCGGCGTTGAGCATGGCGCTGTACAAGGCCTGGCCAGGGCCGGTCAGGGTGGCGACATCGTTGGCCAACAGGTATTGCAGGAACGCCCGGGCGTCCGGCCCTTGGACATCGATCACGGTCACATGCGACACGTCGAAGACGCCGCAATCGCGACGTACCTGATGATGCTCTTCGACTTGCGAGCCGTAATGCAGAGGCATGTCCCAACCGCCAAAATCGACCAGCTTTGCGCCGAGGGCAAGATGCAGGTCATACAGAGGCGTGCGCTGTCCCATGGGTTTCTCCTTCCGGGCGTGGCGAAAGCGCAGGCGAATTGTCCTTGGTGCCTGCGCCGGATGCGGCGCATTGTAGCGACAAGGTCGCGGGCGTGATATCTGTAGCGACAAGGTCGCGGTGGTGATATCTGTAGCGACAAGGTCGCGGGGGTGATATCTGCAGCGACAAGGTCGCGTAGCCGGTCAGTGGTTTCGACCGACCTGGCGCGCCGAACGTCGAATCAACCCGATGACCGGCAGCAGGCCGACCAGCACCAGGGTCAGGGCAGGCAGCGACGCCCGCGCCCATTCGCCTTCACTGGTCATTTCGAATACCCGCACCGCCAGCGTGTCCCAGCCGAACGGGCGCATCAGCAAGGTCGCCGGCATCTCCTTGAGCGTGTCGACGAACACCAGCAGCGCGGCGCTGAGCGTGCCGGGCAGCAACAGGGGCAGATAGACCTTGAAGAACAGCCGCGGACCACCCACTCCCAGGCTTCGTGACGCCTCGGGCAGCGAGGGGCGAATCCGCGCCAGGCTGCTTTCCAGCGGCCCATAGGCCACCGCGATGAACCGTACCAGATAGGCCACCAGCAGCGCCGCCACACTGCCCAGCAGCAATGGCCGCCCGGCACCGCCCAGCCAGCCGGACAACGGCACGACCAGCTCGCGGTCGAGAAAACTGACAGCCAGCATCAGCGACACCGCCAGCACCGACCCCGGCAAGGCATAGCCCAGGTTCGCCACCGCCACTCCGGCGCGAATGCCTCGCGTAGGCGCCTGCCGCCGCGCAAACGCCAGCAGCAGCGCTACCGTGACCGTGATCAGCGCGGCCATGGCGCCCAGGTACAGGGTATGCACGATCAGCTCACGGTAACGTTCGTCGAGGTCGAAGCGCCCGCGCTGCCAGCACCACACCACCAACTGCAGCATGGGCACGACGAAGGCGCAGGCGAACACCAGCGCACACCAGCCGCTGGCCACCCATGCCTTGAGCCCGCGCAGCCGATACAGCGCCTGCCCACGCGGGCGTTCGCTGGCCGCATGATCCTGACCGCGCGCACGCCGCTCGCCGTAAAGCACCAGCATCACCGCCAGCAACAGCAAGCTGGCCAGCTGCGCCGCGCTGGAGAGGCTGAAGAAGCCGTACCAGGTCTTGTAGATGGCCGTGGTGAAGGTGTCGAAATTGAACACCGCCACAGCGCCGAAATCCGCCAGGGTTTCCATCAATGCCAGTGCCACGCCCGCACCGATGGCCGGCCGGGCTACCGGCAAGGCCACTCGCCAGAAGGCTTGCCAGGGGGATTGGCCGAGCATGCGCGCCGCCTCCATCAAGCCCTTGCCCTGGGCCAGGAACGCGGTCCGCGCCAGCAGGTACACGTACGGGTAGAACACCAGCACCAGAACGATGATGACCCCTCCCGTGGAGCGCACCCGCGGCAGGCGCAGGCCGCTGCCGAACCACTCGCGCAGCAGGCTCTGCACCGGCCCGGCAAAATCCAGCAGGCCGACGAAGACGAACGCCAGTACGTAGGCCGGAATGGCAAACGGCAGCATCAGGGCCCAGTCGAGCCAGCGGCGGCCGGGGAATTCACACAGGCTGGTAAGCCAGGCGAGGCTGACGCCAAGCACCGTCACGCCCGTACCTACGCCCAGCACCAGGGTAAGCGTATTGCCCAGCAGGCGCGGCATCTGCGTATCCCACAGGTGGGACCATATCTGCATGTCGATGCTTTGCCAGGAAAGCACAAGCACGCTCAACGGCAGCAGCACCAGCCCGACCACGGCCAAGACCAGCGGGTACCAACGGCGTTGGACGGAAGAAGACAATGGATTCACTCGTGGTTTTCAGGTTGCAGGCTTTCAACGCAACAGCCCGGCGCCTCTGCCTCTGCAGATAGGCGGAAAGACCGCAGCGCACCCTTCGCGGCCACGGACCGCTCCTACAGGGTGTACCGCAGCCAGGCTCCTTGGAGGAGCCCCACCGATATCAGCTCAGTTCCAGCCCGCCCGATCCATCAACCGGATCGCCTCGGCCTGACGCTTGCCGGCCACTTCCACGGGCAAGGTGTCGGCCTTGAACTCACCCCAACTGGCGACTTCTGCAGATGGAGCCACCGTCGGGTTGGCCGGAAACTCCTGGTTCACCCCGGCAAAGATCGCCTGCGCCTGCGGCCCGGTCATCCACTCGACCAGCGCAATGGCCGCCTGCGGATGCGGTGCATACTTGTTCAGGCCAATGCCCGACAGGTTCACATGAACGCCGCGATCGCCCTGGTTCGGCCAGAACAGCTTCACGCCCAGATTCGGCTGCTGCTTGTGCAGGCGCCCATAGTAGTAGCTGTTGACGATACCCACGTCGCACTGCCCGGCGTCGATGGCCTGCAGCACCGCAATGTCATCGGAGAACACGTCGGTGGACAGATTGTTCACCCAGCCCTTGAGAATCTGCTCGGTCTTCTCGGCGCCATGGGTCTCGATCAACGTGGCGGTCAGCGACTGGTTGTAGACCTTCTTCGCCGTACGCAAGCACAACCGCCCTTCCCATTGCTTGTCGGCCAAGGCCTCGTAGGTGCTCAGCTCCTGCGGCTTGACCCGTTCGCTGGCGTAGGCGATGGTCCGCGCGCGCAGGCTCAGGCCGGTCCATTGATGGGACGCGGCACGGTATTGCGCGGGAATGTTGCCGTCAATGACGGCTGACGTGATGGGTTGCAGGATACCCATCTGCTCGGCCTGCCACAGGTTGCCGGCGTCGACGGTGAGCAGCAGGTCGGCCGTGGCGTTCTGCCCTTCGGCCTTGATGCGCTGCATCAACGGCGCTTCCTTGTCGGTGATGAACTTGACCTTGACCCCGGTTTTCGCGGTGTAGGCGTCGAACACCGGCTTGATCAGCTCGTCGATGCGCGAAGAATAGACGACCACTTCATCGGCAGCGTGGGCGTTGCCACCCAACAGACAGAGCGCCAGTGCAGCGAGAAGACGTTTGCGCGCCATCATGAGGGAACCCTTGCCATTCGAGTGAGGGCGAAATGGTAGTGAATCACATTTAGCTTCTCAACCGAACTTGGGGTCCAGCCGTTACCAAATGTTACCGGCCATCGATCACACCTCATGCCTACAGGCGTGCCAGCGCAGGCAGATCCCCCGTGAGGCCAAGCGCCTGGCGGACGAACAGCGCCTTGGCTTCGGGTAGCCGTTCCACCCATTTCAAGCCCGTGTTGCGCAGCCAGCGCAACGGCAGCTGATCGGCCTGGAACAGGCGCTCGAAGCCTTCCATGGCCCCCATCAAGGCCAGGTTGTGCGGCATGCGCCGACGCTCATAGCGGCTCAGCACGGGCAGGCCGGCGAGCCGTTCGCCTCGCTGTCGGGCATGTATCAGCTCTTCGGCCAGCACGGCGGCGTCGAGCAAACCCAGGTTGACCCCCTGCCCGGCCAACGGATGGATGGTGTGCGCGGCATCGCCGATCAGCGCCAGGCCGGTCTCCACGTAGCGCTTGGCATGCCGCTGGCGCAATGGTACGCACAGGCGGGCATCGGCAGCGACCACCTCGCCCAGACGGCCCTCGAAGGCCTGCCCCAGGGCTTTGCAGAACGCGGCGTCATCCAGCGCCATCAAGCGCTCGGCCTGCTCCGGCGTGGCCGACCAGACGATCGAGCACCAATGCTTGCCATCTCCGCGCTGCAGAGGCAGAAACGCCAGCGGGCCGTCATCGGTAAAACGTTGCCAGGCCGTATCGCGATGCCCCTCGCTGCACTGCACGCTGGTCACGATGGCGTGGTGCAGGTAATCCCACTCGCGCGTCTCGCAACCCGCCAGACCACGGACCGCCGAATGCGCGCCGTCTGCGGCGATCACCAGCGGGGTACGCACGGTCTGGCCACCGGCCAGGGTCAACAGTCGGTCATCGCCCGAATAGCGCAACTGCTCCAGCCGGGCATTGGCCAGCAGACGGATTCCGCTGTCCTGCAACCGCTCGAGCAGCGCGTCCTGAACCACGCGATTCTCGACAATGTGCCCCAGCGTGTCGGCATGCACGCTGGCCGCGGAAAAATTGATCTGCCCGGTACCGCTGCCGTCCCATACGCACATGTGGCCGTAGGGGTTGGCACGCCGCGCCTGGATACCGTCCCAGGCGCCCAGGCGCTGAAGAATGCGCTGGCTGGCCACGGACAGCGCACTGACCCTAGCCTCGAACGGCGCCAGTGCGTCGAAAGGCCTGCCGGTCAACGGCCCGCCGTCGATCAGCAGGATATCCAGGCCGCTGTCACGCAGGGCGAGTGCCAGCGCGCTGCCAACCATGCCCGCGCCGACGATGACCAGTTCGGCGCGCAGTTCATTCGTATGGGTCACTGTATTCATTGCCCTTCGATCTCCGACCGAGTGCCCAGGCCCATGGCCTGGCGTGCGAACCAGCGCTTGGCCGGCGGTAGCAGATCGAGCCCCAGCAGGCCCAGGTTGCGGCCTACTGCAAGCCAGGGATCGGGCGTTGCGAACAGCCGCGTCAACTGGTCCGAAAAGCCCACGGTCAGCCGTTGGTCCAGGCGCTGGCGTTGCGCATAGCCACGCAGCAGGGATAGCTGGCCCAAATGACCGGTGCTGGCGAGCAAGGCCTCGGCCAGCGCCTGCACGTCGCGCATCGACAGGTTGAAGCCCTGCCCGGCGATGGGGTGCAAGGCATGCGCCGCGTTGCCGAGCACGACCAGATTGGAGCGCACCTGCTCCTCGGCCTGCACCAGCGACAGCGGGTAGACGTGCCGAGCGCCGACGCGCTGCAGAGTGCCCAGGCGATAGCCGAACACCGCCTGCAGCTCTTGCAGAAATGCCTGGTCGGGCAAGCCCTGCAAGCGTCGAATGTCGGCGGGAGTACGGGTCCAGATGAGTGCGCAGCGGTTGTCGGGCAACGGCAACAGGGCCATCGGCCCGTCATCGGTGAAGCGCTCGAACGCCTGGCCCTGGTGCGCATTGCCTGGGGTGACGTTGGCAATCAGGGCGTCCTGATCGTAGCGCGTCTGTTGCACGGCGATGCCCAGCTGCTCGCGCAACTCGGAACGACCGCCGTCGGCCAGCACGGCCAGGTCGCACTGCAGCTGGGTGCCGTCGTCCAGGGTCAATTCATGGCCGTCAGCCAGCGCCTGCATCCGAGTCACTTCCGCTGGGCACCGCCAGCTCACGACCTCTTGGTCCAGCGCCTGCCACAGGCACTGCCCCAGCCAGGCGTTCTCCACCACATAGCCCAAGGCCGGCACGCCCTCGTCATCGGCACGAAGCCGCGCGGTGCCGAAGCGACCGCGGTCGGACACGTGGATCTGGCGGATCGCCTCGGCGCGCTGGCTGATCGCCGGCCACAAGCCCAGGCGTTCGTAGATCTGCCGGGTGCCGAAGGACAGCGCCGAGGAGCGCGCATCATAGCTGGGCTGGTAGGCATCGCCCGGCGCGAAACGCTCGATCAGCACGATCTTCCAGCCGCGCGCCCTGGCCCCGGCCTGCAACGCCAGGGCCAGGCTCGCGCCGACCAGCCCGCCACCAATGATGGCCAGGTTGAAGCGGCTCATGCGTCCGCCCGTGCGGCGGCCATCAGCGCCTCGATCTCGGCGACCGACTTGGGCACTGCCTCGGTAAGAATCTCGCAGCCTTTCTTGGTCACCACAACATCGTCCTCGATTCGTACGCCAATGCCGCGCCACTTCTTCGCAACGCTGAGGTTGTCGGGCGCTATGTAGATGCCAGGTTCGACGGTCAAGGTCATGCCGGGTTCGAGCACCCGCCACTCGCCGCCGACCTTGTACTCGCCGACATCGTGCACATCCAGCCCCAGCCAGTGCCCGGCGCGGTGCATGTAGAACGCGCGGTGCGCATCGCGGGCGATCAGCTCGTCGACCTCACCCTTGAGCAGGCCCAGCCGCACCAGCCCCCGGGTAATGACCTGGACCGTCGCTTCATGGGCCTGGTTCCAGTGCTTGTCGGGCCCGATGGCGGCGAAGGCCGCGTGCTGCGCCTCGAGCACCAGCTCATAGATGGCTTTCTGTTCGGGTGAAAAGCGGCCGCTCACGGGGAAGGTCCGGGTGATGTCGCTGGCATAGCAGTCGATTTCGCAGCCGGCGTCGATCAACACCAGGTCGCCGTCGCGCAGCACCGCATCGTTCTGCTGGTAATGCAGGATGCAGGCATTGCGACCGGCCGCGACGATCGAGCCATAGGCCGGCATCTTCGCCCCGCCCTTGCGGAACTCGTAGTCCAGCTCGGCCTCCAGGCTGTACTCGTGCAGCCCGGCACGACAGGCCTGCATGGCGCGCACATGGGCGCGTGCGGAGATATCGGCGGCCCGGCGCATGACCTTGACCTCGGCGGCCGACTTGTACAGGCGCATGTCGTGCAGCAGGTGGTCGAGCGCCTCGAATTCATTGGGTGGCTGGGCGCCCAGGCGCGCCTTGGAACGGATGCTGTTGATCCAGTCCATCAGGTGCCGGTCGAACTCGGGGTGGCTGCCGATCGACGAATAGACGCGGTCGCGCCCCTCGATCAGGCCGGGCAGGATGTCGTCGATATCGCTGATGGGAAAAGCGTCATCGGCACCGAAATCGCGAATTGCCCCCTCCTGCCCGGCCCGCAGGCCGTCCCACAGCTCGCGCTCGGGATTGCGCTCGCGGCAGAACAGCACATACTCACCATGCTCGCGCCCCGGAATCAGGGCAATCACCGCCTCGGGCTCGGCAAAGCCGCTCAGGTACTGGAAGTCGCTGTCCTGGCGGTAGACATGCTCCACGTCGCGATTGCGGATGGCCACGGCGGCGGCAGGCAGGATGGCGATGCTGTTGGGCACCATCTGCGCCATCAGCGCCTTGCGGCGGCGGGCAAATTCCGATTTCGGGATGTGGCTCATGGGCAGGCAAAGGCTCCGGTCAATGCAGCGACGGCTTGGCGCTGGCTGCGGTCGGTTGCTTGGCCGATTCGGTGTAGAGCAGCAGCGGTGCTACCCGCAGGTATTCCATGACTTCCATGTAGTCGGTCTCGCCGTCTTCGGACTCCTCCAGCGCATCCTGCACCTGGGCGATGGCGGCCAGGTCCTGCAGCACTTCCATGGCTTCGGTGCTCAGCGCCGTGTCGCGCGCGGTCAGGCCGAAACCGGCGAGGAAACCCTGGCACCACTCGCCCAGCGCGGCGGCGCGCTCGGGCAACGGCGATTCGTCGCTGGGAACCAGCAGCACCACGGTCATGTCGTCGCTGGTGAGTTCGCCCTTGACCATTTCCTGCAGGCCGATGAGCGCCTGGCGAACGTTGTGTGCGGCCGGTGTACCCAGCAGATCGGCGGCATCCAGCAGCCATGGCTCGATCTCGAAGCCGGCACCGGCGCAACTGCGACCCAGCAACAGCCCGTGCAGTTCGGCGGGCGAAACGGTGTGGCCGCTGCTGGTGAGCAGGGCGGCGAAGGCGTGATAGGGAGAATTCTGAATAGGCATGGGCAACTAGGCGCCAGACGGCGCAATGACTAGAATGAAGGCCTTGTATCCTAGCACCGGCAACCGCGCCAGACTATCGACGCGGACAACTACGTGTTCATCTTCACCGGGCCCGCCAGTTCATCGGCGGGCAACATTTCCCAACCGTACCCACCGGGACTCCATGGAACACAACGACCTGCAAGCGCTGATGAGCCGACTCGAATCATTGATCGGACGAGTCGAGCAACTAAAACGACAAAACGGACTCCTATTAGCGCAGGAAAAAACCTGGCGCGAGGAACGCGCAAATCTCATCGAAAAGAATGAAATCGCCCGGCGTAAGGTCGAGTCCATGATTTCGCGCCTCAAGGCCCTGGAGCAAGACTCATGAGTTCAAGCAATAGCGTCACCGTTCAGATCCTGGACAAGGAATACTCGATCATCTGCCCGCCGCAGGAGCGCAGCAATCTGGTCAACGCCGCACGCTACCTGGACGGCAAGATGCGCGAGATCCGCAGCAGCGGCAAAGTGATCGGTGCCGACCGCATTGCCGTCATGGCCGCGCTGAACATCACTCACGATCTGCTGCATCGCCAGGACACACCGGAGCTGTCGGTCAACGGCACCACTCGCGAGCAGGTTCGCGACCTGCTCGAACGCGTGGACCTGGTGCTTGCCACCGATCCGGAAACGCCCAAGGGCTGAAATCCGCAAAGCTTTTCTGTATACTGGCATCACTCCCTGGAGTGCTTGCCAGTCGGTCATGTCCCTGAGCCGATACGCACAACCACGGGGGTTGCACGTGGGGTTGGTGTGCATGTCCGCTCGACGGAAAGCCTTAAAACCTCCTGTGATCTCCACCTTGAACTTTCGGGTTCAAGGGCTACACCGACAGCGGTTCGTCGGGGAGTACCTGAATTTCCAGCCCATGCCGGCAACACTTGGCGTGGGCTTTTTCATTCGTCGCCGGGCAGCACTGTCCAACGGCGCCCTTGATCAGGATCGACCGCGCCCATGACCGTATCCGCGCCGCTGCCTCGTCAAACACAGCCTCGTCAATCCCTGCGCCGCCAGCTACGTGCGGCGCGTCGCGCCCTTACCCCTGCACAGCAGCGCCTGGCCGCTCGCGATCTCTACCGACAACTGGCCCAGCATCCGCTGTTTCGCCGTGCCCGACACATTGCCCTGTACCTGCCCAACGACGGCGAGATAGACCCGCGGCCTCTGTTGCGTGAAGCTCAACGGCGCGGCAAGCGCACCTACCTGCCGGTGCTCAGCGATTGGCCGCGCACCAAGATGGTGTTTCAGCCGGTACGCCGAGGCGAAAAGCTTCGTCCCAACCGCTTTGGCATTCCAGAACCCCGTATCCAGCGCGCACGCCAGCGCACCATCTGGGCACTGGACCTGATCCTGCTGCCGCTGGTGGGGTTTGACGACGAAGGTGGGCGCCTGGGCATGGGCGGCGGCTTCTACGACCGCAGCCTGGCCTACCGCAATCGCCGCACGGCCTGGCAAGCCCCGGTGCTGCTGGGGCTGGCCCATGAGTGTCAGAAGGTGGAGCGCCTGGCGCAGGCCAGTTGGGATATACCGCTGCAGGGAACGGTGACGGACAAGGGTTGGTATCTGAGGTGAGCCTTGCGCCGCGGCGCCAACCTGCGGGAGCGGTCAGTGGCCGCGAACGGGCGCTACCGTTACCGCGGACGTGCCATCGAACCTTGTACCATCGAAGTCTGCACCATCGAAGCCTGCACCACGATCAGCTCTGCAGCGGTATCCGCCTTGCTCGCCCACAGACTCTGCGCGTATCCAGTGGTGACGATACCCAAGCCCAACAAAATCACCAATGTCCACAACAAGTCCGGCTTACGGCGCATCGACGTTGCCCCCCTACAGGCAATTAAAGAATCGACAGAACGATATTCTGGCGTGCCGAGCAGCAGCGTCGGGCTTAAATTTGCGCGCATTCTGGGGCAAGCTTGGTAGACAAGCAAACGTTGTTCACGACCAATTGTCGGGTGCACTTGAATCCCACAAAAGCTGGCCATTTCACATTATCGAGGAACACTCGCCATGGCCTATTGGCTGATGAAATCCGAGCCTGACGAATTGTCCATCCAGGGCCTAGCCACGCTTGGCCAGACGCGCTGGGACGGCGTACGCAACTATCAGGCACGCAACTTCATGCGCACCATGGCCGTTGGCGACCATTTCTTCTTCTATCATTCCAGCTGCCCCGAGCCAGGCATCGCCGGCATTGGTCGCATCGTCGCGAGCGACTATCCCGACCCCACTGCCCTGGACCCGGACAGTCATTACTTCGATCCCAAGGCCAGCACCGAAAAGAACCCCTGGACTTCGGTGGATGTAGCCCACGTCGAAACCTTCGACCCCGTGCTCGGCTTGGCCTTGTTGAAGCAGCAGAGCGGGCTTGCCGAACTTGCGCTGGTACAAAAAGGCAGCCGGCTTTCGGTGATGCCGGTAACGACACAGCAGTGGGAAATTGTGCTGGGATTGCGATAGAAGGCTATGTCGAACTGGCCATGACGTTACGCTTCTGGCCCTCGCTCCACATAGCCGCAGTGCGCCATGCGTACCTGCATAGCGCGTTGTGTGCACAAGACTTAACCTTTTCAGCGTCTAACGATGCAGCCCCGTCTGCGCCAAAGAAAACACCCACTCACGTCCATCCTTGCGTTTCTGAAACAAACCTAAATCCACAAGACCGTTGAGTACCGAAGCTGCCGTGTTGTACGAGCAGCCCAAGCTCTCTTTCAGGTTCACAGCCGTGAACTTCATCCCCTTCTCGTTGCTAGCCACCTGCAGTACGGTTTTCTGCTTGTCGCTCAGCTGTGCATACAAACCACTGTCGAACAGGAAGCGATTGAATGAGTTCATATCGGCCAGCGTTTTTTCGTAGGCTTCTTTGAAATCCGCGATGCCGCGAATGATCGTGCGACTTTGGTAGTCGACGAAATACGTCAGGTCCATATCGTCGGTTTCGGTATAGAGATAACTCTTGCCGTACTGCACAGGGGCGGCCTTGAGCAATTTGCTGATAGCTATGTAACGAAAGGCAGCGAAGTCATGCTTGAACATGAACCAGTAGAACAATGACCGGGCCACCCGGCCATTGCCGTCGTGAAAAGGGTGCTCATAGCCAATGGCAAAGTGCAGGACGATCGCCTTGATCAGCGGATGCAGGTAACGATTGGTCCTGAACTCACCATGGTTGCTGTTGGCCCATTCGGCCAAGGCTTCCAGCCGCGACTCCAGACCGCGTGCTGGCGGTGGTGTATGCACCACATTGCCATCGCCGTCCTGGACCACTACCTCATCGTTAACGCGGAACACACCTGGGTGATAATGCTCGTCGTCGATGTTCTCCACACCCACTTGGTGGATCTCGGCGATCAAATCAGCACTCAGCGGTCGTGTGCGATGCTCCCACACGAACTGCATCATCCGATAATTGCCCAGAATCATCTTTTCATCTGGAGTGCGCGGACCTCGCTGACGCTTGAGCAAGTCCTTGGCCACTTGGGTCGTGGTCGATGCACCCTCCAACTGGCTACTGCTGATGGCCTCGTCTTCTATGAGGTCGTTGAGCAGGTACGTCACGTGTTTCTGCTCACCGATCTTGTTGCTCATCCACTCCAATGCAGCACCCGTAGTGTGCCGGTCAGTCTCGGAGGTCGCGGCATGGATCGCTGGCGTCAGTAGCAGTTGGCATTGATGTGCAGGCTGACCCAGTACAACGACGTCGCTCAGTTGCCGTTCACGCGCCAACTTCACCAGCGACCACACCAGTTCATGGTTCAGTCCTTCAGGAATGCGGAAACGAAGCTTGTCGAAATGCTGATACCGGCCCTTGCCATCCAAGGGCGCGTTGAGAGCCAGGTACTCAGCTATGCGCTCCGGACAATCCCGAGCAATGCGTTGAAGCGGATCGCGGATAACGGCGGGAGGGATCTTGAACATCGCTGTCTCAAAACTCGGTAATTTTGAGACAGCCTACGCCAATGGCAATCTTCTGTCCGCCTTGCTGCAAAACAATCAGTTCACTGCACGATCAGGTTATTGAACAGCAGGTCTTCGACGATAGGCTTGCCCTCTTCGTCGTTCATCACCTGCTGCAATTGCTTGAGGGCTTCCTGACGCAGTTTCTCCTTGGCTTCGACGTTGCCCATCGATTCGGCGGTCTGCTGTGCGAACAGTGCTACCAATTGATTGCGCAGCAGCGGGTCCTGGCGCTTCACGGCAGCTTCCGCTTCCGCGCCGGTGACCTTCAAAGCGATGTCCGCCTTGTACACGTGCAGCTTGGGGCCACCGTCCAAGGCGTAGTTGCCCACGAACGGTGGGGTCATGCCGATATAGGCAACCTTGGGCGCTGCGTTCTCGCCCTCTTTGGCTGCCTCGTTGGCCATCACGGCGGTCGGCAGGGCCAACGCCAGCCCTATGAATACCCAGGCTTTCATCACATATGTCTCCGCAAGATCGTGTGCTGACTGTATCGGCCAGCACGGGCGATTCAGTAGCTCGTTCGAATCCACTGGGCTGAAACGATTATGCAGAAGCGTCAAGCGAGTGGGTGAACAGAACTGAACCGCTTAAGTTCGCATTGCAACATTTTCGCAAACTCCGCTGGGCGGTAATTCGTTTTATTTTCGGTAACGAAACTGTAACATTCGAATCCGCAGCAAATAACAATAAATGGAGTTTGTGAATGTTCGCCTTCTTCCGCCCCGCCCCCCATCGTGCAGCCCTGCCCGATGAAAAGATAGACAGCACCTACCGTCGCCTTCGCTGGCAGATCTTCGCCGGGATATTCATCGGTTACGCCGGTTACTACCTGCTGCGCAAGAACTTCTCGCTGGCCATGCCCTACCTGATCGAAGAACAGGGCTATACCCGAGGCCAACTGGGCTTGGCGATGTCGGCCATCGCCATCTCCTATGGCCTGTCCAAATTCCTCATGGGGATCGTGTCCGACCGCTCCAACCCGCGCTACTTCCTGCCATTCGGGTTGCTGGTTTCCGCCGGCGTGATGTTCGTCTTCGGCTTTGCGCCGTGGGCAACGTCAAGCGTCACCATGATGTTCATCCTGCTGTTCATCAACGGCTGGGCGCAAGGCATGGGCTGGCCGCCGAGCGGCCGGACCATGGTGCACTGGTGGTCGCAGAAGGAACGCGGCGGCGTGGTGTCGGTGTGGAACGTGGCGCACAACGTCGGCGGTGGCTTGATCGGCCCGCTGTTCCTGCTCGGCATGGGCTTGTTCAACGATTGGCACGCAGCGTTCTACGTACCGGCCGCAGTTGCCCTGCTGGTGGCCCTGTTCGCCTTTGCGACCATGCGCGACACACCGCAATCGGTCGGCCTGCCGCCCATCGAGCAATACAAGAACGATTACCCGGAAGGCTACGATTCAAGCCACGAAGAAGAATTCAGCGCCAAGGAAATCTTCGTCAAGTATGTGCTGCGCAACAAGATGCTCTGGTACATCGCCTTGGCCAACGTGTTCGTCTATCTGCTGCGCTATGGCGTACTGGACTGGGCGCCGACCTACCTCAAGGAAGCCAAGCACTTCACCGTCGACACCACCTCATGGGCCTATTTCTTCTATGAGTGGGCCGGTATTCCCGGCACGTTGCTGTGCGGCTGGATGTCGGACAAGATTTTCCGTGGCAACCGTGGGCTGACCGGCGTGGTGTTCATGGCGCTGGTGACCGTGGCAACCCTGGTGTACTGGCTCAACCCGCCCGGCAACCCGACCGTGGACATGATCGCGCTGGTCTCGATCGGCTTCCTGATCTACGGCCCGGTCATGCTGATCGGCCTGCAGGCCCTGGAACTGGCGCCCAAGAAAGCGGCCGGTACTGCCGCTGGCTTCACTGGTCTGTTCGGCTACCTGGGCGGCTCGGTCGCCGCCAGCGCGGCGATGGGTTACACCGTGGACCACTTCGGCTGGGACGGTGGTTTCGTCCTGCTGATCGGCGCCTGCCTGTTGGCGATCGTCTTCCTGATCCCCACGCTCTGGCACAAACAGGTGGCCAGCACCCAGCGTAACGCCTGACGCAAGGCGTGAAGCGCCGTCAGGGCCGGAATTGCTGCGAGGCTTGAGTGCAGCTGCCCTGGTGGCAACGCTTGAGCCTGGCTTCCAGGTTCTTGTCCGGCATTGCGTGATTGCGCAGGGCACTGATGGTTTGCTCGACGTAATCGCGGGTGCTGCCAAATCGCCCGCTGGCACTGTCGAGAATCTGCGTCAGCAGGTTATCCGGCAGGTTGCCTGCATAGCTGGGCAAATGCCGCTCCAATACGAACCCCAACGCCTGCACCTTGGTGCCGTCTTCGAGACGGCAGTTGAGCCAATGCGGGCGGTACGAGGGATAGGGCATCTCGCGCTTCCACAGCGCCAGCAGCGAATTCTCCAGATCTTCCTGAGGCAAGCGATAGGCGAACCCGGCGCATGAGCCGCCTCGGTCCAGACCGAACACCAGGCCGGGTCGCTCGGGTGTGCCACGGTGCTCGTGGGACCACAGGTACAGGCCCCGGTGATAGCCATGCACACGCGCCCGGCGCCGCTCAGCAGCGCTGCATTCGGGCCGCCAGATGAGCGAGCCGTAGGCGAACAGCCAGACCGGCCCGCCACGATGGCGTCGCATCGTGGTGTCCAACGAATGAAGAAGTTGCTCGTGGGTCAATTGCGGCCCGAGATCGAGCGACGGCGGATAGACCACATTCAAGTGCGCAGTTTCGAGTACCGACATAAGCAGTCGCCTGTTATCCCCGTAAGATTGCAATGAAGCCCAACTCTAACGCATTGCAACTGCCGCGTTCCTACCGTATGGCAGATAGATCAATAAATACAAGCGCTTATAATCAACTTCAAATAAATAAGTTATAAGCACCAAACAGGCTCACGGACACATCGACGTGCACGATTTCACGGCAATGCCACTGCGTCGGGTTCGACGCAGGCATCACGACAGCAGAAGCAGGCAACGAAATGACGCAGGGGCAGTGGCAATCAGGCGGGCCGCGGCGCGTAGGCAAAGACGTCGGCACGCATCTGGTGCGCATCCATCCCTGCATTCACCAGTGCATCGAGCGTGGCGTAGATCATCGCCGGTGAACCGCTGCCATAGACATGCACGGCGGTCAGATCGGCTATGTCTTCGCAGACCGCTTCATGCAGCATGCCGCAGCGCCCTTCCCAGCCGCACAGGTCGCTCACCACCTTGTTCAGGAACAGGTTGGGCAACTGCTTCCATTGCTCCCAATGTTCCAGCGCATAGAAATCCTCGGGCCGACGTACACCCCAGTACAGATGCACCGGATGCTTGAACCCTGCGCGACGGCAGTGCTCGATGAGGCTGTTCATCTGCGCCATGCCGGTACCTGCAGCAATCAGCACCAGCGGCCCATCCGGCAACTCGGCCAGGTGGGTATCGCCATAGGGCATGTGCACACGGGCCATGCCATTGCGCTGCAACTGCTCGATCAAGCTCTGCGCACTGGCTTCGCGGACCAGTACGTGCAGCTCCAGGTCGCGTCCGCTGTGGGGTGCAGAGGCCAGGGAGAAGGCCGACTTTTCGCCGTTGTCGCGCTCGATCATCAGGTATTGCCCGGCATGGTAGCGCGGCGGCTTGCCGGCCGGCGCACGCAGGCGCACGCGCCAGACATCGCCGCCGATATCGACGCAGTCGATCAGCTGGCAGGCCAGGCTGCGCACCGGCAGCTCGCCCTTGGCCAGTACGCCGTCCCAGAGGATCACGCAGTCTTCCAGCGGCTCGGCGATGCAGGTATGAAACTCGCCGCGGTCGATCACCGCGCCCTCCTCGCGAACACTGCCTTCCACCAGCACCGCGCTGCACACATGGCAGTTGCCATTGCGGCAGCTCTGCGGGCAGTCATAGCCCAGACGCTGCGCGGCCGCCAGGATCCGCTCACCAGGCAGGGTTTGCAGCACCACGCCCGAAGGTTGCAAGGTCACACGCATCAATCTATTCCCAACTGATTCCAGAGTTCATCGATGCGGCGGGTCACGGCCTCGTCCTTGACGATGACCCGACCCCATTCGCGCGTAGTCTCGCCCGGCCACTTGTGCGTGGCGTCCAGGCCCATCTTGGAGCCCAGGCCGGACACCGGCGAGGCGAAATCCAGGTAGTCGATCGGCGTGTTGTCGATCAGCACGGTATCGCGCTTGGGGTCCATGCGCGTGGTGATGGCCCAGATCACGTCGTTCCAGTTGCGGGCATTGATGTCGTCGTCGGTGACGATGACGAACTTGGTGTACATGAACTGGCGCAGGAACGACCAGACCCCGAGCATCACCCGCTTGGCGTGCCCCGGGTACTGCTTCTTCATGGTCACCACCGCCATGCGGTACGAGCAGCCTTCGGGCGGCAGGTAGAAGTCGGTGATTTCCGGGAATTGCTTCTGCAGGATGGGCACGAACACTTCGTTCAGCGCCACGCCCAGGATCGCCGGCTCATCGGGTGGCCGGCCGGTGTAGGTGCTGTGGTAGATCGGCTTGATCCGGTGAGTGATGCGCTGCACCGTGAACACTGGAAACTTGTCGACTTCGTTGTAGTAGCCGGTATGGTCGCCATAGGGCCCTTCGTCGGCCATCTCGCCCGGATGAATCACCCCTTCCAGGATGATCTCGGCAGTGGCCGGCACCTGCAGGTCGTTGCCGCGGCATTTCACCAGCTCGGTGCGGTTGCCGCGCAGCAGCCCAGCGAAGGCGTACTCGGAAAGGCTGTCGGGTACCGGCGTCACCGCGCCCAGAATGGTCGCAGGGTCGGCACCCAGGGCCACGGCCACGGGAAACGGCTGGCCAGGGTGCTTGTCGCACCACTCGCGGTAATCCAGGGCGCCACCGCGATGGCTCAGCCAGCGCATGATGACCTTGTTGCGGCCGATCACCTGCTGGCGGTAGATACCCAGGTTCTGGCGTTCCTTGTTCGGCCCCTTGGTGACGGTCAGGCCCCAGGTGATCAGGGGTGCCACGTCTCCCGGCCAGCAGTGCTGCACGGGCAGCATGCCAAGGTCGACGTCGTCGCCTTCCAGGACGATTTCCTGGCAAGGCGCGTCCTTCACCACCTTGGGGGCCATGGCGATGATCTTCTTGAAGATCGGCAGTTTCGACCAGGCATCGCGCAGGCCCTTGGGCGGCTCGGGCTCCTTGAGGAACGCCAGCAGCTTGCCGATCTCGCGCAGCTCGCTCACCGATTCGGCCCCCATCCCCATTGCCACCCGCTCGGGCGTGCCGAACAGGTTGCCGAGCACCGGGATATCGAAGCCGGTGGGCTTTTCGAAAAGCAGGGCCGGGCCCTTGGCACGCAGCGTGCGGTCGCACACCTCGGTCATTTCGAGCACCGGCGAGATGGGCACCTGAATGCGTTTCAACTCTCCGCGCTGCTCAAGCTGCTGCACGAAATCCCGAAGATCCTTGAATTTCATCGACCATGCCAGTTAGAAAATAAGCGTACATCCTACCTGCTCTGGCGGCCGCTGGCAGCCGCCGGCTGGGCTTTAATGGGAATTGCCAGGCGCTGGCGCGTCTACGGGCGCAAGCAGCGGGGCGAACAAGGGCGCCACGAACCCGGCCGCGTCGTCACCCAGGTGGTTGTCGTCCATGTACAGCGAACGCCCGGCAGACTCGGCCACGCAGGTCATGCCATCGGCGCAGAACAGCTGGGTCGTATCGAGGATGCGCACCTGGGGATCACTGGCCGCCAGCTCGGCGAACAGCCCCTGCATGAACGCCTGACGCTGTCGGTGTTCGCGCAGCGGGCGCCCGATGCCGTCGGTCGATCGCTGGAGCATGGCCAGGCGGCTCAGCCGGTAAGGTGCGTTGGCGTTCTGCAAAGGGACTTCATCGAGCAGCCAGACCCGGCTGCCCGCCTGGCGCAAGGCTCGGACTTCGCGCTTGAGCGCTTCGGCCATCTGCACCGGCGCATCGGTACCGGGCAAGCGATAGGTCAGGTCGCCATACTCGTCGCCATACAGGTACAACGTCCAGCGCGCGACCAGCACCACGTCGCGCTGCGGCGCCTGCGCGATCACGCTGCGGACCTGCGCATTGAACTGCCGGCACAGGTCGTTGCGCTCCAGCCCCGCGACCGGTACGCAGCCGGCCGAGCTGGCCAGATCGAGTGCCTGCCCGGTGCGCTCGCTGTGCACGCGCAGCGCCGGCATCAGCGCGGCTGCATGGCTGTCGCCCCAGATCAGCGGTGGCAGCACGTCTTTGCTCCGGCGTCCGAGGTGACAGATGAGGCGTTCGGGCGCAGTGGTTTTCTCGAACATGCAGTCACGCTGCCCGGCATGCCATTCGCCGGCCTCGGCGTAGGCCAATGCCTGCGCCGACAGCCGCGACGGTACGCCATCGCTCCAGCGCAGGGATTGCCCCGCCAGGCCCACCACCACCATGGCCAGCAATGCGGCCAACAGCGCCTGACGCGGCTGGGCCAGCCAGCGCCGACCGCGCAGGGGCGTTTCGACCCAGCGCCAGGACAGGTAGCCGAGCAGCAGACTGCCCAGGATCAGCGCAAGGTTTTCGTGCCCAGCGATACCGTCCACGGCGGCATAGTCGGCGAATACGTGCACCGGCCAGTGCCACAGGTACCAGGAATAGGAGATCAAGCCCACCGCCACCATCGGCCGCGTGCCCAGCAGCCGTGACAGCCAGGTCGGCTGGCTGGCGCCGGACCAGATGATCGCCAGCGTGCCCAACACCGGCAGCAGTGCCGCCATGCCGGGGAACGCGGTACGCCAGTCATAGCAGGCAATGGCCACGCCCACGGCAGCGATCCCGGCGGTGGCCACGCCCTGACGCACGGCCACTGTCAGTGGGCGCTGGACCACCGGCGCCACCGCCAGCAGGCTGCCGGCCAACAGTTCCCACGCGCGCGCCGGCAATAGAAAGAATGCCTGCGCCGGGGCTTGCTGAACCTGCCAGACGCTCACCGCAAACGATGCCAGGGCAATGCCGAACAAGCCTCTGCGCCATGCCTTCACATACCGGCCGAGCACGGCCAGCAACAGCGGCAAGAGAATGTAGAACTGCTCTTCCACCGCCAGCGACCAGGTGTGCAGCAGTGGCTTGAGCTCCGAATCGGTATCGAAATAGCCGTCCTGCCGGGCGAACAGCACGTTGGACATGAACATGGCCTGGTAGCGCGCCGAGCGCCCCAGCTCTTCATAGTCACGCGGCACCAGCAGGAACCAGCCAACGATCAGACAGGCCACCACCATCACCACCAGGGCGGGCAGGATCCGCCGCGCACGGCGCACCCAGAACTCCACAAAACTGAAGTGGCCCGAGGCACGCTCGCGGCAGATGATCGAGGTGATCAGATAACCCGAGATCACGAAGAACACGTCAACGCCGACGAACCCGCCGGCAAAACCTGGAATACCAAAGTGGAACAACACCACGGCAATGACCGCCACGGCGCGCAAGCCGTCGATGTCACGTCGATAGGCTAGGTGAGTCATAACAATCCTTGTCGGCCGAACGGGTCTGGCATGGCTATGCAACGTTGAAAATGCGAATGGCGCCGCAAGGGCGCCATTCGGATCAAGCAGCGGGTGGGCTTACTTGCGTTTCATCGACAGGAAGAACTCGTCGTTGGTCTTAGTCTGCTTGAGCTTGTCGATCAGGAACTCGATGGCCGCCACTTCGTCCATCGGGTGCAGCAGCTTGCGCAGGATCCACATGCGCTGCAGTTCGTCGTCGGCGGTCAGCAGCTCTTCGCGACGGGTACCGGAACGGTTGATGTTGATGGCCGGGAAGACGCGCTTCTCGGCGATCTTGCGGTCCAGGGGCAGTTCCATGTTGCCGGTACCCTTGAACTCTTCGTAGATCACTTCGTCCATCTTCGAGCCGGTTTCGACCAGCGCGGTGGCGATGATGGTCAGCGAACCGCCTTCCTCGATGTTACGCGCGGCACCGAAGAAACGCTTGGGCTTCTCCAGGGCATGGGCGTCGACACCACCGGTCAGGACCTTGCCGGAGCTCGGGATCACGGTGTTGTAGGCACGCGCCAGGCGAGTGATGGAGTCGAGCAGGATGACCACATCCTTCTTGTGCTCGACCAGGCGCTTGGCCTTCTCGATCACCATCTCGGCCACTTGCACGTGGCGGGTTGGCGGCTCGTCGAAGGTCGAGGCGACCACTTCGCCGCGCACGGTGCGCTGCATCTCGGTGACTTCTTCCGGACGCTCGTCGATCAGCAGGACGATCAGGTGGCATTCAGGGTTGTTGCGCGTGATGTTCGACGCGATGTTCTGCAGCATGATGGTCTTGCCCGCTTTCGGCGGAGCGACGATCAGGCCACGCTGGCCCTTGCCGATCGGTGCGCACAGGTCGATGACACGACCGGTGAGGTCTTCGGTGGAACCGTTGCCGGCTTCCATCTTCATGCGCACCGTAGGGAACAGCGGCGTGAGGTTTTCGAAGAGAATCTTGTTTTTCGCGTTTTCCGGACGGTCGAAGTTGATGGTATCGACTTTCAACAGGGCGAAATAACGCTCGCCTTCCTTGGGCGGACGGATCTTGCCGACGATGGTGTCGCCGGTACGCAGGTTGAAGCGGCGGATCTGGCTGGGCGAGACGTAGATGTCGTCTGGGCCGGCCAGGTACGAGGCGTCAGCCGAACGCAGGAAGCCGAAGCCGTCCTGGAGAATCTCCAGCACGCCATCACCGGAGATTTCCTCACCGCTTTTGGCGTGCTTCTTCAACAGGGAGAAAATCACATCCTGCTTGCGCGAACGGGCCATATTTTCTATGCCCATCTGTTCGGCCATTTCGAGCAGATCGGTGATCGGCTTTTGCTTGAGTTCAGTCAGGTTCATAAGGGAATGACGTAATCATGTATGGAGGGGAGAAATTAAGCTTTGGGCTTAATGAGGCCGCGCCGCAGAGAAGGCGACAGGATCGCGTACTGATTCGAGTAGGAGTGCGTCGGCGACGGCTTGCAGGGGGCAGAGGAGAAACCAATGCGAGGCCGAATGTAACACCTCGATTTGTAGGCGTCCAGTATCGCGCCCAGAAAAAAGCCCCGACGAATGCGGGGCCTTTCAGGTATCAGATATTGGCGTCCAGGAAGGCTGCCAACTGCGACTTGGACAGCGCGCCGACCTTGGTCGCCTCGACGTTGCCGTTCTTGAACAGCATCAGCGTCGGGATACCGCGCACGCCATGCTTGGCCGGGGTTTCCTGATTCTCGTCGATGTTGAGCTTGGCGACGGTCAGCTTGCCCTTGTAGGTTTCGGCGATTTCGTCGAGCACCGGGGCGATCATCTTGCACGGGCCACACCATTCGGCCCAGTAGTCGACGAGTACAGCACCGTCAGCCTTGAGTACATCTGCTTCGAAGCTGGCGTCGCTGACGTGCTTGATAAGGTCGCTGCTCATGGAGTGTCTCCGTGGTCATATTCGGAAAGAAAAACGTGGCCCATCATAGCGGCACAGCGCTGCTACAGGAAGCCGATGATCATTGATCATCACTATGAACATCGGTGATACAGGCAATGGAACCCCGCTCGGCGCACCAGGAATGACCGCAGGCACTGCCCAGTGCGCTCCGCAACGGTGCGCGGCCAGTCCGGCACAGAGCACTCGTTGTAGCTCGAACCCCGATCCCACGCCGCGGCGCACGCCCCCTGCCCCATTCTGGCACGCGCTGTGCTACCTCCCTGGCAACCTCGACTCGATCGCAATCGGAGTATCGCCATGATTTCGCGCTGCAGCCTGCTGTTCACCGCCCTGGTCGCCAGTTTCATGCTGGGCCAGGCAGCCCATGCCGATGGCTTGAGCGACATCACCGAGCGCGGCACCTTGCGCGTTGCCGTGCCGCAGGATTTCCCGCCGTTCGGCTCGGTCGGCCCCGACATGCAACCGCGCGGACTGGACATCGACACGGCCAAGCTGATCGCCGACCAACTCAAAGTGAAGCTGCAGCTCACTCCGGTGAACTCCACCAACCGCATTCCCTACCTCACCACCGGCAAGGTCGACCTGGTGATCTCCAGCCTGGGCAAGAATGCCGAGCGTGAACAGGTCATCGATTTCTCCAGTGCCTACGCGCCGTTCTACCTGGCCGTGTTCGGCCCGCCGGAAGCGCCGATCGCCACGCTGGACGACCTCAAGGGCAAGACCATCAGCGTGACCCGTGGCGCCATCGAAGACATCGAGCTGAGCAAGGTCGCGCCCGAAGGCCTCACCATCAAGCGCTTCGAAGACAACAACTCGACCATCGCCGCCTACCTCGCCGGCCAGACAGACCTGATCGCCAGCGGCAACGTGGTGATGGTGGCCATCTCGGAAAAGAACCCTAAACGCATTCCAGCCTTGAAGATCAAGCTCAAGGACTCGCCGGTGTACGTGGGCATCAACAAGCAACAGCCCGAGCTGCTGGCCAAGGTCAATCAGATCATCGCTGCGGGCAAGAGTGACGGCAGCCTGGAAAAGAATGCGCAGACCTGGCTGAAGCAGCCGCTGCCCGCCGACCTCTGATTGTCGAGCGCACCCAATGGCCTATCAGTTCGCTTTCGCCCCGGTACTCGCACAGGCCGACCTGCTGCTCAAGGGTGCGCTGTTCACCCTTGAGCTCACCGCCATCGGCGCACTGCTCGGGGTAGCCGTGGGCATCGTCGGCGGCGCCGTGCGGGCCTGGCAGATCAAGCCGTTCGCCGGCCTCTTCGGGGTCTACGTGGAGCTCATCCGCAACACGCCCTTCCTGGTCCAGCTGTTCTTCATTTTCTTCGGCCTGCCCAGCCTGGGCGTGCAGATCAGCGAGTGGCAGGCCGCGGTGCTGGCCATGGTGGTCAACCTGGGGGCGTATTCCACCGAGATCATCCGCGCGGGCATCCAGGCCGTGCCAAAGGGGCAGCTCGAAGCCTCTGCGGCCCTGGCCATGAGCCGCTTCGAGGCGTTTCGCTACGTGGTCCTGCAGCCGGCCCTGGCCAAGGTCTGGCCCGCGCTGAGCAGCCAGATCATCATCGTCATGCTGGGTTCGGCGGTGTGCTCGCAGATCGCCACGCAGGAGCTGAGCTTCTACGCCAATTTCATCCAGTCGCGCAATTTCCGCGCCTTCGAGACGTATCTGCTGACCACCCTGGTGTACCTGGTCATGTCGATCCTGATCCGCATGCTGCTGAACTGGCTGGGTCGGCGTTTCATCATGAGGAACAGCTGATGGATTTCACCCTGTGGGACATCGTGCGCAACCTGCTCATCGGCCTGCAATGGACCCTGGCCTTGAGCCTGGTGGCGTTCATTGGCGGTGGTTTGATCGGCTTGCTGGTGATGACCCTGCGCATCTCGCCCACGCATCCGCTGCGCACGCTGGCACGCTGCTATATCGAAGTGTTCCAGGGCACGCCTCTGTTGATGCAGCTGTTTCTGGTGTTCTTCGGCGTGGCGCTGATGGGCGTGGACATCTCGCCCTGGGTGGCCGCCGCCCTGGCCCTGACGCTGTTCACCAGCGCCTATCTGGCCGAGATCTGGCGCGGCTGCGTGGAGTCCATCGGCAACGGCCAGTGGGAAGCCTCCGCCAGCCTGGCGCTTACCCGCAACGAGCAGCTGCGCCACGTGATCCTGCCCCAGGCCTTGCGCATTGCCGTGGCGCCGACCGTGGGCTTCTCGGTGCAAGTGGTCAAGGGCACCGCAGTAACCTCGATCATCGGCTTCACCGAGCTGACCAAGACCGGCAGCATGCTGGCCAACGCCACCTTCGAACCCTTCATGGTCTACGGCTTCGTCGCCCTGGGCTACTTCGCCCTGTGCTACCCGCTGTCGCTCAGTGCCCGCTATCTGGAAAGGAGGCTGCATGCCGCTGCTTAGGATTTCCGCCCTGCACAAGTACTACGGCGATCATCATGTGCTCAAGGGCATCGACCTGAGTGTGGACGAAGGTCAGGTGGTCGCGATCATCGGTCGCAGCGGCTCGGGCAAGAGCACCTTGCTGCGTACCCTGAACGGCCTGGAATCGATCAACGACGGCGTCATCGAAGTCGACGGTGAATACCTGGATGCGGCGCGCGCCGACTTGCGCAGCCTGCGCCAGAAGGTCGGCATGGTGTTCCAGCAGTTCAACCTGTTCCCGCACCTGAGCGTGGGCGAAAACGTGATGCTGGCCCCTCAGGTGGTGCAGAAAGTGCCCAAGGCTCGCGCCCGCGAACTGGCTCGCGAGATGCTCGAACGGGTCGGCCTGGGCGAGAAGTTCGATGCGTTCCCCGAACGTCTGTCCGGCGGCCAGCAACAGCGCGTGGCGATCGCCCGCGCACTGGCCATGTCGCCCAAGGTGCTGCTGTGCGACGAGATCACCTCGGCGCTGGACCCGGAGCTGGTCAACGAGGTGCTCAGCGTGGTGCGCAAGCTGGCCGAAGACGGCATGACCCTGATCATGGTCACCCACGAAATGCGCTTCGCCCGCGAGGTCGGCGACAAGCTGGTGTTCATGCACCATGGCAAGGTGCACGAGGTGGGCGATCCCAAGGAATTGTTCGTCAATCCGCGCACGCCCGAGCTGGCGCAGTTCATCGGCATGCAGCCGGCATGAATGCCGTTCGGGCTCGCCAGAGCTCGGACCTTGGGGCAAAGATCAGGATGGCGCGTTGGCGCCGTCGCCTGATCGTGGCACGATGCGGGGGTTAACGACCGAGATCCTTTGACCATGCCGCAGACCAAAGCCAAGAACCTGTCCCTGATCGCCGCCATCGACCTGGGCTCGAACAGCTTTCATATGGTGGTGGCCAAGGCCCACGTCAATGAAATCCGCATCCTCGAACGCCTGGGCGAAAAGGTCCAGCTGGCCGCCGGCATCGACGAAGAGCGCAAGCTCAGCGAAGAGTCGATGCAGCGCGGTCTGGACTGCCTCAAGCGCTTCGCCCAACTGATCAACGGCCTGCCCCTGGGCGCGGTGCGCATCGTGGGCACCAACGCCCTGCGCGAAGCCCGCAACCGCAACGAATTCATCGTCCGCGCCGAGCAGATCCTCGGCCATCCGGTAGAGGTCATCTCGGGCCGCGAAGAGGCCCGCCTCATCTATCTGGGCGTCTCCCACACCCTGGCCGACACGCCGGGCAAGCGCCTGGTCGCCGACATCGGCGGCGGCAGCACCGAGTTCATCATCGGCCAGCGCTTCGAACCCCTGCTGCGCGAGAGCCTGCAGATGGGCTGCGTGAGCTACACCCAGCGTTACTTCCGCGATGGCAAGATCACCCCGGCCCGCTACGCCCAGGCGTATACGGCGGCGCGCCTGGAGATCATGAGCATCGAGAATGCCCTGCACCGGCTCAGCTGGGACGAGGCCATCGGCTCCTCCGGCACCATCCGCGCCATCGGCCTGGCCCTCAAGGCCGGCGGCCAGGGCAGCGGCGAGGTCAATGCCGAGGGGCTGGCCTGGCTCAAGCGCAAGCTGTTCAAGCTGGGCGATGTCGACAAGATCGATTTCGACGGCATCAAGCCGGACCGCCGGACCATCTTTCCCGCCGGGCTGGCGATTCTCGAAGCGATCTTCGATGCCCTCGCCCTGCAGCGCATGGACCATTGCGATGGCGCCCTGCGCGAAGGCGTGCTGTACGACCTGTTGGGCCGTCATCACCACGAAGATGTGCGCGAACGTACTTTGGGTTCGTTGATGACCCGCTACCACGTCGATGTCGAGCAGGCCGAGCGCGTCGAGCGCAAGGCGCTGCATGCCTTCGACCAGGTGGCGGCGGACTGGGAGCTGGAAGACGGGGTCTGGCGCGAGCTGCTGGGCTGGGCGGCGAAGGTTCACGAGATAGGCCTGGACATTGCCCATTACCATTACCACAAGCACGGCGCCTACCTGATCGAACACTCCGACCTGGCCGGGTTCTCGCGCGAAGACCAGCAGATGCTGGCGCTGCTGGTGCGCGGCCACCGCCGCAACATTCCCAAGGACAAGTTCGCCGAGTTCGGCGACGACGGTGTGCAGTTGATCCGTCTGTGCGTGCTGCTGCGCTTCGCCATCCTGTTCCACCACATCCGTGGTACCCAGGAGATGCCGGCGGTGTCCCTGCATGCCAAGGCCAAGAGCCTGGATGTAGTGTTCCCCGATGGCTGGCTGGAGAACAACCAGCTGACCCAGGCCGACTTCGCCCAGGAAGCCGAATGGCTGACCCGCGTAGGCTTTACCCTCACCGTGCGCTGAGATCGCACCGCCATCTGCCCGATACACCGCAGCGCATGTTTCGCGGCCGATGACCGCTCCTACGGTGCAACGCGATTCCCGTAGGAGCGGCCAGTGGCCGCGAACGCCGCACCGCCATCTGCCCGATACACCGCAGCGCCTGTTTCGCGGCCGATGACCGCTCCTACGGTGCAACGCGATTCCCGTAGGAGCGGCCAGTGGCCGCGAAAGCCGCACCGCCGATCTTGCTGGCTGCTAGCGCACCGGCAGGATCGGGTTGCTCAGCCGTTCGAGCAGCGTGTCCTGCGCGCTGCGGGCGTTCTGGTTGCCGGTCGGGGTGTTGCGCACGTAGCGCCCGTCGGCCTGCAGGATCCAGGAATGGGTATTGTCGGTCAGGTAGCTTTCCAGCTCCTTCTTGACCCGCACGATCAGCTTCTTGCCTTCCACCGGGAAACAGGTTTCGACACGCTTGTCGAGGTTGCGCTCCATCCAGTCGGCACTGGACAGGAACATCTGCTCCTCGCCTCCGTTGAGGAAGTAGAACACCCGCGTGTGCTCCAGGAACCGCCCGATGATCGAGCGCACATGGATGTTGTGTGACACCCCGGGAATGCCCGGACGCAGGCAGCACATGCCGCGCACCACCAGATCGATGCGCACGCCTGACTGGCTGGCCTTGTACAGCGCGCGAATGACCTTCGGGTCGGTCAGCGAGTTGAACTTGGCAATGATGTGCGCCGGCTTGCCTTCGATGGCGTACTGGGTCTCGCGAGCGATCATGTCGAGCATGCCCTTCTTCAACGTGAAGGGTGCATGCAACAGCTTCTTCATGCGCAAGGTCTTGCCCATGCCGATCAACTGGCTGAACAACTTGCCGACGTCTTCGCACAGTGCATCGTCCGAGGTCAGCAGACTGTAGTCGGTGTACAGCTTGGCATTGCCGGCGTGGTAGTTACCGGTGCCAAGGTGTGCATAGCGTACGATCTCGCCCGCCTCGCGGCGCAGAATGAGCATCATCTTGGCGTGGGTCTTGAAGCCCACCACGCCGTAGATCACCACCGCGCCCGCGGCTTGCAGACGGCTGGCCAGCTGCAGGTTGGACTCCTCGTCGAAGCGCGCGCGCAGCTCGATGACGACGGTGACTTCCTTGCCATTGCGGGCGGCATCCACCAACGCATCGACGATCTCGGAATTGGCACCGCTGCGGTACAGCGTCTGCCGCACGGCCAGCACATGAGGGTCCTTGGCCGCCTGGCGCAGCAGATCGACCACGGGCGTGAACGATTCGAAGGGGTGCAGCAGCAGGATGTCCTGCTTGCTGACCACGCTGAAAATGTTCTCGCTGTTCTGCAACAGCTTCGGAATCTGTGGCGTGAACGGCAGGTACTGCAGCTCGGGATGGCTGTCCAGACCAGTGATGCTGAACAGACGCGTCAGGTTGACCGGACCGTTGACCTGATACAGCTCGGTGTCCGACAGGTTGAATTGCTTGAGCAGATAGTCGGACAGAAGCTTGGGACAGGTGTCGGCCACTTCCAGACGTACCGCATCGCCGTAGCGACGCGAGAACAGCTCGCCGCGCAGCGCACGCGCCAGGTCTTCGACGTCCTCGGTATCGACCGACAGGTCGGCGTTGCGGGTCAGGCGAAATTGATAGCAGCCCTTCACTTTCATGCCTTGGAACAGGTCATCGGCATGGGCATGGATCATCGAGGACAGGAACACGAAATTGTCGCCCGGCCCGCCTACGTCCTCGGGCACCTTGATCACCCGCGGCAGCAACCGCGGTGCCGGAATGATCGCCAGGCCAGAGTCGCGACCGAAGGCATCGACGCCTTCGAGCTCGACGATGAAGTTCAGGCTCTTGTTCACCAGCAGCGGGAACGGGTGCGTAGGGTCCAGGCCGATGGGCGTGATGATCGGCGCGATTTCGTCGCGGAAATAGCGACGCACCCAGGTCTTGAGCTTGGTTGTCCAATGCCGCCGACGAATGAAGCGAACCTGGTGTTTCTCCAGCTCCGGCAACAGGATGTCGTTGAGGATGGCGTACTGGCGATCGACATGGCCATGCACCAGCTCGCTGATCCGCGCCAGCGCCTGATGCGGCTGCAGACCGTCGGCGCCGGCCTGTTCGCGGGCAAAGGTGATCTGCTTCTTAAGCCCTGCGACGCGGATCTCGAAGAATTCGTCGAGGTTGCTGGAAAAGATCAGCAGGAACTTGAGCCGCTCGAGCAGCGGATAGGATTCATCCAACGCCTGCTCCAGCACGCGGATGTTGAACTGCAACTGCGACAGCTCGCGATGGATGTACAGGCTGCTGTCGTCCAGCCCCGGCACGACGATGTGCGGCGCCGGTGCGAGGGCTTCGCTCGGGTGCGCGGGTTCGACGATGGCTTCTATGACCAACGGCGCTTCTACCGGGGTTTCGACCACCGGCTGATCTTGGGTGAGAGCGACTTGAGTCTGGGCTTCGTTGTTCATCTGGCGTTCCCGAGGGCGTAACTGCCCTTTGCAATTGAGCGGCACGGATCGCGTAATGCGTCAGGATGCCATTGACGCCTGCACGCTTGGAAGGGGGGCGCGACAGTTATAAGCATGGATTATGACGGTTGCATGACATGACCGGCCGCATCCACAAGGTGTCTGCGTTCTCAGGTTGACAAGCATTGTTCACGACAAGACACATTTGGACACTTTCATGTATGCCCATGACGGGTTAGGCTGCGCATTCACTTCGCCAGCATCGATAAAATGCTCCAACAATTCCTGAACGATTTTGGCTATTTCGCCCTGTTCCTCGGCACGTTCTTCGAAGGCGAGACCATTCTGGTCCTGGCCGGGTTTCTGGCGTTCCGTGGCTACATGGATATCAACATGGTTGTGGTGGTGGCCTTCTTCGGCAGCTACGCAGGCGACCAGCTATGGTATTTCATGGGCCGCAAGCATGGACGCAAGCTACTGGCGCGCAAACCTCGTTGGCAGCTGTTGGGCGACCGTGCGTTGGAGCACATCCGCCGGCATCCGGACATCTGGGTCCTGAGCTTTCGTTTCGTCTATGGCCTGCGCACCGTCATGCCGGTGGCAATCGGCCTGTCCGGCTACCCACCACGGCGTTACCTGCTGCTCAACGGCATCGGGGCTGCGGTCTGGGCCACGGCACTGGGCCTGGCGGCCTACCATTTCGGCTCGTTCCTCGAACACATGCTGGGCAACGTCAAGAAATACGAGCTGTGGGTCCTTGGCGCGCTGGTGCTGATCGGCGTCCTGCTGTGGGTACGGCGCCGCATCAAGGCCGCACGCATCGCCCGCCAGGCGCGCCTGGAAGCCCCTGCGGCGACGCCTGCGCCCGGTGACGAGCAGCCCTGAGGGCCCGCTCGAACTGAACACACGCCGCCGAGCGTGATCCATGCTACTGAACACATGCCAATGAAGCAGTGGCCACAATCGGAGTTCGACATGACCAAGAAAATCGCGGTGATCCTTTCCGGCTGTGGCGTCTATGACGGCAGCGAAATTCAGGAAAGCGTGATCACCTTGCTGCGCCTGGACCAGCGCGGCTGCGAAGTGCAGTGCTTCGCGCCCGACGTCGCCCAGAAGCATGTGATCAACCACTTGAACGGCGAGGAAATGCCCGAGTCGCGCAACGTGCTGGTGGAATCGGCGCGGATCGCCCGTGGCGAGGTCAAGGACATCGCCCTGGCCAACGCCGACGACTTCGATGCCTTGATCGTTCCAGGCGGATTCGGCGCGGCGAAGAATCTGTCCTCTTTCGCCAGCGACGGCGCCGCCTGCTCGGTCAACCTGCAAGTGCAGGCACTGGCCGAGGCCTTCGCCGAAGCGCGCAAGCCGGTTGGCTTGATCTGCATCTCACCGGCGCTGGCGGCAAAAATCTACGGCCCCGGCGTGACCTGCACCATCGGTACCGATGCCGAAACCGCGCAGGCCATCGAGAAGATGGGTGGCACCCACCAGGAATGCGAAGTGACCGAGATCGTCGAGGACACCGCCCGCAAGCTGGTCAGCACCCCCGCCTACATGAGCGCCAAGACCATCAGCGAAGCCGCCGCCGGCATCAACAAGCTGGTGGACCGGGTGATCGAACTCACCCAGGCCTGACCGCCGAATTCAGGCAGGCACCCGCCGCAGCGTAGCGAGCAGGGTCGCCGCCGCCACGAACAAGCCGGCGAAGGTGCGGTTCATGCGTCGCTGCTGACGCGGCGTGCGCAGCAGCCGCAGCACCTTCGCCGCCAACCCGGTATAGCCGGCCATGACGATCAGGTCCACGGTCACCATGGTGGCTGCAATGGTCAGGTATTGAACCAGCAGTGGCGCGTGCGGATTGATGAATTGCGGCAATACCGCCAGCATGAATACCAGCGCCTTGGGGTTGCCGACGTTCACCAGAAAACCACGCAGCACCAGGCTCGAGGCCTTGCCAGCCGGCTTTTGCCCCGCTTCCTCACCGAGGTCGGCAGGCAGTGCACGCCATTGCTTGAACGCAAGATAGAGCAGATAGAGCACGCCAAACCACTTGATCGCCTGGAACGCCGTGGCCGACGCCGCGAGCACGGCCCCAACGCCAGCCGCAATGATCGCAATTTGCAGAAGCAGCCCCAACTGCAGGCCGATCGCATTCCAATAGCCGCGCAGGAAACCGTGCTGCAAGCCACTGGACATGGACGCGATAGCTCCGGCCCCAGGCGAAAGACTGATGATCCAGCACGCCACCAAAAAGGCCAACCAGGTTTCCAGCAGCATACGAACCTCGACGCTCGAATAGGGACAGCCTAAGGTAAAACGGCGCAGCGAATTTGGCTATGGGCCCGTGCAGGCAGCTCGGCATCAAGCCCCAGTATCAGGCCAATGCCTCGAGCTGCGCCTGCATGTCTTCGAGCAGTTCCAGCGCTTCCATCCACTGCTCTTCCAGCTCACCCTCGCGCACCTTGAGCCTGGCCTGTTGGGCAAGTTGATCGCGCAGTTCATCCTTGCGCGCGGCCTCGTAGAGGGCGCTGTCGGACAAGGCGGCTTCTATCTTCGCCAGTTTCTCGTGCACTTCACCCAGATCGCGCTCCAGCTTGTCGGCCTGGCGCTTGTGCGGTGCCAGTTGCTGACGCAGCGCGGCGGCGGCCTGCCGCTGGGCTTTCTTGTCGGTCTTGTCGAGGTTGACCGGGGTATTGCTGATCGGGGCATGGCGCTGGCGATAATCCACCAGCCAGCGCGCGTAGTCGTCCAGATCGCCATCGAACGGCTCGACCTTGCCATCGGCCACCAACAGGAAATCGTCGGTGGTGCTCTTGAGCAGATGCCGGTCGTGGGACACCACCAGCACCGCGCCACTGAACTCCTGCAGGGCCATGGTCAGGGCCAGGCGCATCTCCAGGTCGAGGTGGTTGGTCGGTTCGTCGAGCAGCAACAGGTTGGGCCGTTCCCAGGCAATCAACGCCAGCGCCAGGCGGGCCTTTTCGCCACCGGAGAAATTCAGCACCGGTTCATCGATGCGCGCGCCACGGAAATCGAAGCCACCGAGGAAGTCGCGCAGTACCTGCTCACGCTCGCCCGGCGCCAGCCGCTGCAGATGCAGCAACGGGCTGGCCTTGCTGTCCAGGGAGTCCAGCTGGTGCTGGGCGAAATAGCCCACCACCAGGTTCTCGCCACGTACCAGGCGTCCGCCGATGGGCGTGAGCTCGCCGGCGAGGTTCTTGATCAGGGTCGACTTGCCCGCGCCATTGGGGCCCAACAGGCCAATCCGCGCACCGGGCGCAAGCTGCAGCTTGACCTTCTCCAGCACAGCCGTTTCGCCGTAGCCCAGCCGACCTTCGGACAGGTCGAGCAAGGGGCTGGAAATCTTCACCGATTCGCGGAACACGAAGTCGAAGGGCGAGTCGACGTGTGCCGCCGACAGCTCTTCCATGCGCTCCAGGGCCTTGATCCGGCTCTGTGCCTGACGCGCCTTGGTGGCCTGGGCCTTGAAGCGCGCAATGTACTTCTCCATGTGCGCGCGCTGCACCTGCTGCTTCTCGTACGCTTGCTGCTGCTGCGCCAGGCGTTCGGCACGGGCGCGTTCGAAGGCGCTGTAGCCACCACGGTACAGGGTCAGCTTCTGCTGTTCGACGTGGGCCACGTGATCGACGACTTCGTCGAGGAAGTCGCGGTCGTGGGAGATCAACAGCAGGGTGCCGGGATAGCCCTTGAGCCAGTCCTCGAGCCACAGGATGGCGTCGAGATCCAGGTGGTTGGTCGGTTCGTCGAGCAGCAGCAGGTCGGAAGGGCACATCAATGCCTGAGCCAGGCTCAGGCGCATCCGCCAGCCCCCGGAAAAATCACCGACCTGACGGTCCATCTGCTCGTTGCTGAAACCAAGCCCTGCGAGCAGCTTGCGTGCACGTGCGTCCGCGGTATAGCCGTCGGCACTGTCGAGCTCGGCATGCAGGCGCGCCTGGGCCGCACCGTCCTGCGTGGCCTCGGCGTCCGCCAGTGCCTGCTGGACTTCGCGCAGACGCACATCGCCATCGAGTACGTAGTCGACCGCAATGCGTTCGAGGGTATCGACTTCCTGGCGCATGTGAGCGATACGCCAATCGGCGGGCAGGTAGCAATTGCCGGAGTCGGGCACAAGCTCGCCGCGCAGCAAGGCGAACAAGCTGGATTTGCCGGCGCCGTTGGCGCCGATGAGGCCGGCTTTCTGACCGGCGTGCAGGGTCAGCTCGGCGTCTTCTAGCAGACGCTGCGGGCCACGCTGTAAAGTGAGGTTCTGAAGTCGGATCATAATGGCGGCGAAGTCTACCAGCTTCCTTGCCCACTGGCGCGAGTAGCACGATGCATGATGAGTTGTGGAAGTTTGCCCTGGACCTCTATGCCCGACCAGGCATCGAAACCACCTGCCTGCAGCTGCAGGCAGGTGGCGCCAACGTGTGCCTGCTGCTGTGCGGTGCCTGGCTGGATGCCAGGGGCGTGGCCTGCACATGCGAACGGGTGACGCTGCTGGAGGCGATCGCCACGCCTTGGCATGAGGACGTGGTGCGACCCTTGCGCGAATTGCGCCAGCAGTGGCGAGCCCAGGCCGTGCAAGACCCTGAGCTGATGCACCTGCGCGAATCGGTCAAGGCACTGGAACTGAACGCCGAACGCCAGTTGCTGCAGCGCCTGCACGATCAGGCCGCACCTTGGCCCCTCGCTACGCAGGGCTTGAGCATGACCTGGCTGCCTGCTTTGCTACCCGCAACGGCCGCGCACTCGAGCGCGGCGTTGCACGTGCTGGGCGTGGCAGCCAGGGAGACTCAGGCTTGGCTCGAAGATGCGTCGCCCTTGTCGTCCTGAGCGCCAGTGGCGGGAGCACCGGACTCGGTCGCACTCGAATGCACGGCTGCGGCAAGCGACTTGGCGGCCGCAGGCTTTCTGGCCGGCCGCGCAGCCGGCTTGGCGGGTGCCTTGGCGTCAGGCTTGACCGCCGCGCCCGGGGCCGCCAGGGCCTTGCGGGTAGTGCTGCGGGAAACCGCCGGCTTGCTCGCAGTGGCTGCGGCAGCTACACGGGTGGTTTTGCTGGCTGCAGGCTTCGCGGCCGCACGTGCAGTCGACCCGGCTGGGGTGCTCTTGGCGGGCGTGCGAGCGGCAGGCTTGGCTGCCGGGCTGGCCGACTTGGCCGCGACCGCAGGGGTTGCCTTGGGCTTGGCCGAACGGGTTTCGATTGCCTTGCTCGCCGCTTCCTGGACGCGCCCTACCCCGGCCGCCAGTTTCAGGCTTTCCTGGGCGTCGCGCTTGAGCTCGACGATGTAGGCGCGGGTTTCGGCCTGGCGGTCCTTGAGCTCGTCGAGCAGTTGTTCGAGTTCGCTCACCGAGTCGTGCGCCTTGGCTTGCTTCTTTTTCTTGCCGGCAGTAGCAGCGTCCTGCACTTTGGTGCGCGACTTGTGCAGTTTTTCCTGAGCCTTGCCGCGCTGCTTCTCGAGCTTGGCGAGCAGTTTTTCAGCATCGGCCAAGGCCTGGGAACATGCACTTTCGAGGTGCTCGAGCAAACTGCCGGAAAGCTGTTGAAGCAAATGCAACGGGGTGTTTACGGGCTTCTTGTTAGCCGACATGGGTTACCTCCTGGCCGATGGGTAGAGGCTCATACTAGACCTGTGGCTGTAGAGCCGCCAGAACATGTTGACTGTGTCCGCGAGGCCCCGTTTCCCGGTCGGTGGCATAATCGGTCCATGCTCGCCGTGTCTTGTCCTGGAGAATGTGATGTTGCCTCGCCTGCTGTTGTCGTTGTCCCTGGTGCCATTGTCCCTGGCCCTGCCACAAGCGCACGCGCAAGCTGCGCCGGACGGTGCCCGCGACCTGGCCTACAGTGTGGGCGCCAGCCTGGGGGAACGCCTGCGCCAGGACGCCCCCGGGCTTCAACTCGACGCCCTGCTCAAGGGCTTGCAGGAGGCGTATCGACAAGAGCCGCTGGCATTGAGCGACGAGCGCATCGGCCAATTGCTGGCTCAGTATCAGGCACAGGCGGACAAGACGGACAAGACGGACAAGCCTGACGAAGCAGCCGATACGGAACAGGCGCTGGCCGCCGAGCGCCGCTTCATGGCCGCCGAACGAGCCAAGGCCGGGGTGCGGGAGATCGCTGAGGGCATTCTGGTAACCGTACTGGAACCTGGCGCAGGGGCACCTGCCACCGCCGATGGACGTGTGCAGGTTCAATACGTGGGGAAGCTGCCCGACGGCAGCGTGTTCGACCAAAGCACCCAGGCGCAGTGGTTTCGCCTGGACAGCGTCATCGAGGGCTGGCGTACGGTGTTGCCGCAGATGCCGGTCGGCGCGAAGTGGCGTGTGGTCATTGCATCGGCGCACGCCTATGGAACAGACGGCGCCGGTGCCTTGATACCACCCAATACACCGCTGACGTTCGACATTCATCTGCTGGCCACGGCCCCTTAGGGCCGCGTCGAAAGAGAGTCACGCCTGGGCGACGGACTCTTCCTTGTGAGCGTTGTGCAAGACCTCGATCAGGCAGTCCTCGAGCTCGAAGCGCTCGTGCAACAACCGACCCAGCTCCTTGAGCTTGTCCAGAATGACGGCGGCATCGGAGCAGTCGCCCTTGTCGCAGTAATCGTTGAAGTCGAGCGCTTTCTGGGTGATTTCGTCGATGCGTGGCCAGATCGTGTCGGCCAGTTCCAGACCACGCTTGTCATTGAACGCCTTGGCTTCGTCGGTCAACTGTTCGTAGATTTCAAAATGGCCGGCCGATGTGTAGTCGACCAGCAAGCCGCAGAAATCCTGCAGCCTCTTGCGATCTTCGACCAGAGCCTGAGGCGTGTCGCCCAATGCATCGAACGCCTTGATCAGCTCATTGCGCTCCTGCAGCCAGCGATCGATCAGCAGGTGAACTCCGCCCCAACGTTCCTGGGCATTCTGGCAACTTTCCAACATGATGAGTGCTTCCCTTGTGGGTCATGCCCGGCTTCGCGCTCCTGTACGACAGGAAGCAGGGCTCGGACCGATTCGCGGTCTGTGACGGCGAATGTCGATGTACATGCAGGGGGAGATTATGCCCGTGCGCCAATGGCATCAAGGTACGCATCGGATAAAGTTCATACAAGCGTTTAATCAGGGGGACATTGCGCCAAATGCCGGTTTTACTGGCGCCTGCCCCTGCCTCCGGGTGCGCACGGGGGCAGAGCAGTGGCGCGGCCTCGTTCTACACGCGAAAGCGATTCAGAGCGTGCGCACCGAAGTGGGCAGGGGTGCAGCCAGCAAACGTTCGTCAAGCAGCCCGAGGCCTTCCTGGAACAACTGGTTGCTGCGTTCGGTATCGCCCAACTGGGCGAGCAGGCGTGCAAGTTCTGCGCAGGTTTCCGGGCTGCGCTGCAGGCGCAGGCTGCTTTCCAGGTAGTCGCGGGCCTTGCCCCACAAGCGGTTCTGCAGGCACAGGCGACCCAGGGTCAGTAACAACCCGGCATCGTGGGGGTGCTGTTTGAGCCAGCCTTCGGCAGTCTGCAGTTGGCGCGCAGGGTCGGTGCCGATCACCAGGCCATAGAGGCGAGCCAGGTGCGTGTCGTACTGACGCTTCTGCGCAGTCCGTAGCACGTCTTCAGCCTGGGCTTGCGCACCCACCTGACGCAGTTGTTCGGCATAGGCGAGCACCAATGCGGGTTCCTGGCGCTGTGCCGAGCTGAGTGCCTGCCAGGCGCGCTCCAGTGCAGCCAGTCCTGCCTCACCCTGCCCCTGCTCCTGAACGGGCGCGTGCGCGGCCACGCTCAGGTTCTCGCCCCAGGCACGCCGCTCGAGCTCGGCGAGTTCGGCCGCCGGCAGGGCCTTGTCCTTGCGCAGTTGTGGTAGCAGTTTGACCACTGCTGGCCAGTCTCCACGCTGCTGGTGCACACGCTGCAGCTGACGCAGCACCTGCACGTTGCGCGGATGACGTTCGTGCATGGCCTGCAGGGTCTGCAGCGAACCGTCGCTGTCGCCGCGATCGCTCTGCAATTGAGCATGGTTCAAGGCAATTGCCAATTCCGCTTGTGGCTGACGTGCCAGGGCCCGTTCGAGCAGGTTGTCGCTGTCTTCGTAGCGGCCCTGCTCATTGGCGGCGCGTGCTGCGCCGAGGTAATAGAGCAATGGCTGGCGTTCATTTTCGGCTGCGTGCTGCAAGTGCTTCTGGGCACTGGCCCAGCGCCCTTCGGCGAGGTCCAGCTGGCCCTTCTCGATGGATGTCTGCACGCGGCGGTTGCGATTGCGGCCCGACCATGGATTGACCACGCGGCCGGAGCTGACCAGCACGCTGATCAGCAGGTAGACGACGAACGCCACCAAGACCAGCACCAGCAACGCCAGCAGCGTGGTCCACAGGCCTGACTCGTAGCGCATCACATGGGGGTAGTCGATCAATACGTAGCCGGGGTGTTTGGCCACGGCCAGGCCGAGGCCGACCATGGCGGCAATCACCAGAAACAGGATCACGTAGAACCGTTTCATGGTTGGCTCTCCACAGCGGCCGGCGCTGCTTCGGTCGACTTCTGCAGGCCTTCGACCGGCGTATGACGATGTTGCAGGTAGGCCTGGATGGCGTTGAGGCTTGCATCCAGATCAGGTGTGGTGACCGAAACCGGCTGATTCTTCAGGGCGGTCAACTGTTCGATCATGGCCTGGGTCGGGCCATTCTCGCGATTGAAGCCTGCCACCAGAATACTGCGGGCGTCGTCCAGCGCTTGCGTATATACCTTGCCCTGACCATTTAGCGCGGCCCACTGGGCCTGCTCAAGCGCCAGGCTCAAGGCGAGGCGAACCTGACTCAGGCTCTGCCCGGCCAGCAACGGCCGGATGCTGTCATCGGGGCTGAAGTCGACCCGGAAGAAACCGGAAATCTTGTTCCACCACTGGCGCAAGCGGGTCTCGCCTTCGGGTGAGTTGCCCTGCGCAGCTGCCGCGGCCGCCTGGAATTCGGGCGCCAGCGCCGTCAGCTGCGTGGCCTGCTCGCGCAAGGCGCTCAGCTGCAGGAACAACCCGGTGCGATCCGGCTGGGTGGTGCCTTGCAGCGACGCCAGGCTGCGGGTCAGTTGCTCGCGTGCGGCGAAGGCCTGTGGGTCGTCCTGCTCGCGCAGGATTTCGTCGGCGCCCTGCACCAGCGCCTTGGCGCTGGTGACGTCCTGCAGAGCAGACAGGCGCAGGCTGGCCAGACGCAGCAGGTGCTCCGCTTCGGCCAGACGCCAGTCCTTGCGGCTGGCGCCCAGCACGGTTTCCAGGCGCTGGCTCAAGCGCTGCTGATCGCCCTGCAACTGGGCGAGCAGGCGGTGGCGGTCTTCGAGTTCGTTGGAGTCGGGCAACTGCGCGAGATCGGCACTGAGTTGCCGTTCGTTGTGTTCCAGCGTCAGCGTTTGCGTGGCGAGCCCTTCGATCACCCGCGACTGCTGCTGGTGGCCGGCGGTCAGCGTGCGCACCTGCCACACGCCCCAGCCAGCTGCGGCCAGACCGGCAGCGGCAAGCAGCAGCGCAATGATCGCCAAGCCGTTGCCATTGGCCGAGCGCTGCGGGGGCAAGGCGGCTGGCTGTTCGAAAGGCACCTGTGGGGCGCTCTTGGGTTCGTCTTTGGGCAAGGCTGTTTCGCTCACGTGTCCATCCTTTGCATAGGGGCGCGGTCGCCTCGCTGGCGGTCGCGCCTTACGATCTGGGTGCGGCCTGCGTGCGCAGCGCCGCCAGCAACGCCGAGGTACTGGCACCTCGGCAATCCACAACATTCACCGCACCGGCTTCACGCGCCAGCGCAGCTACCCGCGGGCTGGGCACGAACAGCGGCAGGGTACGGATCACCGACCACTGCTCGCCTGCCAATTGGTGCAAGTGTTGAAAACCCTGCCCACTGCTGACCGCCAAGGCGTTCAAGCGTTCCGATGCGATACGGGACGCCAGCGCACCCGGTGGGTAGACCGGAATGCTGCGTCGGTACAGTTGCAGATACTCTACCGTCGCGCCCTGCTCACGCAAGTGCTCGGCCAGAGCCTCGCGTCCGCCTTCGCCACGGATGATCAGCACCCGTGGATGGGGGCTCGCCAATGCGACGCGCAATTGGGCCAGATTCAGCAAGGCTTCGCTATCGTCTCCTGTTTCAGGATACGTCACGGTCAGCCCACGCGCTTCGAGAATGGCCGCCGTGCCGGCACCGACGCTGAACCACGAGGTCTGCCCGAGGTTGGCAGGCGCGCGGTCCAGGGCCAGGCGCGCGGCGGGCTTGCTGACCACGATCACGGCATTGTATCGATTCAGTTCGGCCAACACCTGCCGCTGAGTGTCGCTGTCCGCTAGCGGCTCGATCGCCAGCAATGGCAGGCTCGCCGCGAACACGCCCTGTTCCAGCAGCGCCTGGGCTTGCAGCGCGCACTCGTCGCAGGGTCGGGTCAGCAACACTCGCCAGGGGTTCAAGGATGACCGGCCTCGCCGTACACCGCGCGCAGAATGTCGTCGGCGCCCTGCTCCAGCAGGGCTTCGGCCACCTGTACGCCCAACTGTTGCGCATCGGCCAGCGGCGCGCGTGCCTGAGCATGCAGCAGACGCTGCCCAGCCGGGTCGCCCACCAGGCCGCGCAGCCAGATCTGCTCCCCTTCGAGCACGGCGTAACAGGCGATGGGCACTTGGCAGCCACCGTTGAGGTGTTTGTTCAGGGCGCGCTCGGCGCTCACGCGAAATTCGGTATCGCGGTGATGCAATGACCCCAGCAGCGCGTGGATCTCGCTGTCGGCCGTCCGGCACTCGATGCCGACCGCGCCCTGGCCGCCCGCAGGCAGGCTGTCTTCGACGCTGATGCTGGTGGTGATGCGCTCTTCGAAGCCCAGGCGGATCAGGCCGGCCGCAGCCAGAATGATCGCGTCGTATTCACCGGCATCGAGCTTGGCCAGGCGGGTGTTGACGTTGCCGCGCAGAAAGCGGATCTGCAGGTCGGGACGTCGCGCCAGCAGCTGGGTCTGGCGACGCAGGCTGGAGGTGCCGACGATGCTGCCGGGCGGCAGCGCCTCCAGGCTGTCCCAGGCGTTGGAAACGAAGGCGTCGCGAGGGTCTTCGCGCTCGCAGATGCAGTACAGCCCCAGCCCGTCGGGGAAGTCCATCGGCACGTCTTTCATCGAGTGCACGGCGATGTCCGCCGTGCCTTCGAGCAGGGCGGTTTCCAGCTCCTTGACGAACAGCCCCTTGCCGCCGATCTTCGACAATGGTGAGTCGAGCAGCTTGTCGCCGCGACTGACCATCGGCACCAGGGTGACCTGCAGATCGGGATGCGCCTGCTCCAGGCGGGCCTTGACGTATTCGGCCTGCCACAGAGCAAGCGCGCTTTTACGGGTGGCGATGCGGATTTCGCGAATGGGCATGAATCGATCCGTATGAAGATTAGCGGACGATGATACCAGCTGTGCGCCAGGCCGCGCCCAGCCCGGCGGACTGGGCACGCCTGCTGAGGGCTAGAGGTGCTGCATCATCTTGCGCACGCCGGCCACATGGCGTCGGCTGACGATCAGCGCGTCGCCGTTGAGCCCCTTCAGATAGAGCTGAAAGTGACCCAGGGGCGTGCGCTGCAAGCGCTCGATGCGCTCGCGGGCCACCAGGGCGTTGCGATGGATACGCACGAAGCGATCGCCAAACTCGTCTTCCAACGCCTTGAGCGGTTCATCGAGCAAGACCTCGCCGCCTTCGTGGCGCAGGGTGACGTACTTGTGATCGGCAATGAAGTAGATAACCTGATCCAACGGAATCAACTCGATGCCCTTGCGGGTTCTTGCGCTTATATGGCTGCGCGGACCGGTCCCCGCCTCGGCAGCCGGACGTGTCAGGGCGGCCAGTTGCACGCGGTTGGGTTTTTCCGCCTTCTTCAACGCTTCGAGCAGGTGTTCGGAGCGCACCGGCTTGACCAGGTAGCCCACGGCACTGACCTGAAAGGCATCCAGGGCAAACTCGTCATGGGCGGTGCAGAATACCACCGCCGGCGGCGTGTCGCGCTCGCACAGCCTGGCGGCGACCTGCAGGCCATCCAGGCCGGGCATGCGAATGTCGAGCAGGACTACGTCCGGCTTCTGTGCCTCGATCATGCTCAGGGCTTCTTCGCCGTTGCTGGCGCCGGGTTCGAGCACATGGTAGCCCTCGAGCTCGCCAACCAGTCGGCTCAAACGTTCGCGGGCAAGGGGTTCGTCATCAACGATCAGGACATTCATAGAGCGCTGGATTCCTGCGTGAGTCTCGCACATGGATAACGTAGACAAGTGAAGTGACGACCGTCACGGCGATTCACGCTAAGACTTGCGCGCGGACCGAAAAGTGCCGCAAGTCGAGCGCCAATGTTTGCCAGCGCCTGCTGGGTTCCGCCCGACGCCTGCGCTGTGGCGGCCTCTTGGTAGGGATTGCTGATGGTCAATATGAACTCTCCCCCTTTGTAGTCGGCCTCCACGCTGATCACCCCGCCCGAAATCAAAGGGGCGATGCCATGTACCAGCGCATTCTCCAACAACGGTTGCAAAGTAAGTTGGGGGATCGGCAGATCATCCGGGATTGTTTCGATCCTCCAGTGCAACTGTAGACGCTCGCCGAGACGATATTGCTCAATCGATAAATAACGTTTGGCCAACTCCACCTCATCACGCCACATCACCAGGCTGTTGGGCTGGGCCAGGCTGGCACGAAACAGGTCGGACAGATTGAGCACCGCCTGCTCGGCCTTGACCGGATCGCTGACCACCAGGCTGGCGATGCTGTTCAAGCTGTTGAACAGAAAGTGCGGGCGAATGCGCGCCTGCAGGGCCTGGATACGCGACTGCAATTCGGCCTGTTGCTGGCGCCGCCACTGGCTCTGCAGGTAGAAGTAGCGCAGCAGCAAGGCCGACATGATCAGCCCGATCAGGGCGTGGCGCAGGTACCGATTGACCTCCACGGTCGGCGTGTCGAGCCCGCCCAACTGGAAGTAGTCGATCACCGCCGTGCCCGCGAGGGTCAGGCCCACCACCAGGGCGCAGCACAACCCACCCGCCATACCGGGGCGCAGGCGCGCCAGCCAGGGGCGCAGGGCACAGAGCAAGGCCGCCGAGAGCAGCACGATCCATTGCACGAACAGCGAAGTGAGGGCCAGGCGCACCCAGTTGAAGCCTGGGTTCATGGGTTCGGCCAGCACCAGCACGAACACCAGCAACTGCGCCAGCACGATCAGCATCAACAACGCCTGGGGCAGGCAAAGCTCGGGCAGGAAGAAATCCGGCTCGGGAGGGTTCGACGGCTTGCTGAACATGTACGGCTTCCTGGCTGCTGTAGTGTGTCGCAGGCCTCTTCGCGGGCAGAGACCCGCTCCCACAGGTCAACGTGATCACTTGTGAGAGCGGGGGCGGGCGGCGACCCCTCTGCCCGCGAAGGAGTGAATGCAGACAATAGACACCTGCACTATGCCGCCAACAGACCCGGGCCGCATTTGTTATTATTGCGGCAATTTCCCGTTCACGCCTTGCACGAGCCAATTCATGAGCACTGACAAGACCAACCAGTCCTGGGGCGGCCGCTTCAGTGAACCCGTCGACGCCTTCGTCGCCCGCTTCACCGCCTCGGTCGATTTCGACCAGCGCCTGTACCGCCATGACATCATGGGCTCGATCGCCCACGCCACCATGCTGGCCAAGGTCGGTGTGCTCACCGATGCGGAGCGCGACACCATCGTCGACGGTCTGCGCACCATCGAGCAGGAAATCCAGGCGGGCCAGTTCGACTGGCGCACGGATCTGGAAGACGTGCACATGAACATCGAAGCGCGCCTGACCGATCGCATCGGTGTCACCGGCAAGAAGCTGCACACCGGGCGCAGCCGCAACGACCAGGTGGCCACCGACATTCGCCTGTGGCTGCGTGACGAGATCGACCTCATCCTCAGCGAAATTACTCGCCTGCAGCAGGGCTTGCTGGAACAGGCCGAGCGCGAGGCCGACACCATCATGCCGGGCTTCACCCACCTGCAGACCGCGCAGCCGGTGACCTTCGGGCATCACCTGCTGGCGTGGTTCGAAATGCTCAGCCGCGACCATGAACGCCTGGTCGATTGCCGCAAGCGCACCAACCGCATGCCGCTGGGCAGCGCCGCGCTGGCCGGCACCACCTACCCCATCGACCGCGAGCTGACCTGCACGCTGCTGGGCTTCGAAGCCGTCGGCGACAACTCGCTGGATGGCGTTTCGGACCGTGACTTCGCCATCGAATTCTGCGCTGCGGCCAGCATCGCGATGATGCACCTGTCGCGCTTCTCCGAAGAGCTGGTGCTGTGGACCAGCGCGCAATTCCAGTTCATCGACCTGCCCGACCGCTTCTGCACCGGCAGCTCGATCATGCCGCAGAAGAAGAACCCCGACGTACCGGAACTGGTGCGCGGCAAGAGCGGCCGGGTATTCGGTGCGCTGATGGGCCTGCTGACCCTGATGAAGGGCCAGCCGCTGGCCTACAACAAGGACAACCAGGAAGACAAGGAACCGCTGTTCGACGCCGCCGACACGCTGCGCGACTCGCTGCGGGCCTTTGCCGACATGATCCCGGCCATCAAGCCCAGGCACGCCATGATGCGCGAAGCCGCGCTGCGTGGTTTCTCCACCGCCACCGACCTCGCCGATTACCTGGTGCGCCGTGGCCTGCCGTTCCGCGATTGCCACGAGATCGTCGGGCATGCGGTCAAGCATGGCGTGGACACCGGCAAGGACCTGGCGGAAATGAGCCTGGAAGAACTGCGCCGGTTCAGTGACCAGATCGATGCGGACGTGTTCGAGGTATTGACCCTGGAAGGCTCGGTCAATGCCCGCGACCACATCGGCGGCACGGCGCCTGCTCAGGTGCGTGCGGCAGTCGCTCGCGGCCGCGATTTGCTGGCGGCTCGCTAGGCGCTTGGCAGGTCCGGCCTCTTCGCGCCCCGCTCCCACAGTAGATGTTAGATATCCTGTGGGAGCGGGTCTCTGCCCGCGAAGGGCTCCCCCCAGAACCCGACATTGACCCCGATCGAGAACATCCCCATGAGCGACAACCTGCCAGACGAAGACGAAGCATTTGCCGAAGCCACCCTCACCCAGGCCATCGAGAATCAGATCGAAAGCGACAACCCGCCCGCGGCCAAGGCCACGTTCAACAAGCTGACGCTGGTGGGCTATGAGCGCGAGGACATCCTCAACATGATGGCCCATGTACTGGCGATCGAGATCGATGCCATTCTGGAGCAGGATCGCGCGTTCGACACGGCCTGGTACGAAGCCGCTCTGCGTGCCTTGCCCGAGCTGCCCGCGGAAAAAGTCTGACGCTGAACAGGCGCGTTCGCCTGCGGCTGACTACACTGGAAAAACCCCGCTGCCACGGTGTCGGGGTACAGCGTTCAGCGCCCCTCGGTGCTGTCGTTCATTCCATAAGAAAGTCGGGAGCGCCTATGTCGTCCTACACCCCGGAACTGGTTGCCGAGCTGGAAATCCTTGCCCTGTTCAACCTCGGCAACACCATGGAAGGTCTGAAAATCCACCACACTGCATCACCTGCGGCCATTGCCGCCGCGACTCGCCTGCATGAAAAGGAATTGATCACCAAGCCCGATGGCGGCTACCTGACCAGCCTGGGCCATGAGGCTGCCGGGCACGCGCAGTCATTGCTCACCATCCTGACGGTGGCCGAGCCTGCCTGAGCATCGGGGCTTGATGAAAGCAGGTGCTGTCAGTCGCCAGCAGGCGCCGACAGCGCCTGCAACCGGCGCTGATCAGCCACAGCGATGATCTGGCGCCGCGTATCGTCATCGGCCGAGCGCCAGGCGCGGATATCCTCGACATGGCGGAAACACCCTTGGCAAACGCGTTCTTCGTCCAGCCGGCACAGGCTCACGCAAGGTGACTGTACCGACGGGCTGACGTTGCTGTAGAGCGGCTTGGGCGCGCGTGCGGGCTGGCTCACCATCAGATCTCTTCGAAATCCAGCTCGACGCCGGCCTGTTCCTCGGTCGCCCGGGCCAGTACCTCGCCCAGCAATTCCTCGGATTTCTCGCAGCGCCACTTGCCCGACTCTTCGTCGTAATCGAAGTGATAGCCACCGGAGCGCGCGGCCAGCCACAGCTGGCGCAGCGGCTCCTGGCGGCTGATGATCAGCTGGCTGCCGTTGTCGAACTTGATGGTCATCATGCCGGCGGAAATTTCGATGTCGTCGGCGTGGTCCTCGAGCAACTCCTCCAGCGCCTGCTGGGTGGCATCGACCAGGTCGTGGAAACGGGCTTCGGTCAAACTCATTGCAGGAACCTCGGAAAGTGTCTGTTCGCGCTACGGGCGGCAAGATACGAGCAGCCAGCGGTTTATGCAAAGCATAATGCACCCGTCTGGATCGGTGGCACCGCTGGCGGCCCACCTGCATAGCCACCATGCCGGGCGCTGGGTATACTCGGGCGCAATTACTGCTTATACAAAGGATTTCGCCATGAAGCGCCTGATCTCTTCCCTGGCCGCGCTCGTCGCCGTTGCCTGCCTGGTGTCCGCCTGTGGTCAAAAGGGCCCGCTGTACCTGCCCGATGACAGCAAATCTCCCGAGGACCAAGCCAAGTCGTCGCAACCGCACAAGCACTACTAAGGGAACACCATGGACGCTTTTCAACGCCGCGACGGTGAACTGTTTGCCGAAGGCGTAGCCCTGTCGGCCGTGGCCCAGCGCTTCGGCACGCCGACGTACGTCTACTCGCGCGCCCACATCGAGGCGCAGTACAACGCCTACGCCGATGCCCTGCAGGGCACCCCGTCGCTGGTCTGCTTTGCCGTGAAGGCCAACTCCAACCTGGCCGTGCTCAATGTCCTGGCGCGTTTGGGCGCCGGTTTCGACATCGTCTCGGGCGGCGAACTGGAGCGCGTGCTGGCTGCGGGCGGGCGCGCCGAGCGCGTAGTGTTTTCCGGGGTCGGCAAGACCCGCGCCGACATGCGCCGCGCCCTCGAAGTAGGCGTGCACTGCTTCAACGTCGAATCCACCGACGAGCTGGAACGCCTGCAGGAAGTCGCCGCCGAGCTAGGCGTGCGCGCGCCTGTGTCGCTACGGGTCAATCCGGACGTCGACGCGGGCACCCACCCGTACATTTCCACGGGCTTGAAAGAGAACAAGTTCGGCATCGACATCGCTGCAGCCGAAGACGTCTATGTACGTGCCGCGCAGTTGCCCAACCTCGACGTGATCGGCGTGGATTGCCACATCGGCTCGCAACTGACCACGCTGGCACCGTTCCTCGACGCCCTGGATCGCTTGCTCGACCTGGTCGATCGCCTTGGCGACTGCGGCATCTACCTGCGCCACATCGACCTGGGCGGTGGCCTGGGCGTGCGCTACAGCGAAGAGCAGCCGCCCTTGGTTGCCGACTACATCCAGGCCGTGCGCGAGCGCCTGGACGGTCGCGAGCTGACCCTGGTGTTCGAGCCGGGGCGGTTCATCGTGGCCAATGCCGGGGTCTTGCTGACTCAGGTGGAATACCTCAAGCATACCGAGCACAAGGATTTCGCCATCGTCGACGCGGCGATGAACGACCTGATCCGCCCGGCCCTGTACCAGGCATGGATGAATGTCAGCCCGGTCAAGCCGCGGGAAGGTCAGGCACGTGCCTACGACATCGTCGGGCCGATCTGCGAAACCGGTGACTTCCTCGCCAAGGAGCGTGAACTGGTGCTGGCCGAAGGCGACTTGCTGGCCGTGCATTCGGCCGGCGCCTACGGTTTCGTCATGAGCTCGAACTACAACACGCGCGGCCGCTGTGCCGAGGTGCTGGTCGATGGTGACCAGGCATTCGAAGTACGCCGCCGCGAAACCGTGGCCGAGCTTTTCGCCGGCGAAAGCCTGTTGCCGGAGTAATCCCATGCTACTGCGTTTTACCAAGATGCATGGCCTGGGCAACGACTTCATGGTGCTGGACCTGGTCAGCCAACATGCCCATATCCTGCCCAAGCATGCCAAGCAGTGGGGCGATCGCCACACCGGCATCGGCTTCGATCAATTGCTGCTGGTCGAAGCGCCGAACAATCCCGATGTCGACTTCCGCTATCGCATCTTCAATTCCGACGGTTCGGAGGTGGAGCAATGCGGCAACGGCGCGCGCTGCTTCGCCCGCTTCGTGCTGGACAAGCGCCTCACGGCCAAGAAGACCATTCGCGTGGAAACCAAGGGCGGCATCATCACCCTGGACGTCCGCAGCGATGGTCAGATCAGCGTCGACATGGGCCCGCCGCGCCTGGTGCCGGCCGACATCCCGTTCCAGGCCGACTCCCAGGCGCGCAGCTACGAGCTGTCCGTCGATGGCCAGAGCGTCGAGATCGCCGCCCTGTCCATGGGCAACCCCCACGCAGTCCTGCGTGTCGACGACATCAACAATGCGCCGGTGCACGCACTGGGGCCGAAGATCGAACACCATCCGCGCTTTCCGGCACGGGTGAACGTGGGCTTTCTGCACGTAGTCGATCGCACCCGCGCGCAGTTGCGTGTCTGGGAGCGTGGCGCCGGCGAGACCCAGGCCTGTGGCACCGGCGCCTGTGCTGCCGCAGTCGCAGCCATCAGCCAGGGCTGGATGGATTCGCCACTGCTGCTCGACCTGCCGGGCGGCCGCCTGTCCATCGAATGGGCCGGGCCAGGCCATTCGGTGATCATGACCGGCCCTGCGGTTCGGGTCTTCGAAGGACAAGTGCGTTTATGACCGAGTACAGCCAATGACCGACCAGCCTCAAGTACCCGCGCCTGCGGAGGTCCTGGAGGCTTCGGCCGTGGCCGACTTTCTTGCCGCCAACCCGGCGTTCTTCGAGCAGCATGAGGAATTGCTGACTCAGCTGCGCCTGCCCCACCAGCGCGGCGACACGGTGTCGCTGGTGGAACGGCAGATGACGCTGCTGCGTGACCGCAACGGCGAGATGCGCCAGCGCCTCTCGCACCTGATGGAGGTCGCGCGCGACAACGATCGCCTGTTCGAGAAGACTCGCCGCCTGATTCTGGCCATGCTCGATGCCGCGTCCCTGGACGAGCTGGTGATCAGCGTCGAAGACAGCCTGCGCGAAGACTTCCAGGTGCCCTTCGTCAGCCTGATCCTGTTCAACGACATTCCCGCCCCGGTAGGCCGCAGCGTGACCAGTGGTGAAGCGCAGCAGGCCATCGGTGGGCTGTTGTCGGAGGGCAAGTCGCTCAGTGGTGCCTTGCGCGAACACGAACTGGCGTTCCTGTTCGGCAGCGACCAGGCCCCGCAGGTCGGCTCGACCGCGCTGGTGCCATTGCTGCATCAAGGCCTGCACGGCGTACTGGCCATCGGCAGCCGCGACCCTGCGCACTACAAGAGTTCGGTGGGCACGCTGTTCCTCAGCCATATCGGCGAAGTGCTCAGCCGGGTATTGCCACGCTACACCGGCGCGCTGCGCTCGGTACGTTGAGGTGCGCGAACAACTGGATGCCTACTGCACGCACCTGCGCAGTGAGCGCCAGGTGTCGGTGCATACCCTGGATGCCTACCGGCGCGACCTGACCAAGGTCGTCGAATTCTGCGAGAAGGAAGGCCTGGCGACCTGGCAGGCACTGGACATCCAGCTGCTGCGGCGTCTGATCGCTCGCCAGCATCAGCAAGGGCAGTCGTCGCGCAGTCTGGCGCGCCTGCTTTCGGCCGTGCGTGGCCTGTATCGCTACCTCAATCGCGAAGGCCTCTGCAGCCACGACCCGGCCAATGGCCTGGCGCCGCCCAAGGGCGAGCGTCGCCTGCCCAAGACGCTGGACACCGATCGCGCCCTGCAGCTGCTCGAAGGTGCGGTGGAAGACGACTTCCTGGCCCATCGCGATCAGGCCATTCTCGAGCTGTTCTATTCTTCGGGTCTGCGCTTGTCGGAGCTGACCAGCCTCGACCTCGGGCAGCTCGACCTCGCCGACGGCCTGGTGCAGGTGCATGGCAAGGGCAGCAAGACCCGTGTACTGCCCCTGGGTCGCAAGGCGCGCGCGGCGCTGGAGCAGTGGCTGGCGCTGCGCTCGATGAGCGACCCCATCGACGATGCCGTGTTCGTCAGCCAGCAGGGGCGCCGGCTCGGGCCGCGTGCCATCCAGGTACGGGTCAAGGCCGCCGGCGAGCGTGAGCTGGGGCAGAACCTGCATCCGCACATGCTGCGTCATTCGTTTGCCAGCCACCTGCTCGAGTCGTCCCACGACCTGCGCGCCGTGCAGGAGATGCTTGGCCACGCCGACATCGCTACCACGCAGATCTATACCCACCTGGACTTCCAGCACCTGGCCAGTGTCTACGACAGTGCCCACCCACGGGCAAAACGCAAAGGCGGCGACTCATGAGCATCAAGCTGATCACTTTCGACCTCGACGACACCCTGTGGGATACCGCCCCGGTCATCGTCAGCGCCGAAGCCATCCTGCGCGACTGGCTGGCCGACCAGGCGCCGGCACTGGGCCCAGTGCCGGTCGAGTACCTGTTCCAGATCCGCCAGCGCCTGGTCGACGCCGACCCTTCGCTCAAGCACCGCATCAGCGCGCTGCGCCGTCGTGTGCTGCGGCACGCCATGCAAGACGCTGGCTATGCCGAGGATGAAGCGGCCTCGCTGGCCGACAAGGCCTTCGAGGTATTCCTGCACGCTCGGCATCAGGTGGACATCTTTCCCGAGGCCCAGCCAGCCCTGGAGATCCTTTGCCAGCGTTATACCCTGGGCGTGGTTACCAACGGCAACGCCGATGTGCGTCGACTGGGCATCGCTGATTTCTTCACCTTTGCGCTGTGTGCCGAAGACCTGGGCGTGGGCAAGCCGGATTCGCGGCCCTTTCTGGAAGCCATGCGCCTGGGCGATGCGGGCGCCCACGAATCGGTGCACATTGGCGATCACCCCAGCGATGACATCGCCGGCGCGCAGAAGGCGGGCATGAAGGCCATCTGGTACAACCCGCAAGGCAAGCCATGGGCCGCCGAAGGCAAACCCGACGCCGAGATCGCCAGCCTGGCACAGTTGCCTGCACTGCTGCTGCAACTGGGCTAGCTGTGGGAGCGGGCGAGCGGCGAGTTCTCTGCCCGCGAAGAGGCCGTCAGTGTCTACCCCGCACCCACAAAAAAGCCCGCAGCGACCGCGGGCTTTTTCTATGTTGCTTCGAGCGACGAGCCTTCAGATAGGGCGGCTGCCGTACTTGTTGTCGGGCTTCTTGGGTGGATCGGCCACCACGTTGGGCTCGACTTCCTGCACCTTGCCGCCGCGCGACAGGAACTCTTCCATCGCCCGAGCCAGCGCATCGCGCTCTTTGTTCTTGGCTTCGATACTCGGCAGTTCATCCACCGACACCGCCGCCTTGGCCTTGCCCTTGGCAGCGGGTACGGGTGTGTCGCCACCGTCGTCCTCCGCAACGTCTTCGGCAGCCGCCTCGAGGGTTTCTTCGGCCTCGTCTTCTTCGCCTACTTCGAGGTCGTCGTTTTCCAGATCATCGTCGCTCATGTTCTACCTCATGACTTGCGAAAGCAGATTATTTATAGCCCAGCTTTACCTTATGTCGACGGTTGCCGGAAAAAATTCACATCCACTGGTAACCAGCGGTCAAGCGTCCTCACCATACAGCGTGGCAAGGACCCGACGCGCGCCGCCATGATCGCGATGCTCGCCCAAATAAATACCTTGCCAGGTACCTGTCGCCAGCCTTCCCGAGGTCACCGGAACGGTCACCTGGCAGCCCAGCAAGCTGGCCTTGAAGTGCGCTGGCAGGTCGTCGGGCCCTTCGTCGTTGTGTTCGAAACCGTCTGCACCCTGTGGCACGAGGCGGTTGAAGAAACGCTCGAAGTCCCGGCGAACGGCCGGATCGGCGTTTTCGTTGACGGTCAACGACGCCGAAGTGTGTTGCAGCCACAAATGCAGCAGGCCCACGCGGCATTCGCGCAGGCGCGGCAGTTGTGCGAGCAACTCGTCAGTCACCAGGTGAAACCCGCGAGGCCTGGCTCGCAAGGTGATGAGGGTTTGCTGCCACATACCGTTCTCGTCCGTTCGGGGCGCATTCTAGCGCGCTCTGGGAAAAAGCAAAGAGCCTGTTCGCGACTGTTTTGCACTGAGCCGCCGCGCGCGATCGCTACGGCAGCCGACAGCCCCGGCGGCAAACCCGCCGGACCTGAAGCAGATGACAAATCGCAGGCAAAAAAATGCCCGGCAAGCCGGGCATTTTTTTCCGAACGGTTACAAGTTGTAGCCGCGCTCGTTGTGCTGCGCGAGGTCAAGGCCCACGGCCTCTTCTTCTTCGTTGACTCGCAGACCCATCACCGCATCCAGCACCTTGAGGATGACGTAGGTCACGATACCGGTGTAGACCACGGTGAAACCGACGCCCTTGAGCTGGATCCAGACCTGCGCGCCGATGTCTTCGACGGTGCCGAAACCACCCAGCGCGGGCGCTGCGAACACGCCGGTCAGAATCGCGCCGACGATGCCGCCGATGCCGTGTACGCCAAAGGCGTCCAGTGAGTCGTCGTAGCCCATCTTGCGCTTGAGCGTAGTAGCGCAGAGGAAGCAGATGACACCGGCCACCAGGCCGATTGCCAGTGCACCCATCGGACCGACAGTACCGGCCGCCGGGGTGATGGCCACCAGGCCAGCAACCACGCCCGAAGCGATGCCCAGTGCGCTTGGCTTACCGTGGGTCAGCCACTCGGCGAACATCCAGCCCAGCGCCGCAGCGGCGGTGGCGATCTGGGTGACCAGCATTGCCATACCGGCAGTGCCGTTCGCCGCTGCAGCCGAACCGGCGTTGAAGCCGAACCAGCCGATCCACAGCATGGCCGCGCCGATCAGGGTGTAGCCCAGGTTGTGCGGCGCCATCGGGGTGGTCGGGTAGCCCTTGCGCTTGCCCAGCACGATGCACGCAACCAGACCGGCAACACCGGCGTTGATGTGCACCACGGTGCCGCCCGCGAAGTCCAGCACGCCCCAGTCCCACATCAGGCCGCCGTTGCCGGACCAGACCATGTGCGCGATGGGTGCATAGACCAGGGTGAACCAGATGGCCATGAAGATCAGCATCGCGGAGAACTTCATGCGCTCGGCGAAGGCGCCGACGATCAGCGCCGGGGTGATGATGGCGAAAGTCATCTGGAAGGTGATGAACACTGCCTCAGGGAACAGTGCCGCCGGGCCGGTGACGCTGCTCGGCGTCACGCCACTGAGGAAAGCCTTGGACAGCCCGCCGACGAACGAATTGAAGTTGACGACGCCCTGCTCCATGCCAGTGGTGTCGAAAGCCAGGCTATAGCCGTAGACCATCCACAGGATGCTGATCAGGCCAGTAATGGCGAAACACTGCATCATCACCGAGAGCACGTTCTTGGAGCGCACCATGCCGCCGTAGAACAACGCCAGGCCAGGAATGGTCATGAACAGCACGAGGGCGGTCGCGGTCAGCATCCAGGCGGTATCGCCGGAGTTGAGAACGGGGGCTGCCGCCTCGTCCGCCAGGGCAAGGCCTGGCATTGCGAGGGACAACAGGGCTCCTAGCCCTGCGAATTGACGCAGAGTCATATTGTTTACTCCTGGGGCGTTGGGTTGTGTCGGCTTTTTTTTAGATTGCGTCGGTATCGGTTTCGCCGGTACGAATGCGAATCGCCTGTTCCAGATTGACCACGAAAATCTTGCCGTCGCCGATCTTGCCGGTGTTGGCGGCCTTGGTGATGGCTTCGATGACGCGATCCAGATCCTTGTCATCGATGGCGACGTCGATCTTGACCTTGGGCAGGAAGTCGACCACGTACTCCGCGCCGCGATACAGCTCGGTATGGCCTTTCTGCCGACCGAAACCCTTGACTTCGGTAACGGTGATGCCTTGCACGCCGATTTCCGACAACGACTCGCGCACGTCGTCCAGCTTGAATGGCTTGATGATGGCAGTGACTAGCTTCATGAAACTCTCTCCCGAATTGGTGGACTTGCCCCAGGAAAACAAACCCGGATCAAGTCTAAGCGCAGTGCCTGGCTTTGTAACGCGTCGTCGACCCCGCAGCCCGGACCGACAACCGATAAACAACTGCTGACGAAACACTTCCCTTGAAGCTGCGCACCGTTCTCGTCACGACGAGTCCATCAGTGCCTGGGTCTCTTGGCTCTAAGCAGAAAGCTTGCCATGTCGTGCAAACCGCGAGATTTGGCCACCCTGCGCGGCTTTTGTGCAGCGGTTTGAGCAGGCAGCGCGGGCAAGCGCACAACAAGGGTGCAGCGCTGGGCACACCTGTGCGCGAAAACCGTGCGCCGCGGCTCGGCTTTTCAGCGCATGGCTGCGTGATACACTGCGCATCACTTTGTCTCAGGAAATTTCCCATGCTCCCGCCCAAAGCGTTCCTCGACACCCTGAGCGACCACGCCTCGCGCTTGTTCAGCGGTGACACCGCACAGCCGCGCGCGGAGCTCGAAGGTCAGTTCAAGGCATTGCTGCAGTCCGGCTTCAGCAAGCTCGACCTGGTCAGCCGCGAGGAATTCGACAGCCAGATGGTCGTGCTGGCGCGTACCCGCGCGCGCTTGGAGAGCCTGGAAGCCAAAGTCGCCGAGATGGAAGCCAAGGCAGCACCCAAGGCCGAGTAATATCTGAGACGCAGCTCGGTTGCCGATCGGCTGCACCGCTTTGTGCCACGCTCGGCATTGCCATTGAACAGCAGGGACGTGCTTCGATGAACCGCAACGAGCTGCGCAAGGCTGATATCAACCTGATGGTGGTGTTCGAAGCCCTCATGCTCGAGCGCAACGTCACCCGCGTCGCGGAAAAGCTGTTCCTCGGCCAGCCCACGGTCAGTTCAGCCCTGAACCGGCTGCGCGCCCTGTTCAACGACCCGCTGTTCATCCGCATCGGCCATCGCATGGAACCCACCGCGCGCGCCGAGGAAATCATTCGGCACCTCTCCCCCGCGCTGGACGCGATGTCGGTGGCGCTGAGCCTGACCCATGATTTCGATCCGGCCGTAAGCACCATGACCTTCCGCATCGGCCTGTCCGACGACGTCGAGTTCGGTTTGCTGCCGCAAGTGCTGCGCGCACTGCGCACCGAGGCGCCGAAAGTGGTGATCGTGGTGCAGCACGTGGATTACTGGCGCATTCCCGACCTGCTCGCCTCCGGCGACATCACCGTGGGCATCAGCCAGACCCGCGGCCTGCCGGCCAATGCCAAGCGCAAACTACTACGCCGCATGCGCCCCCGCGTGCTGCGCGCCGATAAATCGGCCACCCCTCTGACCCTGGACGAATACTGCGCCCGGCCCCATGTACTGGTGTCACCGACTGCGCACACCAGCGGTATCGCCGATGAGTGGCTGCAGGAAATCGGCCGCACCCGCCAAGTGGTGCTGTCGGTGCCCCAGTTCAGCTCGCTGCCCGCCCTGCTCGCCGGCACCGACATGCTCGCCGGCCTGCCCGACTACGCCGCCACCGCGATGGCTGCCCATGGAAACCTGTTCGACGAACCGCTGCCGTTCGATGCGCCAACGCTGGATTTGTCGATGGTGTGGTTGAGCATCACCGATACGGATCCGGCGGAGCGGTGGTTGCGGTCGCGGCTGGAGGCGTTCATGGGAGATCGAGGGGGGGTGGTGTAGGGTCGCAACAACGTGTAACCCATCTCACAAACTCGCCTTGGTGGCGGGTTTGTTGCTGAAAAGCAATCTCTGGAAACCATGACCTGCCTGCTGCTGCCACCCGTAGCACCGTGAATCATTTCTCCACTGGCGCCCCCTTCCCCATCCACTACCCTCGCACCACCACCGCAGGAAGCGGTTCCTCTTTCAACGCATGGAGCACGCATGTCTCTCGCTATCGTTCACAGCCGAGCCCAGGTGGGCGTGGGTGCGCCTGCGGTCACGGTCGAGGCGCATCTGGCCAATGGGCTGCCGGCGCTGACGCTGGTGGGGCTGCCGGAGGCCTCGGTCAAGGAGAGCAAGGATCGCGTGCGCAGCGCGATTCTCAATTCGGGGCTGGAGTTTCCGGCGCGGCGGATCACCCTGAACCTGGCGCCGGCGGATCTGCCGAAGGACGGCGGCCGGTTCGACCTGGCCATTGCGCTGGGTATCCTGGCGGGCAGCGGGCAGATTCCGGCCATTACCTTGGATAACGTGGAATGCCTGGGCGAGCTGGCGCTGTCGGGCGCCGTGCGGCCGGTGCAGGGTGTCTTGCCCGCTGCCCTCGCTGCTCGCGATGCAGGGCGAACGCTGATCGTGCCCAGGGATAACGCCGAAGAGGCAGCGCTGGCCTCGAACCTGACGGTGATTGCTGCGGATGATCTGATGCAGCTGGTCAGTCACTTCAATGGGCGCAACCCGATCAGTCCTTTCAATGCCAATGGCCTGCTGCTGTTGAGCAAGCCTTATCCAGACCTGAGCGAAGTGCAGGGCCAGGTTGCGGCCAAGCGTGCGCTGCTGGTGGCCGCCGCTGGCGCGCACAACCTGTTGTTCAGCGGCCCACCGGGAACGGGCAAGACCTTGCTCGCCAGTCGATTGCCCGGATTGCTGCCGCCGCTGGACGAGCGCGAAGCGCTGGAGGTGGCGGCCATTCAGTCGGTGGCCAGCCATGTGCCGCTGAAGAACTGGCCGCAGCGGCCCTTTCGGCATCCTCATCATTCGGCCTCGGGCGCTGCCTTGGTAGGCGGTGGCAGTCGGCCGCAGCCAGGAGAAATCACCCTGGCGCATCATGGCGTGCTGTTTCTCGATGAATTGCCGGAGTTCGACAGGAAGGTACTGGAAGTCTTGCGCGAACCCCTGGAAAGCGGAGAGATCGTGATTGCGCGGGCGCGGGACAAGATCCGTTTTCCGGCGCGGTTCCAGTTGGTGGCGGCGATGAACCCGTGCCCGTGTGGGTATCTGGGTGACCCCAGCGGCAAATGCCAATGCGGCAGCGACCAGATTCAGCGGTACCGCAACAAGCTGTCCGGGCCGTTGCTCGACCGGATCGATCTGCATCTGACGGTAGCGCGCGAGGCGACGGCGCTGAGCCATGTGCCACAGGCGGGTGAGAATACGGCCAGTGCTGCCAGCAAGGTGGCCGAGGCGCGCGAGTTGCAGAGTCGGCGTCAGGGGTGTGCCAATGCCTTTCTCGATCTGCCGGGGTTGCGCGAGCATTGCAGGTTGTCGGTCGAAGATGAGCGCTGGCTGGAAACCGCCTGTGAACGGCTGACGCTGTCGCTGCGGGCGGCGCACCGGTTGTTGAAGGTGGCCCGCACCTTGGCGGATCTGGAGCAGGCGAAAGACATCGAGCGGGCGCATGTGGCGGAGGCGTTGCAGTATCGGCCGTCGGCGCAGTGATCGGTAAGACGCCAGGCGTCATTGCGTTTCAGCACGCCCATCGGGGATACCGCCGACGCGGCTTGCGCCGCTGCTACAGGGGATTGGGTATTCATTCATCACCGCGTCGGTCGTGAATGCGGTGTTCGGGGCTCACCACGCCGGCGGGGGATTGCGATACCCCTGTAGCAGCGGCGCGAGCCGCGTCGGCGGTGGGTGCGGTGTGGCTGTCGGAACGCGATCGGGGCCAAAGCGGCTTGCGCCGCTGCCACAGGGCTTGGAGGCTACAAAACCACGCGCAGGACTTGGCCGGCGTGGTAGAGGGAGAAGCCGGTTTCATAGACGCCGGTGCGCAGGGTCGGTACCGAAACGGGTTTATCCGTGCAGAACGGCAGGGGCAGCCTGTCGGCCTGGCCATGCAGCAGAAACTGCGCCAAGGCCTTGCCCACGACGGTGCCGGTGGTGTTGCCACGGCCGTTGTAGCCGGTGACCGAGACCAGCCCCGGGGCGGGTTCGAACAGGCGCATGAGGTGGTCGGGGGTGAAGTCGATGCAGCCGGTCCAGTGCATTTCCCATTCGACCTTGCCCAGTTGGGGAAAGTAATGGGTCTGGATGCGGTCGGCCCAGCGGCGGATGAACCAGGCCGGCTTGTTGTCCACGCGGCCCATGCTGCCGAGCAACAAACGGCCATCATCGTCACGGCGAATGCTGCTCAGTACCAGGCGGGTGTCCCAGGAACCCTGGCCGTGTTTGAGCACAGCGTCTGCCGCGGCCGAGTGCAGAGGTTTGGAAGCCACCTGGTAGTAGTAACCACGGAAGAACTGGCCTTGCAGATTGCACCAGTCGCCTTCGGTGTAGGCGCCGGTAGAGATCAGTACCTTGTCGGCGTTGACTTCGCCTTTGGCAGTCTTGACCAGCCAGCCACCACCCTGCTGTTCCAGGCCCAACACCGGCGAGTGCTGGAACACCTGCCCGCCCAGGCGCTCGACGGCCGAGCCCAGGCCACGGGTATAGGCCATGGGGTTGATGGTACCGGCGCGCCGGTCGAGCAAGGCGGCCTCGATCTTTTTGGTGCCGCAGTAGTCGACGCATTGCGCCCCGGTGAGCAGCTCGACGTCGGCGCCGCGCCGTTGCCATTGCTCGCAGCGCGATTTCAGGTCGGCCACGCCATTGGCGTTGTGGGCCATGTGCAGGGTGCCGTCGTTGTGCGCCTGGCAGTCGATGCCATAGCGCTTGATCAGCGCGAACACTTCAGCCGGCGCGCCGCCGAGCACGCTGTTGAGACGACCGCCCACCGCACTGCCCAGGGTCTGCTCGACTTCGTCGGGCGGAATCCAGGTGCCGGCGTTGACCAGTCCGACGTTGCGGCCCGAGCCGCCGGTGCCGATTTCACTGGCATCGAGCAGCACCACACGCTTGCCCTGCTCCAGCAACTCGATGGCAGCGCACAACCCGGTGATGCCGCCGCCGATCACGCAGACGTCCGCCTTTACCGCACTGGCCAGGGCCGCCTTGTGAGGGGGCCTGGCGGTGATGTGTTCCCAAAGACATTGTTGCCGTAGTTCGCTCATGACTCATTCCAAGCCAGGGAAATCGGGTTCGGACCGCGCCGTCGTCATCGCGGGCAGAGCCCGCTCCCACAGGGATATCCATTGCAGCAAAGATCCCTGTGGGAGCGGGTTCTACCCGCAATAGCGCCAGCCCCGCCACCACATCACTCAACCATCAATCAAACACGATGCCTTGGGCCAGCGGCAGTTCGCGCGAGTAGTTGACGGTGTTGGTCTGGCGGCGCATGTAGGCTTTCCAGGCATCGGAGCCGGATTCACGTCCGCCGCCGGTTTCCTTTTCGCCGCCGAAGGCACCGCCGATTTCCGCGCCGCTGGTGCCGATGTTGACGTTGGCGATGCCGCAGTCGCTGCCCGCTGCGCTCTGGAATCGCTCGGCTTCACGCAGGTCGGTGGTGAAGATGCACGAGGACAGGCCCTGTGGCACTTCGTTGTTCAGGCGCAGGGCCTCGTCGAAGTCTTCGTAGCTCAATACATACAGGATCGGCGCGAAGGTTTCATGGCGCACGACATCCGATTGACCAGGCATTTCGACGATGGCGGGTGCGACGTAATAGGCGTTCGGGTATTGATCGGCCAACTGACGCTCACCGCCGAACACTTCGCCCCCCTCGTCACGCGCCTTGGCCAGGGCACCCTGCATGGCATCGAAGGACTGCTTGTCGATCAGCGGGCCGACCAGATTGTCCTTGCGTGGATCGCCGATACGTACCTTGGCATAAGCCGCCTTGACCCGAGCAACCACTTCGTCCTTGATCGAGCTGTGCACGATCACCCGGCGCAAGGTGGTGCAGCGCTGGCCAGCGGTGCCCACGGCACTGAAGAGAATGCCGCGCACGGCCAGGTCGAGGTCGGCGCTGGGGGCCAGGATCATGGCGTTGTTGCCGCCCAGTTCGAGGATGGTGCGGCCGAAGCGCGCAGCGACCCGTGGACCCACTTCGCGACCCATGCGGGTGCTGCCGGTGGCGCTGACCAGGGCGACGCGCGGATCATCGACCAACGCCTCGCCCGCTTCGCGATCACCGATGATCAATTGCGCCAGGCCTTCGGGCGCATCGCCGAACTGCTGCAGGGCCTTGTCGAACAGCGCCTGGCAGGCCAGCGCGGTCAGCGGGGTCTTTTCCGATGGTTTCCAGATCACCGAATCACCGGCCACCAGGGCCAGGGCAGTGTTCCATGCCCACACCGCCACCGGGAAGTTGAAGGCGCTGATCACGCCGACCACGCCCAGCGGCTGCCAGGTTTCACGCATATGGTGACCTGGGCGCTCGGAAGCGATGGTCAGGCCGTACAGCTGGCGAGACAGGCCGACGGCGAAATCGCAGATGTCGATCATTTCCTGCACTTCCCCCAGCCCTTCCTGGGTGATCTTGCCCGCTTCGACCGAGACCAGCTCACCGAGCTGGGCCTTGTGTGCGCGCAGGACTTCGCCGAACAGGCGCACCAGCTCGCCACGACGCGGGGCCGGCACGGTACGCCAGGCCAGGAAAGCGCTATGCCCCAGCTCGATCTTGGCCACGACCTGCGCCTTGGATTCCAGGCTCACCGAGGCGATCTGGCTGCCGTCGATTGGGGTGTGAACAGGATGGTTGCCATCCTTGAATGCACTCGCCGCAACACCCAGGCTTTCGAGCAGGCCATCGACCATTATTTTCTCCTCACAAGGCTTTAACGATAAGAACGGATTGAGATCAGTATTAATCCGCAGGCCAGACCACCACAACGGAGCAATATTCCATATATCATTCCCTCACCTCATGACCTTGCGGCGATGCCTCCATGTCAAAACGCCTTGTTCCTTCGATGACGGCCTTGCAGTGCTTCGAAGCGGCCGCCCGCCACCTGAGCTTCACCCGCGCAGCGGAAGAACTGCACCTGACCCAGAGCGCGGTCAGCAAGCAGGTTGCGCAGCTCGAAGACATGCTGCGTCACCACCTGTTCCTGCGCATCCGCCGACGCCTGCAACTGACACCGGCCGGCTCGCTGTACCTGGCCGAAGTGAACAAGATCCTCACTCAGGTGGACATTTCCAGCCGCTACATCCTGTCCTACGGCGACGAAACCGAAGTGCTCACCGTCGCCACCCAGCCCAGCTTCGGCGTGGGCTGGCTGATCCCCAAGCTCAAGGGTTTCGGCAAGGCGCACCCCAATATCCATCTGGACATCCGCAACGAACTCGAGCCGTTCGCCTTGCTGCAGGCCAAGGCCGACGTGGGGTTTTTCTTCGGCCAGGGCACCTGGCCCGGAGCGACCTGCATCGAGTTGTTCGACGATCAGGTGGTGCCGGTGTGTGCGCCCGACCTGCTCGATCAGCCGCTGACCCACGCCGAACAGTTGGCCGAGCTGGTATTGATGCAATGCACGTCGCGCCCCGAGGCGTGGCACGAGTGGTTTCTGGAGCAAGGCCTGAGCGCCCAGAACAGCTACCACGGCCCGCGCTTCGATACCTTCTACATGTGCCTCAGCGCTGCCCTGTCCGGCTGTGGCGTGGCCCTGGTGCCGCGCTACCTGGCAGAGAACCACCTGGCCAGCGGCAACCTGGTCATGCCCTGGCCGCACACCATGAGCAGCCAGGGCGCGCATTTCGTCGCCTTTGCCGAACACGCCGCGGAAGTGCCGAAGGTGCGCGCGCTGGTCGACTGGATTCTGGGGCAGATCGCCCACTAGCGGCGCAGCATGAACGACAGCGAAGCCGACCTGCGGGAATGACCCCCGCACTTTTTTTCGCTTGATCGTGCAGGTCATTCCCCGCTTTCATACTCCCAGCCCTTTGCGCCAGGAGTTCGCCATGCCTTTCGTCAGCCCCGACCAGACCCGTGCCGCGTTTTCCCGCGCCATGTCCAAGATGTACAAGAACGAAGTGCCGTTGTATGGCGACTTGATGAGCCTGGTCGGCGAAGTCAATCGCCAGGGTCTGGAACAACAGCCGGATTTGGCCGCGTCCCTGGCGCGCACCGGCGAGATCGAGCGTCTGGATGCCGAGCGCCATGGCGCGATTCGGGTCGGCACCGCCGCAGAGCTGGCAACCATCGCTCGGCTGTTCGCGGTGATGGGCATGCAACCGGTGGGCTACTACGATCTCACCTCGGCGGGTGTGCCGGTGCACTCCACGGCATTTCGCGCGGTGCACGAACAGTCTTTGCAGGTAAGCCCGTTTCGCGTGTTCACGTCCCTGCTGCGTCTGGAACTGATCGAGGATGCCGCATTGCGCGAACAGGCCACCCACCTGCTGGCGCAGCGGCAGATATTCACCTCGCCGTGCCTGGCCCTGATCGAGCGATTCGAGCGCGACGGCGGCCTCGACCAAGCCGACGCCGATGCGTTCGTCGAGCAGGCCCTGGAAACCTTCCGCTGGCACCACGACGCCACGGTGACAGCGGACCAGTATCAACGCCTGCACGACGCCCATCGACTGATCGCCGATGTGGTGGCGTTCAAGGGGCCGCACATCAATCACCTGACCCCGCGCACGCTGGACATCGACAAGGTGCAGGCGCTGATGCCCGCGCGCGGGATCACACCCAAGGCCGTCATCGAAGGGCCGCCGCCGCGTCGCCATGCCATCCTGTTGCGGCAGACCAGCTTCAAGGCGCTGCAGGAAAAGGTCGCCTTCACCGATCAGGCCGCTGTCGCCGAAGGCAGCCACACCGCGCGCTTCGGCGAGATCGAGCAACGCGGCGCGGCGCTGACGCCCAAGGGGCGTGCGCTGTACGATCGCTTGCTGAACGCCTCGCGCAGCGCGCTTGCCGGGTTCCCCAGCGAGACCAATGCCGACGAGTACATGCGTCTGCTGGGCGAGCAGTTCAGTGAGTTTCCGGATGATCTGGCGCAGATGCGCGAGCAGGACCTGGCGTTCTTCCGCTATTTCGCCAGCGGCCAGCCCAGCGCGGGCCAGACGACGCTGAAAGGTCTGCTGGACAATGGCGCGATTCGCTGCGAGCCCTTGGTCTACGAAGATTTCCTGCCGGTCAGCGCCGCAGGCATCTTCCAGTCCAACCTGGGCGACGATGCCCAGGCCGACTATGGTTTGGGGTCGAGCCAGGAGGCTTTCCATCAGGCCCTGGGCCGAACGGTGCTCGACGAGCTGGCGCTGTACGCCCAGACCCAGCAGCGCTCGCTGGACGACTGCGCCCGCGCACTGGGCCTTGCCGCGCTGAACTGAGGCCGGTCGCGCCGAAGCCTGCCGCTAGCGGGCACCGCCTACACGGAAACGGTTCACTTCCTGGCGCAGCTCTGCGGCCAGGCCTTCCAGCTCGCGGGCGGTCTGGGCCAGGTTGGACACCACCTCGCGCTGCTCGCCGTTGGTCATGGCAATGCTCTGCAGGTTGCTGCTGAGCATGGTGGCCGTGCTGCTCTGCTCCTGGGTGGCGGTGCTGATGGCATCGAACTGATTCCCGGCCGAACGGCTCTGCTCGTCGATCTGCGCCAACGCCTGGGCGACCTTGGCGTTGCGCGTCAGGCCTTCGCGCATCAACACGTTGCCTTGGTCCATGGTGCTGATGGCGTTGGCGGTTTCCTTCTGGATGCTGCTGATCATGCCGGAGATTTCATCGGTGGCCTGACGGGTGCGTGAGGCCAGGCTGCGCACTTCGTCGGCGACCACGGCAAAGCCCCGGCCCTGCTCGCCGGCACGGGCCGCTTCGATGGCGGCGTTGAGGGCCAGCAGGTTGGTCTGCTCGGCAATCGAGGTGATCACGCCGACGATGCCGCCGATTTCCTGCGAGCGCTGGCCCAACGTGTTGATCACCCCTGCGGTGCTGTTCAGCGCGCCGGCGATCTGCTCGAGAGAATTGGACGCCTCATCCATGGAGGTTCGACCGATGCGGGTCTGCTGGGCGTTGTCCTGGGCCATCCGCTGGGTGTGGCCCATGTTGTCGGCGATATCCAGGGACGTCGCACTGAATTCCTCGACTGCGCCGGCCATGCTGGAAATCTCGCCGGACTGGTGTTCCATGCCCTCGTAGGCGCCCGCCGACAGGCTCGACAACGTTTGCGCGCGGCCACTGACTTCATGGGCGGCATTGCGGATGTGCACGACCATGTTCGACAAGGCTTCGCCCATGTGGTTGAAGCTGCTGGCCAGCTGGCCTATTTCGTCATGGCTGGACACCTTCAGCCGTGCATCGAGGTCACCCGCGCCCAGGGCTTCGGCCTGGCGCACCAGTTCGCCCAGAGGCCGCAGCTTGCTGCGCAGCAGCCAGATGGCTGCGCCCACGGCGATCAGCATGGCCAGCAGGCTGCCGATCGCCAGTTGCGTCCCCACGCTCCAGGTCACGGCATTGATTTCTGCCTTGGGCATGCTCGCCACGACGCTCCAGGGCCCGCCGGGGAATGTCACCGCTTCGGAAAAGATGTCCTGCTTGCCGTCGTTCCACAACCGGCCCTTGCCATCCAGCAGTGCCAGGTCGGCCAATGCCTTGGCGGCGGCGTCCGGGTCGTTGACGTTGGCTGGCGCTACCAGCCAGCGATTCTGCTCGTCGAGCAAGGCCAGCGAGCCGGTCTGGCCGATGCGGAAGCGCTGCAGGTTGGCGAACTGGGTGTTCTGCGCGTCGGTGTAGTCGAAGCCGACGAACAATACCGCAATCACTTGGCCTGAGCCGTCGCGCACCGGTGTGTACTGGGTCATGTAGGAACGTTCGAACAACACCGCACGGCCGATGTAATTCTGGCCGTCGAGCAAACGCTGGTAGGCGGGATGGGCATGGTCGAGCGCGGTACCGATCGCGCGGCTGCCATCCTGCTTGGTCAGGGAAGTACTGATACGCACGAACTCGGCGCCGCTGCGCACGAACACCGTAGCGACACCCGCTGTCAGCTGCTTGAAATCGTCGACTTCCTTGAAGTCGTTGTTCAGGGTCTGGCTGCCCAGGCGCAGGCTCGGTGTCTGCTGGTTGGCCACTGTGACCGGGCTGCTGGCGTCCACGCTCAGGCCGCCGGCGAAGCGCTTCTCGAACAGCCCGCTCAAACGCTGGGTGCTGTCGCGCAGGGTGCTGTGGAAGGTGCTGAGCTGGTCGGCCAGCAGCCGCGCCTCGCTGGCCATGTGCTGTTCGCGGATGGCCAGGTTGGCGATGTCCAGCGAACGCAGGGCGAAGGCGGTGCTGCCGGTGATGACGATCGCGAGGATCACGGCCAGGGCAATGCCCAGCTGCGTGGCGATACGAGCGCGAGGTTGAGACATGTGAAGCTCCTGGGAAACGTGTACGTGGCAGGCAGTGCCAGGGATGGTCCAGACCTTTCTTGCACCTGCCATCCTTGATTTTATTGGTACTGCTACATCGGCGATCCAAACGAATACTTGAGCGCCGCACTGCGACATGAACGTTACACATCACATTTGCGTTGCGCTGCCACAAGGCTGAGAATCCTGCGTCCCACCCCTGAGCCGACCGAGCCGGATTCATCATGCAGCCCACCGTACGTATCGAACTTCAGGCCCTGCTTCGGCTGGCGGGGCCGCTGATCGCCTCGCAGCTGGCACACATGCTGATGGTCCTGACCGACACCCTGATGATGGCCCGCCTGAGCCCCGAGGCGCTGGCTGGCGGCGGCCTGGGGGCGGCCAGCTATTCCTTCGTCTCGATTTTCTGCATCGGCGTGATCGCTGCAGTCGGCACCCTGGTGTCGATCCGCAAGGGTGCCAACGACCAGCAAGGCGTGGCGCGCCTGACCCAGGCCGGGTTGTGGCTGGCTTGGGGCATGGCGGCGGTGGCGGCGGTACTGCTGTGGAACCTGGGGCCGGTCCTGGCCATGCTCGGGCAGACTCCGGCCAACGTCGCTTTCGCCACCCAGTTCCTCTTGCTGCTGCCCTTCGCGCTGCCAGGCTTCCTGAGCTTCATGGCGCTGCGCGGCTTCACCGCCGCGCTGGGTCGGGCGACGCCGGTGATGGTCATCAGCATCATTGCCACGGTAGCCAACTACCTGCTCAACCATGCGTTCATCGAGGGCCTGTTCGGCTTGCCCAAACTGGGCCTGGTGGGCATCGGCATGGTCACCGCGATCGTCAGCAACCTGATGGCAATCGCCCTGGCGCTGTACATCCGCTATCACCGTGCCTACACGCCCTACCCGCTGCTCAAGGGTCTGGCCCGGCCGAACCTGCCGGCCTTGCGCGAGTTGTGGCGATTGGGGCTGCCGATCGGTGGCACCTACGCCGTGGAAGTCGGCCTGTTCGCCTTCGCCGCGCTGTGCATCGGCACCATGGGCAGCACGCCGCTGGCGGCGCACCAGATTGCCCTGCAGATCATCTCGGTGGCTTTCATGGTGCCTGCCGGCATGTCCTACGCGGTGACCATGCGCATCGGCCAGCACTACGGCGCCGGGCACTTGCTGGCTGCGCGCCTGGCCGGGCGGGTCGGCATCGGCTTCGGTGCGGTGGTGATGCTCGGCTTCGCCCTGCTGTTCTGGCTCGCACCGGGCCCTTTGGTGGGCATCTTTCTGGACCGGGCCGACCCGACCTTCCACGGTGTCATCGAGCTGGCCATCAGCCTGTTGGCGGTGGCGGCCTGGTTCGAGATGTTCGACGGCATCCAGACCATCGCCATGGGCGCCATTCGCGGCCTCAAGGATGCCAAGACCACGTTCCTGGTGGGACTTTTCTGCTATTGGGCCATCGGTGCGCCAGCGGCCTGGAGCCTGGCGTTCCACTTCCAGCTCGGTGCGGTGGGCGTCTGGTGGGGATTGGCGCTGGGCCTGCTGTGCTCGGCCTGTACCTTGACCTGGGCGTTCGAATGGCGCATGCGCCGACTGCGCCGTCTGGCCGGGCCTACGGCGCTGGCGACCTGATGGCCTGGGCCTGGCCGAAACGCAGGAATGCCTGCAGCTGCTCCAATGGCAGGGGCCGGCTGATCAGGTAACCCTGCACCTGATCGCAGCCGAAATCGCGCAGCAACGCAAGCTGCTCGGGGGTTTCGACGCCCTCGGCGACGACCTTGAGGTCAAGGTTGTGCGCCAGGTTGATCATGGCGTGGACCAACTTGCTGTTTTCCGGACGCTGTTCCATGCCACTGACGAAGCTCTTGTCGATCTTGAGCAAGGCGATCGGCAGGCTGCTCAGGTGGACGAACGAGGAGAAGCCGGTGCCGAAATCGTCGAGGGAGAAACGCACGCCCAGGCAGCCCAAGGCGTCCATGGTCCGCTTCACCAGGTCGTTGCGGCGCATCACGGCGGTTTCGGTGAGTTCGAATTCCAGCCAGCCGGCGTCGATGCCGCGCTCGGCGATCAAGCGCCCCAGAGTGCTGAGCAGCTGGCTATCCTGGAACTGCCGGAACGACAGGTTGATTGCCATGTGCAATGGTTCGAAGCCACCATCGCGCAAGGTCTGCATGTCGCGCAGGGCGCGGGCGATCACCCAGTAACCCATCGGTACGATCAGCCCACTCTGCTCGGCCAGGGGCACGAATTCGCCGGGGGCAAGCACGCCACGCTCGCGGTGGCGCCAGCGCACCAGGGCCTCGAGACCGACGATGGTATTGCCGCTCAGGTCCAGCCGCGGCTGGTAGTGCAGCTCCAGCTCGTCACGCCGCAGGGCGCGGCGCAGCTCGCTTTCCAGGTCCGCCAGGCTGCGCGCGTGACGGTTGATGCGTTCGTTGAACAGATGATAGCTGCAGCCCTGGGTGCTCTTGGCCTGCTGCATGGCGATGTGCGCATGCCACATCAGCGGATCGGCGCCCGCACCGGCGCGGGCATGGGCGATGCCCAGGCTGCAGCCGATCAGCAGGCTCTCGCCGTCCACGTAATACGGCTCGGCCATGGCCTCGATGATGTTGGCGGCCAGGCGCTCGGCCCGTGACGGGTCACGCCGGGTGTCGAGCAACAGGGCGAACTCGTCGCTGCCCAGGCGGGCAACCTGATCGCCCGCCTCGAGCTGCTTCTTCAGGCGCGCCACCACCTGCAGGATCAGCCGGTCGCCGGCCTGGTGCCCGAGCGCATCGTTGGCATGGCGGAAGTTGTCCATGTCCAGGTGGCCCAGGGCTACGCCACGGCCCTCCTGCTCGGCCAGGCGCGCGGCCAGCAGTGTCTGGAAACCGGGGCGGTTGGCGATGCCGGTCAGCGGGTCCTGCTCGGCCAGGCGCTGCAGGGTGTCCTGCAGCACGCCACGCTCGCGCACATGGCGCAGGCAGCGGCGCAGCGTGTCGCTGGTGAGTTCGCCCAGCACCAGCCAGTCGCTGGCGCCCGGCGGCGGCTCGTCCGGCTCCTGGGTCAGCAGCAGCACGATCGGCAGCGCGCAACGGCCGGGCGCCGGCAGCAGGGCGGTGGTGGTCAGCAGCAAGGTGCCGGGCTGGTTGTCGAAGTGCGCAGCCACAGGATCCCAGGCGGACGCCTCGATCAATGTGGCCACATTGCCAAGGGTCGCCAGACACTCACGCAGCGACGTGGCCCAGGTGCGATCCTGGGCCAGCAGCAACAGCCGCGCGGGTTCGACAGGCGTAGACAAACGAGCTCCTTGGGACAGTTTCACAGTCATTCGATAGCGCTTAAAAACGGCCTCGCCAGCAGCTCGGGGCAGACCCAATCCACAGTACGTGTCAACGTGTAACCACATCCTGCTGCAAAGTCGGCAAACCGGCAAATTTTAATGGATCTGCGGTCGCGGCACAGTTGAACCAGCGGTGCTAAAATGCGCGGCCATTTCGTCAGTGACTCCCGTCATGTCCCGACTCAACCCCCGGCAGCAAGAAGCCGTGAACTACGTCGGCGGCCCTCTTTTGGTGCTCGCCGGTGCAGGCTCCGGCAAGACCAGCGTGATCACCCGCAAGATCGCCCATCTGATCCAGAACTGCGGCATTCGTGCCCAGTACATCGTCGCCATGACCTTCACCAACAAGGCGGCGCGCGAGATGAAAGAGCGCGTCGGCAGCCTGCTGCGCGGCGGCGAGGGCCGCGGCCTGACCGTGTCGACCTTTCACAACCTGGGCCTCAACGTCATCCGCAAGGAACACGCGCGGCTGGGCTTCAAGCCAGGCTTCTCGATCTTCGACGAAGCCGACGTGAAAGCGCTGATGACCGACATCATGCAGAAGGAGTACTCGGGCGAAGACGGCGTCGACGAGATCAAGAACATGATCGGCGCCTGGAAGAACGACCTGGTCCTGCCGCCCCAGGCGCTGGAGCAGGCACGCAACCCCAAGGAGCAGACCGCCGCCATCGTCTACAGCCACTACCAGCGTACGCTGCGCGCGTTCAACGCGGTGGACTTCGACGACCTCATCCTGCTGCCGGTCAAGCTGTTCCAGGACCACCCCGACGTTCTCGAAAAATGGCAGAACAAGGTCCGCTACCTGCTGGTGGACGAATATCAGGACACCAACGCCAGCCAGTACCTGCTGGTGAAGCTGTTGATCGGCACGCGCAACCAGTTCACCGTGGTCGGCGACGACGATCAGTCGATCTACGCCTGGCGTGGCGCGCGTCCGGAAAACCTGATGCTGCTCAAGGACGACTACCCGTCGCTGAAGGTGGTCATGCTGGAGCAGAACTATCGCTCCACCAGCCGTATCCTGCGCTGCGCCAACGTGCTCATCTCGAACAACCCCCACGCGTTCGAGAAACAGTTGTGGAGCGAAATGGGTCACGGCGATGAAATCCGCGTGATCCGCTGCCGCAACGAAGATGCCGAGGCCGAGCGGGTGGCCGTCGAGATTCTCAGCCTGCACCTGCGCACCGACCGGCCCTACAGTGACTTCGCCATCCTCTACCGGGGCAACTACCAGGCCAAGCTCATCGAGCTGAAGTTGCAGCACCACCAGATTCCGTATCGCCTGAGCGGCGGCAACAGCTTCTTCGGGCGTCAGGAAGTGAAGGATCTGATGGCCTACTTCCGCCTCATCGTGAACCCGGACGACGACAATGCCTTCCTTCGCGTGATCAACGTGCCGCGCCGGGAAATCGGCTCGACGACCCTGGAGAAACTCGGCAACTATGCCACCGAGCGCAAGATCTCGATGTACGCGGCCACCGACGAGATCGGCCTGGGCGAACATCTGGACGCCCGCTTCACCGATCGCCTGGGCCGCTTCAAGCGCTACATGGACAAGGTCCGCGAGCAGTGCGCCGGTGAAGACCCGATCGGCACGCTGCGCAGCATGATCATGGACATCGACTACGAGCAGTGGCTGCGCACCAACAGCTCCAGCGAGAAGGCCGCCGACTACCGCATGAGCAACGTGTGGTTTCTGGTCGAGGCCTTGAAGAACACCCTGGAGAAAGACGAAGACGGCGCGATGACGGTCGAGGAAGCGATCGGCAAGCTGGTGCTGCGCGACATGCTCGAACGTCAGCAGGAAGAAGAGGACGGCGCCGAGGGCGTACAGATGATGACCCTGCACGCCTCCAAGGGGCTGGAGTTTCCCTACGTGTTCATCATGGGCATGGAAGAGGAAATCCTGCCGCACCGTTCCAGTATCGAGGCCGACACCATCGAGGAAGAACGCCGTCTGGCGTACGTGGGTATCACCCGCGCGCGACAGACCCTGGCGTTCACCTTTGCCGCCAAGCGCAAGCAGTACGGTGAGATCATCGATTGCGCGCCCAGCCGCTTCCTCGACGAGCTGCCGCCCGACGATCTGGCCTGGGAAGGCAACGACGATACGCCCACGGAAGTCAAAGCCGTGCGCGGCAATACTGCATTGGCCGATATCCGCGCCATGCTCAAACGCTGAATTCAACCCTGCCCGGGCCACAGCCGGCCCGCGCACATTGGTACATCGAGGAACCACCGTGGAAGCTCTGCACAAAAAGATTCGCGAAGAAGGCATCGTGCTTTCCGATCAGGTATTGAAGGTCGATGCCTTTCTCAATCACCAGATCGATCCGCTCTTGATGCAGCAGATCGGCGACGAGTTCGCTCGCCGCTTTGCCGATGCCGGGATCACCAAGATCGTCACCATCGAGGCCTCGGGTATCGCGCCGGCGGTGATGGCCGGGCTGCGCCTGGGCGTGCCGGTGATCTTCGCGCGCAAGCATCAGTCGCTGACGTTGACGGAAAACCTGCTGGTGGCTTCGGTGTATTCGTTCACCAAGCAGACCGAAAGCACCGTGGCCATTTCGCCGCGTCATTTGAACAGCAGCGATACCGTGTTGGTGATCGATGATTTCCTGGCCAACGGCAAGGCATCGCAGGCATTGATTTCGATCATCAACCAGGCCGGTGCAAAGCTGGCCGGGCTGGGTATCGTCATCGAAAAATCCTTCCAGGGGGGCCGCGCCGAGCTCGATGCACAGGGCTATCGCGTAGAGTCCCTGGCGCGCGTGCAGTCGCTGGCCAACGGCATCGTGACCTTCCTGGAGTGACCTGATACACCGCATCCAGCCCTTCGCGGCCGATGACCGCTCCTACGGCGAGCATCATCGGCCTGCGTGGGAGCGACCCATGACCGCTATGGCTGGCATCATTGGTCTGCGTAGGAGCGACCCACGACCGCTATGGCTGGCATCATTGGCCTGCGTAGGAGCGGTCATCGGCCGCGAAGGGAGCACGCGGTGTAACGCCTAGAACACCGGGGTTTCGGTCTCCTGCAGGGCGGCCAGTACCAAACGCTGGTAAAGCTCTTCGCGCAAACCCTGCGGCTGGTCCAGCGCCATGCGCTGCAGGTGCAGCGGGTAGCGGTTGGCCGGGGGCGCTTCGAGCGCCGCCTTGCCCAGCTCGAGCATTTCGCTGAGCTTGAACTTGCTCTTGAGCCAATTCAGCGCCCGCAGCAGGTCCTTTTCCTCATCGGTGAAGTCACACCCCAGCGGATACTCCGGAAACAGCGGAGCATGCCGCTCGCGAATCGCCTGCAGACGCTCGCTGGTGTTGTTAGCGAAGCGCGGATCGAGCACGAAATCCCGGCTCAACTTGCCGGCACGCTGGGCCTCGTCGATCAGGCTGGGCTGAAAGCGCGAATCGCTGATGTTGATCATCGCCTCGATCACCTCGGCGTCGGTACGCCCACGCAAGTCGGCGATGCCGTACTCGGTCACGACGATGTCGCGCAGGTGCCGTGGAATCGTGCAATGGCCGTAGTCCCACAGCACATTGGAACTGATCACCCCTGCCGACTCGCGCCAACTGCGCAGGATCAGCACCGAACGCGCGCCTTCCAGGGCATGCCCCTGAACGACGAAGTTGTATTGCCCGCCGACCCCGCTGATGACCCGACCGTCTTCGAGCTGGTCCGACACCGCCGCACCCATGACCGTGGCCGTGAACACGGTGTTGATGAAGCGCGCATCGCGCCGTTGCAGACGCTTGAGCTGCTCGTCGCCGTACAACTCGTTGATGTAGCTGATCGCGGTCATGTCGAACTGCGCAAGGCTGGCCGGGGGCAGCTCGCGCAAGCGCTCATAGAAACTGTTCGGCCCGAGGAAGAAACCGCCGTGCACCACCACCCCGTCCCGGTCCTCGTCGGCGTGCAGCACACCGGCGTTGGCCGCCGCCTGGCGAGCCACGTCGGGATACACCTTGCGGCGTATCACGCCTGCTTCGGCCAGGGCCAGCAGGCCGTTGACGAACATCTCGCTGCAACCGTACAGGCCGGTAGCAAAAGGCTCCACCCCACCTTCGGCCTGGATCAAGGCCTGCCAGGGCGACAGATCGAGCTCAGCGAGCAGCGCCCGGTAGCCGCCGTTGTCCGCCTGGCGCGCGAGCAAGGCAGCGCTCAGCGCATCGCCCATTGCACCGATGCCGATCTGCAGGGTGCCGCCGTCGCGCACCAGGGTGCTGGCGTGCAGACCGATGAAGTGATCCTGCAGGCCGACCGGCATGTTCGGCGTCGAGAACAGCGTCGAGCGCTCTGCGGTATCGACCAGCAGGTCAAAGGCCGCGCTGTCGATTTCGGCACTGCCCGGCATGAACGGCAATGCCTCGTGGACCTGGCCCAGCACCAGGATGGTCTCGCCAGCAGCGCGACGCTTTTCGATCATCGGCAGCAGATCCAGAGTGATGTCCGGATTGCAGCTCAGGCTCAGGCGACCGGCCTGCTCGGGGTGCTGGCTGACCAGTTGCGCCACCAGGTTCAGCCCCTTTGCATTGATGTCGCGAGCGGCGTGGCTGTAGTTGCTGCTGATGTAGCTCTGCTGCGCCGTCGTGCTGCTCAACAAACTGCCCGGCTGCATGAAGAATTGCTGCACGCTGACGTTTGCGGGCAGCTCGTCACGGCGCAGGTCGGCGAGAAACTCGAACTCGGGATAATCACCGAAAACGCGCTCCACGAAGGGTTCGAGCAAGCGCTTCTGCAAACCGTCGCCCAAGGGTGGCCGGCCCAGCACCAGTGCGGTGTAGATCGTCAGGCGTCGCTGGGGAAGGCTCTTGATCCGGGCATACAGCGCGTTGACGAAGCGGTTGGGTTTGCCCAGGCCCAACGGCATGCCCATGTGAATGTGGGCAGGCAGTCGTTCGAGCACCTGGTCCACGGCTGCCTCGATGGAACATCGCTGGACCATGCACAGGCTCCCTAGAAATTGGCCGGTGTGGCGGCGCTGATAAGGCGTGCCGGCGTATCGAACGGATTGCGGAAGCGATGCGGCTTGCTGCTTTCGAAGTAGTAGCTGTCGCCCTCTTCCAGCACGTAGGTGTCTTGGCCAACCACCAATTCCAGGCGCCCCTCCACCAGGATGCCGGTCTCTTCGCCTTCATGCATGAGCATTTCCATGCCCGTGTCGGCGCCGGGTGGATAGACCTCGCTGAGAAAGGCAATGGCCCGGCTTGGATGGGCCTTGCCCACCAGCTTCATGGTGACCGCGCCGTCGGAGATATCGATCAGCTCACTGGCCTTGTAGACCACCTGGGTCGGCCGTTCGGCTTGCAGCTCTTCGGAAAAGAACTCGACCATGGACATCGGGATCCCGCCCAGCACCTTGCGCAGCGAGCTGATCGAGGGGCTCACGCTGTTCTTCTCGATCATGGAAATGGTGCTGTTGGTGACGCCCGCCCGTTTGGCGAGTTCACGCTGGGACAAACCCTTGAGTTTGCGAATGGCTTGCAGTCGTTCGCCGACGTCCAATGCGTAAGCCTCCTGGAATGCTGTGCAGTTCATGATGGCCGGTATCATGGCAACAGCGTTCGGGATTTACAACACATTGGCAGGCGCCGCCGCGGCACATGGGCGCAACGCGCTCCGGTCGTGGCGCCAGCGGTTGCGCTAGAGGTACTGCAGAGGCACCCGGCGCAGGTTGCAGAAGATCTGGTAGGCGATGGTCCCGGCGGCATGGGCCACGTCGCTGGCCAGCACCTGCTTGCCCCACAGTTCGACCGTGCTGCCGACGCCGGCATGGGGCACATCGGTCAGGTCGACATTGAGCATGTCCATCGACACCCTCCCTGCCAACCCGGTGCGTACGCCGTCGACCAGCACCGGCGTCCCGTTGGGTGCCAGGCGCGGGTAGCCATCGGCATAACCCATGGCCACCACGCCGATTCGGCTCGGCCGCTGGGTGACGAAGCGGGCACCGTAGCCCACGGCCTCCCCGGCAGGCAGTTCACGCACGCTGATGACCTTGGATTGCAGGGTCATCACCGGCTGCAGAGCGGCGCTGGCAGGCGTGGCGGTTTCGAACGGTGTGGCACCGTAAAGCATGATGCCCGGACGCACCCAGTCGCTGGGGATCTGCGGCCAGCCAAGCACGGCCGGGGAATTGCGCAGGCTGATTTCGGCTGACAGGCCTTGGCGCGCCGTGTCGAATACCGCCAATTGCTCGGTACTGCTGGGGCAGTCCAGTTCATCGGCGCGGGCGAAATGGCTCATCAGTACGATCTTGGCCACCTTGCCGCTGGCCAGCAGGCGCTGATAGGCGCTCTGGTAATCCTTGGGGTGTAGGCCCACGCGGTGCATGCCCGAGTCGAGCTTGAGCCAGACCTGCAGCGGCTGGCTCAACCGCGCCTGCTCGATGGCTTCGAGCTGCCACAGCGAGTGCACCACGCACCACAGCCCATGCTCGGTGATGAGGGGCAATTCGCTGGCTTCGAAAAAACCTTCGAGCAGCAACACCGGTGCCTCGATGCCAGCCGCGCGCAGTTGCAGGGCTTCCTCGATGCAGGCCACGGCGAACCCGTCCGCTTCGCCCTCCAACGCCTGCGCGCAGCGCACTGCACCGTGACCGTAGGCGTCGGCCTTGACCACTGCCAGTGCCTTGGCCCCGCTCATTTCACGCGCCAGGCGATAGTTGTGGCGCAGGGCCGAAAGGTCGATAGAGGCGCGAGCTGGACGCATGGCGGGCTTCTTGTGCAAAAGTTGACGAAGTCGCCCGGTTGTATACCGAACCGGGCGAGGAGCAGGTGTGAAACTTACGAGTGCGCTGGCGCTGACTGGCCTCGGCGAACGGTGTCGTACGGCTGGCCGTAGCGCGATATGTCGAGACCGGCAGCGCTGATCTGCGGCGTTTTACGCGCGATCAGGTCGGCAAGCAAGCGCCCCGAGCCGCACGCCATGGTCCAGCCCAGGGTGCCGTGACCGGTGTTGAGAAACAGGTTCTTGAACGGCGTGGCACCGACGATCGGCGTACCGTCGGGGGTGGTTGGCCGCAGCCCGGTCCAGAAACTGGCCTGGGCCAGATCCCCCCCCTGTGGGTACAGGTCATTGACGATCATTTCCAGGGTCTCGCGGCGACGCGGGTTCAGGCTCAGGTCGAAACCGGCGATTTCGGCCATCCCGCCCACGCGGATACGGTTGTCGAAACGGGTGATCGCGACCTTGTAGCTCTCGTCGAGAATGGTCGAGGTCGGCGCCATCGCCGGGTGGGTGATCGGCACGGTCAGCGAGTAGCCCTTGAGCGGGTAGACCGGCGCCTTGATGCCCAATGGCTTGAGCAACTGCGGCGAATAGCTGCCCAGTGCCAGCACGTAGCGGTCGGCGGTTTCCAGCTTGCCGTCGATCCATACACCGTTGATGCGGTCACCGGCGAAATCCAGGCGCTCGATGGCCTGGCCGAAGCGGAACTGCACACCCAGATCCTTGGCCATCTGCGCCAGGCGGGTGGTGAACATCTGGCAATCGCCGGTCTGGTCGTTGGGCAGGCGCAGGGCGCCGGCCAGAATGCCGGTCACCGATGCCAGGGCCGGCTCGACGCGGGCAATGCCCTCGCGGTCGAGCAATTCGTAGGGCACGCCGGACTGTTCCAGAACGGCGATGTCCTTGGCCGCGTTGTCCAGTTGCGCCTGGGTACGGAACAGCTGAGTGGTGCCCAGGGTGCGGCCTTCGTAGGCGATGCCGGTTTCCGCGCGCAGCTCGTCGAGGCAGTCGCGGCTGTACTCGGACAGGCGCACCATGCGCTCCTTGTTCACCGCATAGCGGCTGGCGGTGCAGTTGCGCAGCATCTGCGCCATCCACAGGTACTGGTCGACATCGCCGGTCAGCTTGATCGCCAGCGGTGAATGGCGTTCCAGCAGCCATTTGATCGCCTTGAGCGGCACACCCGGCGCGGCCCAGGGCGAGGCATAGCCCGGCGATACCTGCCCGGCATTGGCGAAGCTGGTTTCCATGGCGACGGCCGGCTGGCGATCGACCACGGTCACATCCATGCCCTGCCGAGCCAGATAATAGGCACTGACGGTGCCGATCACACCACTACCGAGTACCAGAACGCGCATGTGTGTCGCCCTCATCGCGGAAATCCGCTGACGTAAGATGTTAGGTCCGAAGATGTGGGCAGTATAAAAAGGTCCAGCCAGTGCTTTTCACTGTATGCAAGGCTATATTTGGCGACAATTCTCGGCCATCAGCGCTTTAACGGAGGGGCATCGCCTGTGCGTACCCAGCACCAGAGCAAACGCGAACTCGACAAGATCGACCGCAACATCCTGCGCATCCTGCAGGCCGACGGGCGCATGTCGTTCACCGAACTGGGCGAGAAGGTCGGCCTGTCGACCACACCGTGCACCGAGCGAGTCCGCCGCCTGGAGCGCGAAGGCATCATCATGGGCTATTACGCCCGGCTCAATCCGCAGCATCTGCGCGGCAGCCTGCTGGTGTTCGTCGAGATCAGCCTGGACTACAAGTCGGGCGACACCTTCGAAGAGTTTCGCCGCGCCGTGCTCAAGCTGCCCCATGTGCTGGAATGCCATCTGGTGTCGGGTGACTTCGACTACCTGGTCAAGGCACGTATCTCGGAGATGGCGTCCTACCGCAAGCTACTGGGCGATATCCTGCTGAAACTGCCCCACGTGCGCGAATCCAAGAGCTACATCGTCATGGAAGAAGTGAAGGAGAGCCTGAACCTGCCGGTGCCGGACTGATCCACAGACGCTTCAGACCAGCACCTGACGCGTACTGGCGATCAGCTTGTGCACCTGATGTTCCACGGCAGGGTCGATCAGCTCGGTGGGGCGCCGTCCGTTGGGGCACGGCAATGTCGGCGTGGTCCCGAACAGCCGGCAGATCAGCGGGCGCTCCTCGTACACCGTGCATCCCTGCGGCCCCAGGTGCACACAGTCGAGGCGGGCCATCGCGGCCTCCTGCTCGGCGGCCGTCTTGCGCGGCAGCCGGGCCATTTCCTCGGACGATGTGGTCACCGGACCGCAGCAGTCGTGGCAGCCCGGCACGCATTCGAACGAGGGAATCTGCTCGCGAAGAAAGCGGAGCTTGTGGCTGTTGCAGCTCATGACGGGTCACCTGGTGGGCAAGGCGCCATTGTGCCGCGCGGTTGCCGCCATGGGAAACCCCGGCTTATGCTGCGTCAGGTTTTCCACACACTGCCATCAGGACCCTATCCATGAATGCTCACGCCGAGCACGCCGCTTCGTACTACGCCGCCAGCCTGCACCGGCAGCCGGTATACCCGCCCCTGCTGGGTGAGGTCAGCGTCGACGTCTGCGTGGTGGGCGGCGGTTTCTCCGGGCTCAACACCGCCATCGAGCTGGCTCAGCGCGGGCTCAGCGTCGCGCTGCTCGAAGCCCACCAGATCGGCTGGGGCGCCAGTGGGCGCAACGGCGGGCAATTGATTCGTGGGGTCGGCCACGGCCTGGAGCAGTTCCGCAAGGTCATCGGCGACGACGGGGTGCGCGACCTGACCCTGATGGGGCTGGAAGCGGTCGAAATCGTGCGCCGGCGCATCGACCAGCATCGTATCGAGTGCGACCTGACCTGGGGCTACTGTGACCTGGCCAACAAACCGGCCCAGTTGCAGGGCTTCATGGAAGAAGCCGAGGCGCTGCGCAGCCTGGGCTACGCGCATGAGTTGCAGATCGTCGAAGCGCAGGACATGCGCAGCGTGGTCGGGTCGGATCGCTACCACGGCGGCCTGGTCGACATGGGCTCCGGCCACCTGCATCCGCTGAACCTGGCCTTGGGCGAAGCCGAGGTGGCGCGGCAGCTCGGCGTGCAGCTTTTCGAGCACTCGCGGGTGACACGCATCGAGTATGGCCCGCAGGTGCGCGTGCACAGCGCTCAGGGCCAGGTACGGGCACGCTACCTGGTGCTGGGCTGCAATGCCTACCTGAACGATCTCAACCCACAGCTGAGCGGCAAGGTGCTGCCTGCAGGCAGCTATATCATCGCCACCGAGCCGCTGGATGCCGAGCAGGCGCGGCAGTTGCTGCCGCGCAACACGGCGGTGTGCGACCAGCGCGTGACGGTCGACTACTACCGATTGTCTGCCGATCGGCGCTTGCTGTTCGGCGGTGCCTGTCACTATTCAGGGCGTGACCCGAAGGATATCGCCCAGTACATGCGGCCGAAGATGCTCGAGGTGTTCCCGCAACTGGCGGATGTGCGCATCGACTATCAGTGGGGCGGCATGATCGGCATCGGCGCCAACCGTTTGCCGCAGATCGGCCGACTCAAGGAACAGCCCAACGTGTTCTATGCCCAGGCATACTCCGGGCACGGCCTGAACGTTACCCACCTGGCCGGCAAGCTGCTTGGCGAGGCCATCAGCGGCCAGGCCAGCCGTGGTTTCGACCTGTTCGCCAAGGTGCCGCACATGACCTTTCCCGGCGGTCGCCACCTGCGCTCGCCGCTGCTGGCGCTGGGCATGCTCTGGCACCGGTTCAAGGAACTGGGCTAGCGCTGCGAACGCTGCAGCCGCCAGGAACTCGCACGACTACAGGCGCCAGAACGGCTTCAAGCCTTCGCTACGCGCCTGCTGCGCATCCAGGCCGATATCGCGCAACTGGTCCTTGTCCAGTTCCAGCAAGGCTGGCCGTGTGCGCAGGCGATGCAGCATCAGCGCCCAACGTCCCAGGTCTGCCGGTGCGCGCTCGGCGCAGGGGCGCAGCCTCGGCTCTTCCAGCAATTCTTCGGTGCGCAGCAGCAGACGTACATCGGTCAAGCCGTTCATGGCCGTTCTCCTTGAAGTGTTTGGACAGCAAGGCCATGGTGCCGCAGCCGAGGGCATCTCATACAGATTCAAAAAGGGCTTATGTTTTCCATACAGCCAGCTGACCTGCCGGTCTGAATGCTGTATTTTGGGCGCATCTGTATGGTTACCCGCGCGAGCGACCCTATGACCCTGTACATGAACCTCGCCCAGCTGCTCACTCGGCGCATCGAACAGGGCCTCTATCGCCCCGGCGATCGACTGCCCTCGGTGCGCGCCCTGAGCATCGAGCACGGCGTCAGCCTGAGCACCGTGCAGCAAGCCTATCGCCAGCTCGAAGACCACGGCTTGGCGGCACCGCGGCCCAAATCCGGCTATTTCGTGCCCACCGTCCGTGAGCTGCCGGCGCTGCCAGCCGTAGGCCGGCCCATGCAGCGTCCGGTGGAAATCTCGCAGTGGGACCAGGTGGTCGAACTGATGCGCGCCGCGCCGCGTGATGACGTGGTGCAGCTGGGCCGCGGCATGCCCGATGTCAGCAGCCCGACCCTGCGTCCCCTGCTGCGCGAGCTGGCCCGCCTGAGCCGACACCAGGCCATGCCAGGCCTGTACTACGATTCGCTGTATGGCACCCAGGCCCTGCGCGAGCAGATCGCCCGGTTGCTGGTGGACGCCGGTTGCCAGTTGAGCATTGGCGAACTGGTGGTCACCACCGGCTGCCACGAGGCGCTGTCGGCCAGCGTGCGCGCCATCTGCGAACCCGGCGATATCGTCGCCGTGGACTCGCCGAGCTTCTTCGGCGCCATGCAGACGCTCAAGGGCCTGGGCATGAAGGCTCTGGAAATCCCCACCGACCCGCTGACCGGCATCAGCCTGCAGGCGCTTGAACTGGCATTGGAGCAGTGGCCGATCAAGGCCATACAGCTGACGCCCAACTGCAACAACCCATTGGGCTACGTCATGCCCGAAGCCCGCAAGCGCGCGCTGCTGACGCTCGCCCAGCGCTTCGACGTGGCGATCATCGAGGACGATGTGTATGGCGACCTGGCCTTCAGCTACCCACGTCCGCGCACGATCAAGTCGTTCGACGAAGACGGCCGGGTGCTGTTGTGCAGTTCGTTCTCCAAGACCCTGGCGCCGGGTCTGCGGATCGGTTTCGTCGCCCCGGGCCGCTACCTGGAACGGGTGCTGCACATGAAGTACATCGGCACCGGGTCGACATCGACACAGCCGCAGCTGGCCATCGCCGAGTTCATCAAGGGCGGCCACTACGAACCGCATCTGCGGCGCATGCGCACCCAGTACCAGCGCAGCCGCGACCTGATGATCGACTGGGTCACTCGTTACTTTCCCGCCGGCACCCGCTGCAGCCGCCCGCAAGGCGGGTTCATGCTGTGGGTCGAATTGCCCGACGGCTTCGATACCCTCAAGCTCAACCGCCTGCTGCTCGACCAGGGCGTGCAGATCGCCGTGGGCAGCATTTTTTCGGCGTCGGGCAAATACCGCAATTGCCTGCGCATGAACTTCGCCAGCAAGCCCACGCCGCAGATAGAGGCCGCGGTGCGCGCGGTGGGCAGCTGCGCACGGCAACTGCTGGTGGAAAATCCACACCCCGATGCTGACCTTTGACGGCCTGCCAGGGTCGAACTGCACGCCTCCCCCTCTGCCAAGGATGATCGCTTTGCCCTGCCCCAGGCTGTTACCGCTGCTGTTGACCTTGATCCTGGCCCTGCAAGGCTGCGCCAGCGTGAACGCGCCGCGGGACTACAGCGAGATGTTACCGGCCGAACAATCGGCCTTCGGCAGGTCGGTGCAGGCTCAGGTACAGGCCCACCACGGACAATCGGGGTTCCGCCTGTTGTCGAGCAGCGATGAGGCGTTTCGCGCACGCGCCGAATTGATCCGCAACGCCCAGGGCAGCCTCGACCTGCAGTACTACATCGTTCACGACGGTTTCAGTACCCGAGCGCTGGTCGACGAGCTGCTCAAGGCCGCCGAACGCGGCGTGCGCGTGCGCATCCTGCTGGACGACACCACCAGCGATGGCCTGGACAAGACCATCGCCACCCTGGCCGCGCATCAGAACATCCAGATCCGCCTGTTCAACCCGACGCACCTGGGCCGATCCACCGGCGCCACGCGTGCAGTGGGCCGCCTGCTGCAACTGTCGCGGCAACACCGGCGCATGCACAACAAACTGTGGCTGGCCGACAACAGCGTGGCCATCGTCGGCGGGCGCAACCTGGGCGACGAATACTTCGACGCCGAGCCGGACATGAACTTCACCGACATCGACCTGCTCGGCTTCGGGCCGGTGGCCCAGCAACTGGGCTACAGCTTCGATCAGTACTGGAACAGTGCGCTGAGCCAGCCGATCGCCAACTTTCTGTTCACCGTTCCCACGGCCAGGCACCTGGCGTCCACGCGCGTGCGCCTGGAGCAGTCGCTGCTTGAATCCAGACGCCAGCACCATGTTCTCTACGAACGCCTGATGACCTATCAGAGCGCGCCACAGATGGACATCTGGCGGCAGCAACTGATCTGGGCCTGGGGCCAGGCGCTGTGGGATGCACCTACCAAGGTGCTGGCCCGCGGCGAGCCCGACCCGCACCTGCTGCTGACTACCCAGCTCGCGCCTGAGCTGACCCGGGTCAAGCATGAACTGATGTTGATCTCTGCCTATTTCGTACCGGGCGAGGCTGGCCGCGACTACCTCACCGGGCGCGCCGACGCCGGGGTCGACGTCAGCCTGTTGACCAATTCACTGGAAGCCACCGATGTGCCCGCAGTACACGGCGGGTACGTGCCCTACCGCAAGGCGTTGCTCGAACATGGCGTGAAGCTGTTCGAACTGCGTCGCCAGCCAGGTGACGATGGCGACGTGTCCCTGAGTTTCACCGGCAGTTCCGATTCCAGCCTGCACAGCAAGGCGATGATCTTCGATGCGCGCAAATCCTTCATCGGCTCGTTCAATTTCGATCCGCGTTCGGTGTTGTGGAATACCGAGGTCGGGGTGCTGGTCGACAGCCCGGAACTGGCAGCGCAGATGCGCCACCTGGCCCATGAGGGCATGTCGCCTGCGCGCAGCTATCAGGTGCGCCTGGAAAATGGCCAGGTGGTATGGGACACCGAGGACCACCAGCAGATGCATACCCTCTACCGCGAGCCGGGTGACTGGTGGCGAAGGCTGAACGCATGGTTCAGCGAGGCAGTGGGGCTGGAAAAGATGCTTTGATTCCCCAGCCCCCCTGGCGATGGATCAGAGCTTGATCCAGGTGGCCTTCAATTCGGTGTATTTGTCGAACGCGTGCAGCGACTTGTCACGGCCGTTGCCCGACTGCTTGAAACCACCGAACGGCGCGGTCATGTCGCCACCATCGTACTGATTGACCCACACACTGCCGGCACGCAACGCCTTGGCCGTCAGGTGCGCCTTGGAGATGTCCGCCGTCCATACCGCGGCGGCCAGGCCATAGGCGCTGTCGTTGGCGATGCGCACGGCCTCCTCGGCAGTATCGAAGGTAAGCACCGACAATACCGGCCCGAAAATCTCTTCCTGGGCGATCTTCATGGCATTGGTCACGCCATCGAAAATGGTCGGTTCTACGTAAGTGCCGCCGGTTTCCTCGAGGATGCGCTTGCCGCCCACCAGCAGCGTTGCGCCGCCTTCCTGACCGGCCGCAATGTACGACAGCACGGTGTTCATCTGCTGGGTGTCCACCAGCGCACCGACGTTGGTCGCCGGGTCCAGCGGGTTGCCGGGTTTCCAACCCTTGAGCGCCTCGACCACCATCGGCAGAAAGCGCTCCTTGACCGAACGTTCCACCAGCAGGCGTGAACCGGCCGTACAGACTTCGCCTTGGTTGAAGGCAATGGCACTGGCTGCCGAATCGGCCGCGGCCTGCAGGTCCGGCGCATCGGCGAACACGATGTTGGGGCTCTTGCCACCTGCTTCCAGCCAGACGCGCTTCATGTTCGACTCGCCAGCGTAGATCATCAGTTGCTTGGCGATCCTGGTCGAGCCGGTGAACACCACGGTGTCCACGTCCATGTGCAGAGCCAGCGCCTTGCCCACCGTGTGGCCGTGGCCCGGGAGCACGTTGAGCACACCTTTGGGAATGCCCGCCTCGATCGCCAGCTGGGCGATGCGAATGGCCGTCAGCGGAGATTTTTCCGAAGGCTTGAGAATCACCGAGTTGCCCGTGGCCAGGGCCGGCCCCAGTTTCCAGCAGGCCATCATCAGCGGGAAGTTCCACGGCACCACTGCGGCGACCACGCCCACGGCTTCGCGGGTGACCAGGCCGAGCTGATCGTGCGGGGTCGGGGCGACTTCGTCGTAGACCTTGTCGATGGCCTCGCCGCTCCAGGCCAGGGCATTGGCCGAACCAGGCACGTCGATGTTCAGCGAATCGCTGATCGGCTTGCCCATGTCCAATGTTTCCAGAAGCGCGAGCTCTTCGGCATTTTCCCGCAGCAGGCTGGCGAAACGAATCAGGGTGGCCTTGCGCTTGGCCGGTGCCGCCTTGGCCCAGACGCCGGAGTCGAACGTGGCGCGGGCATTCTCGACCGCTCGCTGGGCATCGGCAGCGTCGCAGCTGGCCACCTGGGCCAACAGCCGGCCATCGACGGGGCTTACGCATTCGAAGGTCTGGCCCGACACGGCGTCGGTGTATTCGCCGTCGATGAACGCGCGCCCTTCGATCTTCAGCTGCTGGGCACGTTGTTCCCAGTCAGCGCGAGTCAGAGTGGTCATACGGATCTCCTGTGATTGAATGCAAAGCCCGGCCGTGCAAGGCTGGACGGGATGACATCGAACCACCCTAAACCACCGGTGTGACGCTTTTCAATATATTTGACACTTGGCGCACAGAGGCCCACGGATGTGCGTTTTATCCAACAAGCGAGGGGTTTCCTGCATGAACATCACCAGCATCGTCGATTTTGCTCAACACAGCGTCGCCCCGGAACGCTACCGGCCTGCGCCCGAGAAGATCCTTGGCGGCGACCCCGAACAGACACTGTTCAACCACTACCAGAGCCCCTGCGGGCAGATGAACGCGGGGGTATGGGAAGGCCAGGTAGGGCAATGGACAGTCAACTATACCGAGCATGAATACTGCGAAATCGTGCAGGGCGTCTCCGTGTTGCGCGACAGCCAGGGCAACGGCAAGACGCTGCGCGCCGGCGACCGCTTCGTGATCCCCGCCGGTTTCAGTGGCACTTGGGAAGTACTGGAAGCCTGCCGCAAGATCTACGTGGTGTTCGAAGCCAAGGATTAAGGCTGCTCCACACACCCCCTGTAAGAGCGAGTGCACCTGTGGGAGCGGGTTCTACCCGCGAAAGCACCCCCGCGATCCAGAATTCACACCAAAAAAAAGGCCCGCATCTTTCGATACGGGCCTTTTTCTGGTCGCCAAAATCAATTACTTGATTTTGCCTTCCTTGTACATCACGTGCTTGCGAACAACCGGATCAAATTTCTTGATCTCGATCTTGTCCGGAGTAGTACGCTTGTTCTTGTCGGTAGTGTAGAAGTGACCAGTACCGGCGCTCGAGATCAAACGAATCAATTCACGCATGATAAAGCTCCCTTAAACCTTGCCGCCATCGCGACGGATTTCGGCCAGCACGACAGTGATGCCACGCTTGTCGATGATACGCATGCCCTTGGCGGATACGCGCAGACGCACAAAACGTTTCTCTTCTTCAACCCAGAAGCGGTGATGCTGCAGGTTCGGCAGGAAACGACGACGGGTTTTGTTGTTTGCGTGGGAAATGTTATTCCCAGTCACCGGACCCTTACCGGTAACTTGACAGACTCTCGACATGCCTCAGCCCTCTAAAACCACATGCCCAACCCGGCATGGGTTGGCCGCTTATCTTTCAGTCATTTGGCGCACGGCGCCGCGTTTCTTCAGGGTCTTACCCACCTCACCGTAAAGGCAGAGGAACAGGGCCCTAGAAAAGAGCGCTGCTTTATACCAGAAAGCCTTTGGCGCAACAACTGCAGATGCACAATCAATGTGTCGCGCAACACAGCTACTGGCTCACGCGCAGCAGTGGCGGGCGTGCTGCGGCACGACCACTCGTCGCGCAAAAAAACGATTTAGGGATAGTCAACGCTGCCGGACATCTCTAGGGTAGGACTTTTCTCCAGACTGCATAGGCAGATGGGCCCTCGACACGCCAAGGAACACACCATGCGTCTTGCGACTTTGCCGTTCTTGCTTGCTCCCCTGTTTGCCTCTGCGCTGGTTCATGCCGCGCCGCTGACAGTCTGTACCGAGGCCAGCCCCGAAGGCTTCGACGTGGTCCAGTACAATTCCCTGACCACCACCAACGCGTCGGCCGACGTGCTGATGAACCGCCTGGTGGAGTTCGATGCCAAGGCCGGCAAGGTCGTTCCCAGCCTGGCGGACAGCTGGGCCGTATCGGCCGATGGCCTGACCTACACGTTCAAGCTGCACCCCGGCGTCAAGTTCCACGGCACCTCGTACTTCAAGCCCGACCGCGAGCTGAATGCGCAGGACGTGCTGTTCAGCTTCCAGCGCATGCTCGACCCGGCCAACCCCTGGCACAAGGTCGCGCAGAGTGGCTTTCCGCACGCCCAGTCGATGCAGCTGCCGAGTCTGATCAAGAAGATCGAGGCGCCTGATCCGCTGACCGTCCGGTTTACCCTGGATCATCCCGATGCGACGTTCCTGGCGACCTTGAGCATGGGCTTCGCCTCGATCTATTCGGCGCAATACGCCGAGCAACTGATGCAGGCCGGTACTCCGGAAAAACTCAACAGCCAGCCGATCGGCAGCGGTCCGTTCATCTTCGTACGCTTCGAGAAGGACGCCGTGGTGCGCTACAAGGCCAACCCGGATTACTTCGCCGGCAAACCTGCGGTCGACCCGCTGCTGTTTGCCATCACCCCGGACGCCAACGTGCGCCTGCAGAAGCTGCGGCGCAACGAGTGCCAACTGACCCTCTCGCCCAAGCCGCTGGACATTGCCGCAGCCGCCGACGACAAGAGCCTTCAGGTGATCAAGACCGAAGCCTTCATGACCGCGTTCCTGGCCATCAACAGCCAGCACCCGCCGCTGGACAAGCCTGAAGTGCGCCAGGCGATCAACCTGGCGTTCGACAAGGACAGCTACCTCAAGGCCGTGTTCGAGGGCACTGCGGAGGCGGCCAATGGGCCCTACCCGCCCAATACCTGGAGCTATGCGCGGGACCTGCCGGGTTACCGGCAGGACACCGCCAAGGCGCGTGAATTGCTGGCCAAGGCCGGCCTGAAGGACGGCTTCAACACTACCATCTGGACCCGCCCATCGGGCAGCCTGCTCAACCCCAACCCCAGCCTGGGAGCGCAGCTGCTGCAGGCGGACCTGGCCAAGGTCGGCATCAAGGCCGAAATCCGCGTGATCGAATGGGGCGAGCTGATCCGTCGCGCCAAGGCCGGTGAGCATGACCTGTTGTTCATGGGCTGGGCTGGCGACAACGGTGATCCGGACAACTTCCTGACGCCGCAGTTTTCCTGCGCGGCGGTACAGTCCGGGACCAACTTCGCGCGCTATTGCGACAAGACCCTGGACAAGCTGATCAGTGATGGCAAGGCGGTGACCGACCAGGCCCAACGCAGCAAGCTGTACCACCAGGCCCAGATGCAGATCCAGCAGCAGGCGCTGTGGCTGCCACTGGCACACCCGACGGCGGCCGTGCTGGCCCGCAAGGGCGTCGAGGGGTACAGCGTCAGCCCGTTCGGCCGGCAGGACTTTTCCAAGGTGTCTGTGGGTAAATAGGACGCAGCGAGGCCACTCACATCCAGCCATGCTCGACCATCGACAGCGGCTCGCCTTCGCCGATGATGATGTGATCGAGCACGCGCACGTCGACCAGCGCCAGCGATTCCTTGAGGCGCTGGGTCAGCGCGCGGTCGGCCTGGCTCGGGGTCGGGTTTCCTGAAGGGTGATTGTGCGTCAGGATCAGCGCCGCGGCGTTCATGGCTATGGCCCGCTTGACCACTTCGCGCGGATACACCGCCGCGCTGTCGATGGTGCCGCGAAACAGCACCTCGAAACCCAACGGCTGGTGCTTGGTGTCCAGGAACAGGCAACCGAACACTTCCTGGCGCTCATGGCGCAGCTTGGCCTTGAGGTAGCGGCGCACCGACTCGGGATCTTCCATGGCCGGTCCGCGGTTCAGCCGCTCGGCCATGTAGCGGCGGTTCATCTCGATGGAGGCCTGCAGCTGGGCGTATTTGGCAGGCCCCATGCCGAAGTGCTGGCTGAAGGTTTTCTGGTCGGCCTCGAGCAGGGCCCGCAGGCCGCCGAAGCGGATCAGCAGGTTGCGCGCCACGTCCACGGCGCTGTGCCCGGCCACGCCGGTACGCAGGAATATCGCCAGCAGCTCGCCATCGGAAAGACTGCCCGGACCATGCGCCAGCAGGCGCTCACGTGGCCGCTCGGCCTCGGGCCAATCGCGAATACTCATCCCCACTCCCTGTCTGTGAGCCTCGCTGTTCCATAGCGAGCGCTGTGCTATCTTAGCGCAACTTTTTGCACGGCGACCCGGCCCCGGGAGGCGGTTTCACCGTGGTGTTATTACCAGATGATAAAGGCAGGCCTATGCAGCGGCTGTATCGAAAACGCATCATTCTGGGCGTCGGCGGCGGCATTGCCGCCTACAAGAGCGCCGAGCTGGTACGTAGGCTTCTGGAGCAGGGTGCCGAAGTACGCGTGGTAATGACCAAGGGCGGCAGCGAGTTCATCACGCCGCTGACGCTGCAGGCGCTTTCCGGCCACCCGGTACACATGGACCTGCTGGACCCCGCGGCCGAAGCCGCCATGGGCCATATCGAGCTGGCCAAATGGGCCGACCTGGTGCTCATCGCCCCCGCCACTGCCGACCTGATGGCGCGCCTGGCGCAGGGCATGGCCAACGACCTGCTGACCACGCTGGTACTGGCTACCGATGCCACCGTGGCCATCGCGCCGGCCATGAACCAGGCCATGTGGCGCGATCCGGCCACCCAGGACAACCTGCACCTGCTGCGCAGCCGTGGCCTGAAAGTCTTCGGCCCGGCTGCGGGTAGCCAGGCCTGTGGCGACATCGGCCTGGGCCGCATGCTCGAAGCCACCGAGCTTGCGCTGTGCGCGGCCGACTGCTTCGAGCACCTGGCCTTGACCGGCAAGCACGTGCTGATCACCGCCGGCCCGACCCAGGAAAACATCGATCCGGTGCGCTACATCACCAACCACAGCTCCGGCAAGATGGGCTTTGCCCTGGCCGAAGCGGCCGTCGAGGCCGGCGCTCGCGTCACCTTGATCTGTGGCCCGGTGCACCTGCCCACGCCCGACCGCGTGACGCGCATCGATGTGGTCAGCGCACGCGACATGCTCGCTGCCTGCGAAGCCGGCATGCCCTGCGACGTGTTCATCGCATCCGCCGCCGTGGCCGACTACCGCCCCGAAGTGGTGGCCGCGCAGAAGCTCAAGAAAGACCCGGCCAGCGGTGACGGCCTGCTGCTGCAGATGGTACGCAACCCGGACATCCTGGCGACCATCGCCGGCCGCGCCGATCGCCCTTTCAGCGTCGGCTTCGCCGCCGAAACCGAACACCTGCTCGACTATGCCGCGCGCAAGCTCCAGGACAAGAACCTGGATTTGATCGTGGCCAACGACGTCGCCAACCCCAGCATCGGTTTCAACAGCGAAGAAAACGCCTGCAGCGTGATCGACCGCCAGCTGCAGACCACTGCTTTCGCCCAGACCAGCAAGGGCAAGATCGCCCGCCAGCTGGTTTCCTTCATCGCCAAGCGCCTCGATCAGGTTTAACGACATTCATGCACGCCCTTCAAGCCAAAATCCTCGACCCACGCCTGGGCCGGGACTTCCCGCTGCCGCACTACGCCACACCCGGCTCCGCCGGCCTGGACCTGCGCGCCATGTTGCAGCAAGACACACTGCTGGCACCTGGGCAGACCTTGCTGATTCCTACCGGCCTGTCGATCTACATCGGTGATCCGGCCCTGGCGGCGCTGATCCTGCCGCGCTCGGGCCTGGGCCACAAGCATGGCATCGTGCTGGGTAATCTGGTCGGCCTGATCGACTCCGATTACCAGGGCGAACTGATGGTTTCGTGCTGGAACCGTGGCCACACCGAGTTCACCCTGACAGTGGGCGAGCGCATCGCCCAACTGGTATTGGTACCGGTGGTGCAAGCCCATTTCGAGCTGGTCGAAAGCTTCGACGAAAGCCAGCGCGGGACCGGCGGTTTCGGTCACTCCGGCACCCAGTAAACGGCCATGCAGAGCAGGCGGCCGTGGCGAGACCATGCCGTTCCAACGCGTTCAATGCGGAGATGACAGGTGAAAGGATTTCCTCGCAATGCCAAGACGGCCGAGCACGGCCAGGCTTCGAACGCACGGCCCAACGCCGGCAACCAGGCGTTGCTGCTCGCCATTGCCGGGGTGCTTGCCGCCCTGCTGCTGATCTGGTTTCTGGTGGTTGCACCGCTGGCCGGCCGCGCCTTCCAGAACGCCGAGGCGAGTGCCGCCGCGCCTTTCACCGCGGGCCTGGACGCTGCGATCGCGCGTCAGGCCGGCCAGGCGGCCGCCCTGGCCCATTCACCTGCACTCATGGCCGCGCTGGCCAGCCAGGACCCCGCAGGTATCGCCCAGGCCGCCAATGCAGTGCCGTTGATCGACGGCCTGCAAGGCGTGCGCCTGAACCTGCCGGGACAGGCCAAGGTCGACCAGCAGGGCGCGGCCCCGATCAATTTTGCCGTACTGGACATGCTCAGCCGCGCCGAACGCGGTGTTGCCACCCCGCCTGAAGCCTACAAGGTCAACGGACGCTGGTGGATCTACACCGTCGCGGCCGTCCAGCAAGGCCCGCAGTCACCCGTGCTGGGCACACTGCTGCTGGGGTTCGACATGCAGCCACTGGTCAAGGCGCTGGCATTGCCCGACGCCGAGTTCGGCCAGTTGCGCCTGCAGCAAAGCGTACTGGGCAGCCCACCGCAACTGCTGGTCGAGCAAGGCAGCAACGCGTCTGCCACACGCTATCCGTATGCGACCTCCAACCCCAACTGGCGCCTGGAATTCAGCCCGGGGCCATTGTTCCAACCGCCCTTCGCCTGGAGTTCGCTGGGCCTGATGATGCTGGCGGCGGCAATTGCCATTGGCTGCGCGGCGCTGGCGGTGCGTCTTGCCCAGCGCCAGCTGTATGCGCGCATCGAGGCCGATGCGCGGCAACTCGAGCAGTTGCTCGACGAGTTGTCCGGCGGCAAGGCGGTCAAGGCGTTCGGCCTCAGCCTGGCGCCACTCAACGGCCTGGCACAGGGCCTGGCGCGGCTGTCGCTGCGTGAAGGCAGCGCGCAACCCACCGACGGCACTGCCGTTGTGCCAGCGCCTGCTGCGGACAATTGGACCAATCCGATCTTTCAGGACACCGACATGCTCGAAGTCGACGCGGCGGAGCCTGACCCCGACCCGGGCACCCTGCCACCGGCGCTGCCCCACGGGATCTTTCGCGCCTATGACATCCGCGGCATCGTCGGCAGTACCCTGAATGCCGACACGGCCTACTGGGTAGGCCGTGCCGTCGGTGCGCAAAGCCTGGCCATGGGCGAGGCCAACGTCAATGTCGGCCGGGACGGACGCCTGTCCGGGCCCGAATTGGTGCAGCCGCTGATCCAGGGGCTGGTAGACGCCGGCTGCCACGTCAGCGACGTGGGCCTGGTGCCGACACCGGCGCTGTACTATGCCAACCACGTGCTGACCGGACGTTCCGGGGTGATGCTCACCGGCAGCCACAACCCGCCTGACTACAACGGCTTCAAGGTGGTGATCGCCGGCGACACGCTGGCCAACGAACAGATCCTGGCATTGCATCAGCGCCTGCTGCACAACGACCTCAGCCAGGGCCAGGGCAGTGTCGAACAGGTGGACATCCTGCCGCGCTATGTCGCGCAGATCCGCGATGACATCGTGCTCACCCGTCGACTCAAGGTGGTGGTCGACTGCGGCAACGGCGCTGGCGCGGTGGTAGCCCCGGAACTGATCCAGGCCCTGGGGTGCGAGGTCATCCCGCTGTTCTGCGAGGTCGACGGGCATTTCCCCAATCACCACCCGGACCCGAGCAAGGCCGCCAACCTGCAGGCGTTGATCGCCAAGGTGGACGAAAGCGGCGCCGACCTGGGCCTGGCCTTCGATGGCGACGCCGACCGTGTGGGCGTTGTGACCAACACCGGTCGCATCATCCATCCCGATCGCCTGCTGATGCTGTTCGCGCGCGATGTGCTGTCGCGCAATCCCGGTGCCGACGTGATCTACGACGTCAAGTGCACGCGCCGCCTGGGCCCTCTGATCAAGGAGCACGGCGGGCGTCCGGTGATGTGGAAGACAGGACATTCCCTGATCAAGAAAGAGATGAAGCGCACTGGCGCGCTGGTAGCCGGGGAAATGAGCGGGCACATCTTCTTCAAGGAGCGCTGGTTCGGCTTCGACGACGGCATCTACAGCGCCGCGCGACTGCTGGAAATCCTCAGCCGGGAAAACCTCAGCGCCGAAGAGGTGTTCGCTGCATTCGCCGACGACGTGTCCACGCCCGAGCTGAATATTCCGGTGACCGAAGACAGCAAATTCGGCCTCATCGACGCCTTGCACCAAAGCGCCCAGTGGGGCGACGCGCAGCTCACCACCATCGATGGCGTGCGCGTGGACTACCCTAGAGGCTGGGGCCTGGTCCGTGCCTCCAACACCACGCCGGTGCTGGTGACACGCTTCGAAGCCGAAGACGCCGAGGAACTCGAACGAATCCAGGGCGTCTTCCGTACCCAGCTGTTGAAAGTCGCACCTGACCTGCACCTACCGTTCTGACCACTTGTTTCACTGGAGCCCCGCATGACCCTCGAACGTGATGCCGCCACCAACGTCGCCAAGGTATTGTCCGAAGCGCTGCCCTATATCCGCCGCTTCGTCGGCAAGACCCTGGTGATCAAGTACGGCGGCAACGCGATGGAGAGCGAAGAGCTCAAGACCGGTTTCGCCCGTGACATCGTGTTGATGAAGGCTGTCGGCATCAACCCGGTGGTGGTGCACGGCGGCGGGCCGCAGATCGGCGACCTGCTCAAGCGCCTGTCCATCGAGAGCCATTTCGTCGACGGCATGCGGGTTACCGATGCGCAGACCATGGACGTGGTGGAGATGGTGCTGGGTGGCCAGGTCAACAAGGACATCGTCAACCTGATCAACCGCCACGGCGGCAGCGCCATCGGCCTGACCGGCAAGGACGCCGAGCTGATCCGCGCGCGCAAGCTCACGGTGACTCGCCAGACGCCTGAAATGACCAAGCCGGAAATCATCGACATCGGCCACGTCGGGGAAGTCACCGGGGTCAACACCGATCTGCTGAACATGCTGGTCAACGGCGATTTCATTCCGGTGATCGCGCCTATCGGTGTCGGCCCGGACGGTGAGTCCTACAACATCAACGCCGATCTGGTAGCGGGCAAGGTGGCCGAGGCGCTCAAGGCCGAGAAGCTGATGCTGCTGACCAACATCGCCGGCTTGATGGACAAGGAAGGCAATGTACTGACCGGCCTGACCACCGAGCAGGTCGCCGGTCTGATCGCTGACGGCACCATTTATGGCGGCATGCTGCCCAAGATCCGCTGCGCACTGGAAGCGGTCCAGGGCGGCGTGACCACCTCGCACATCATCGACGGCCGCGTTCCCAACGCCGTGTTGCTGGAAATCTTCACCGACAGCGGTGTCGGTACCCTGATCAGCAACAAGAAAATCGGTTGATCCGACAGCGGTGCGCCAAACGCACCGCAGCGATCGCCGACGCGGCTTGCGCCGCTGCTACAGAATTCCCGACCCCCTGTAACAGCAGCACAAGCCGCGTCGCCCGCAAACGCTCCCTGTAGCAGCGGCGCGAGCCGCGTCGGCGGTAAATGCCCCCCCGTAGCAGCGGCGCGAGCCGCGTCGGCGGTGAATGCTCCCCTGTAGCAGCGGCGCGAGCCGCGTCGGCGATGAATGCGGTGCATCAGGCAGAACGCGGTAAGGCCCGACGCGGCTTGCGCCGCTGCTACAGGGGATTTTCGAGAAGTTTGACCAGTTGGGTTCGCTGCTGCGCAAAGCCGGCGTCGGCTTCGCTGCGCGATTGCTGCAGCCTGGCGATGCGGGTTTGCAGCTCGGCGACTTGAGCGTGCACATCACGCAGCTGGTCGAGCATCGACGTCGACACCTCCTGACCTGCACGTTCCTGGGCGGCAGCCTGCCCCTGCAATGTCGCCTGCTGACCCTGCAAGGTCTTCACGTTCGCCGTGGCCACGGCAATCAGCGCATCGATTTCCGCCCGACGACGGGCACTGGCCTTGTCCAGCTCTTCCAGCGATGGGTAGCGATCGAGCAGCTGTGCATCGGCCTGCGCCTGGGCGTCGGCCTGCTGCTTGAGGCGCAGCTCCTCGGCGGTAGGAGCAGGCGGCACCGTCTGTACCACCCGACCGGTCTGGTTGAGCACCTGGTAACCCTTGCCCACGTACTCCGGGGGCACGCCCTGGCGATCCAGCACGGTCACGCCGCGGCTATCGACGTAGCGATAGAGCAGCATGCCCGGCGCCTCGGCCGCCGTTGCCGCCAGCACCGGCAGCAGGCTGATCGCCGCCACCGCCAGGCGCAGACGCACGTGCTCAGATACCGTATTGCGCACGGTAGGCTTCGACCGCCGGCAGATGCTGCTTGAGCTGCGCATCGTCGGCGAGAAATTCCAGCACCTGGTTCAGCGAAACGATACTGACCACCGGCACGGCGAAGTCACGCTCCACCTCCTGGATGGCCGACAGCTCGCCGTTGCCACGCTCCTGGCGATTCAGGGCGATCATGACTCCAGCAGCAGTGGCACCCTGCTGCTGGATGATCTGCATCACTTCACGGATGGCCGTACCGGCGGTGATCACGTCGTCGATGATCAGCACGTTGCCGGCCAACGGCGAGCCGACCAGGCTGCCACCTTCGCCGTGCGCCTTGGCTTCCTTGCGATTGAAGCACCAGGGCACGTCCAGCTGGTGCCTTTCGGCCAGTTGCACGGAAGTGGCGGCCGCCAGGGGAATACCCTTGTAGGCAGGGCCGAACAACACGTCGAAGGCAATGCCGCTGTCAACGATGGCTGCGGCATAATAGCGCGCCAGTTCGGCCAGTGCGGCACCGGTATTGAACAGGCCGGCATTGAAGAAATAAGGGCTGGTACGCCCTGATTTCAGGGTGAATTCGCCGAAACGCAGAACGCCTCGATCAATGGCAAAACGAATGAAGTCGCGCTGATAGGCCTGCATCGAAAAAGTCCCGGATACCACGGATTTAGCTAATTAGGTAGAGCTCGGGTATCATACACGCACAAGATTTTTGGGGCCATGTATGCGGATCATCAGTGTGAACGTCAATGGTATTCAGGCGGCAGTCGAGCGCGGGTTGCTCAGTTGGCTGCAGGCCCAGAATGCCGACGTCATCTGCTTGCAGGACACCCGTGCTTCCGCCTTTGAACTGGACGACGCCGCCTTCCAACTGGACGGCTACTTCCTTTATGCATGCGATGCCGAAGTGCCCGCCCAAGGCGGCGTGGCGCTGTACTCGCGGTTGCAACCCAAGGCGGTCATCAGTGGGCTGGGTTTCGAGACAGCCGACCGCTACGGGCGTTATCTGCAGGCAGATTTCGACAAGCTCAGTATTGCCACCCTGCTGTTGCCCTCGGGCATGAACGGCGATGAAGACTTGAACCAGAAGTTCAAGCTCATGGACGACTTCGGCAAGTACCTGGACAAGCAACGGCGCAAGCGTCGCGAATACATCTACTGTGGCTCGCTGTATGTAGCGCAACAGAAACTCGACATCAAGAACTGGCGCGACAGCCAGCAGTCGCCGGGTTTCCTGGCACCCGAGCGCGCTTGGATGGACGAAATCGTCGGCAACATGGGTTACGTCGACGCACTGCGCGAAGTCAGCCGCGAAGGCGACCAGTACAGCTGGTGGCCCGACAACGAACAGGCCGAGATGCTCAACCTGGGCTGGCGCTTCGACTACCAGCTGCTCACACCTGGCCTGCGCCGTTTCGTGCGCAGCGCGCGCCTGCCGCGCCAGCCGCGTTTTTCCCAGCATGCGCCACTGATCGTGGACTACGACTGGACCCTGACGATCTGATCGCCAGGCACAAAAAAGCCGACCCCTCGAGGTCGGCTTTTTTGTTTGCTTCTTGCAGAGCTTGAAACACTGTGGGAGCGGGGCGGGCAGAGGGCTCGCCGCCCGCCCCGCTCCCACAGAAAGCTCGCCCCTGGAGAGAGCCTGCCCCCCCACAGAGGTTTGCATCACTCGCCCAGGGCGACTTTCTGCAAGGCGAAGATTTCTTCCATGCCGTGCTGAGCCAGCGCCAGCATGGCGTTCAGCTCGGCGGGCTGGAACGGCGCGCCTTCGGCGGTGCCCTGCACTTCGATGAAACCACCGGTGCTGGTCATCACCACGTTGAGGTCGGTCTCGGCGGCGGAGTCTTCCAGGTAGTCCAGGTCCAGGACCGGCTCGCCCTGATACATGCCCACCGATACTGCAGCGATCATCTGCTTGAGCGGATCGCCGCCTTTCAGGCCGCCGCGCTTCTTGACCATTTTCAAGGCATCGACCAACGCCACCATGGCACCGGTAATGGACGCGGTACGGGTACCGCCATCAGCCTGGATCACATCGCAATCGACGTAGAGGGTGATGTCGCCCAGCTTGCTCATGTCGAGCGCTGCGCGCAGCGAACGGCCGATCAGGCGCTGGATTTCCAGGGTGCGACCGCCTTGCTTGCCACGGCTCGCCTCACGCTGGTTACGGTCGCCGGTGGCGCGTGGCAGCATGCCGTATTCGGCGGTCAGCCAGCCTTGGCCCTGGCCTTTGAGGAAGCGCGGAACGCCGTTTTCGACGCTGACGGTGCAGATCACCTTGGTGTCGCCGAACTCTACCAGCACCGACCCTTCGGCGTGCTTGGTGTAGTTGCGAGTGATGCGGATCGAGCGGAGCTGATCGGCGGCGCGACCACTTGGACGTTTCATCGGGATACCTGTACTGGACTCAAATCTGACGGGCATTATAGGGCGTCCGACCACGAATTGCCCGCGCGGGGTCGGAGCGGGACATTGCAGATGGCCTCTGCGCCGGCACAGGGCTCACCGCCCGCCCCGCTGCCACAGTGTGTGCAATGCCATACGGGGATGGACAAGGCAGCATTGGGAGCCAGCGCCAGGTTGCGCTACAATCCTGCGCCTCGATTCATCCTCCACCGCCTGCGAGGTTTCCCCCCCATGGTGCACAGCATGACCGCCTTCGCCCGCTGCGAACGCGCCGCGGCCCAGGGCACCCTGAGCTGGGAGCTGCGCTCGGTCAATCACCGCTACCTGGAACCGCACCTGCGCCTGCCCGAGGCCCTGCGCGACCTCGAAGGCTCGGTGCGCGAAGCACTGCGCCAGGGACTCTCGCGCGGCAAGGTCGAATGCACCCTGCGCTACACCGAGGAAACCGGCGGCCAGCCCCTGCAGGTCGATCGTGAACGCGCCACCCAACTGATAGCCGCCGCCGAGACCATCGCCGGCTTGATCAAGCAGCCTGCGCCACTCAACCCGCTGGAAGTGCTGGCCTGGCCTGGCGTGCTGGTGGCCGATGCCAGCGATCCGCAGGCCTTGAGCATGGCGGCCAACGAATTGTTCGCTCAGGCGCTGGCCGAGCTGAAGAATGGCCGCGTGCGCGAAGGCGCCGAACTGGCCCGACTGATCAACGACCGGCTCGATGCCATGAGCAGCGAGGTCGCCACCCTGCGCAGCCTGGTACCGCAGATGCTCAGCACGCAACGGCAGAAGATCCTCGATCGCTGCGCCGACCTGCAGGTCGAACTCGATCCGCAGCGCCTGGAGCAGGAAATGGTCCTGTTGGCGCAGAAAAGCGACGTGGCCGAAGAGCTCGATCGCCTCGCCACCCACGTTACCGAAGTGCGTCGCGTGCTCAAGGCCGGCGGCGCCGCCGGCCGGCGCCTGGATTTCCTCATGCAGGAACTCAACCGCGAAGCCAACACCCTGGGCTCCAAAGCCTTCGACCCACGTAGTACGCAGGCTGCCGTCAACCTCAAGGTGTTGATCGAGCAGATGCGTGAACAAGTGCAGAACATTGAGTAAGGCCAACCCGTCATGAACCACAGCACCGGCACCCTGTACATCGTTTCGGCGCCTTCGGGCGCTGGCAAGACCAGCCTGGTCAAGGCCCTGATCGACGCCCAGCCGTCCATTCGCGTCTCGGTCTCGCACACCACCCGCGCCATGCGGCCAGGCGAAGCCTGCGGCGTGAACTACCACTTCGTCGACCGCGAAACCTTCATAGACATGATCGGCCATGGCGATTTCCTGGAGCAGGCCGAAGTGTTCGGCAACCTCTACGGCACGTCCCAGAGCCACCTGCAGCAGACGCTCGACGAAGGCCACGACCTGATCCTGGAAATCGACTGGCAAGGCGCCGAGCAGGTGCGTCGGCTGATGCCAGGGGCGCGCTCGATCTTCATTCTGCCGCCTTCGCAACTGGCGCTGCGCCAGCGCCTGACCAACCGCGGCACCGACAGCGACGAGATCATCGAGACGCGCATGCGCGAAGCGGTCAGCGAGATGAGCCACTATGTGGAATACGATTACCTGATCATCAACGACGACTTCGCCTCGGCCCTGGAAGACCTGAAAGCGGTGTTTCGCGCCAACCGCCTCCAGCAGCAGGCGCAGCAGCAAAGGCACGGCAATTTGCTGGCCGAGCTGCTTGCCTGAAAACAAAGCTTCCCTAAACGCTGGTGATTTTTTAAACTGTCTAGTCCGCTCGCCCATCCGGGCTGCGCGCATAATCGCATTTGCTACGAGGAAGACCATGGCCCGCGTAACCGTTGAAGACTGCCTAGAACACGTGGATAACCGTTTCGAGCTGGTCATGCTCTCCACCAAACGCGCTCGCCAACTGGCGACCGGCGGCAAAGAGCCGAAAGTGGCGTGGGAAAATGACAAGCCTACCGTGGTAGCCCTGCGTGAAATCGCCGAAGGCCTGATCGACTATGCTGCTATCGCTGAAGCTGAAATCGTTGAAGACGAGCCCCTCTTCGCAGCGTTCGAAGACGAGGCCAACGAGGCCGTCTGAGTCCATGCCCGGTCGACGCTGTACGGCGCGAGGTTCTATCCCACATCGGCAGGAGGTTTTCCCTTGCCGAGCATAGACGCCCTCGCCGATCGCCTGTCGACCTACCTCGGCAAGGAACAGGTCAACCTGGTCCGCCGAGCGTACTTCTACGCCGAACAAGCCCACGACGGCCAACGCCGTCGCAGCGGTGAAGCCTACGTCACGCATCCGCTGGCGGTGGCAGGCATTCTCGCCGACATGCACATGGACCATCAGAGCCTGATGGCGGCCATGCTGCACGATGTGATCGAAGACACCGGTATCGCCAAGGAAGCACTCAGTGCCCAGTTCGGCGAAACCGTGGCCGATCTGGTCGACGGGGTCAGCAAGCTGACCCAGATGAACTTCGAGACCAAGGCCGAGGCCCAAGCGGAAAACTTCCAGAAAATGGCCATGGCCATGGCCCGGGATATCCGCGTCATTCTGGTCAAGTTGGCCGACCGCCTGCACAACATGCGCACCCTCGAGGTGCTGTCCGGTGAAAAGCGCCGGCGCATCGCCAAGGAAACCCTGGAGATCTACGCGCCCATCGCCAACCGCCTGGGCATGCACAACGTGCGCGTCGAATTCGAGGACCTGGGCTTCAAGGCCATGTACCCGATGCGCTCGGCGCGTATCTACCAGGCCGTCAAGCGCGCCCGGGGCAATCGCAAGGAGCTGGTCAACAAGATCGAGCAGTCCCTGGCCCATTGCCTGTCGGTGGATGGCATCGAGGGCGATGTCAGCGGGCGGCAGAAACACATCTATGGCATCTACAAGAAGATGCGCGGCAAGCGTCGTGCCTTCAACGAGATCATGGATGTGTATGCGTTCCGCATCGTGGTCGACAAGGTCGACACCTGCTACCGCGTGCTGGGCGCCGTGCACAACCTGTACAAGCCGCTGCCGGGTCGCTTCAAGGACTACATCGCGATCCCCAAGGCCAATGGCTACCAGTCGCTGCACACCACCCTGTTCGGCATGCACGGCGTGCCCATCGAGATCCAGATCCGCACCCGTGAAATGGAAGAGATGGCCAACAACGGCATCGCTGCCCATTGGCTGTACAAGTCCAGCGACGACGAACAGCCCAAGGGCACCCATGCCCGTGCCCGCCAGTGGGTCAAGGGCGTGCTGGAAATGCAGCAACGTGCCGGCAACTCGCTGGAATTCATCGAGAGCGTGAAGATCGACCTGTTTCCGGACGAGGTCTACGTGTTCACCCCCAAGGGTCGCATCATGGAGCTGCCCAAAGGCTCCACCGCGGTGGACTTCGCCTATGCGGTGCACACCGACGTGGGCAACAGCTGCATTGCCTGCCGCATCAACCGACGCCTGGCTCCGCTCTCCGAGCCGCTGCAGAGCGGCTCGACGGTGGAAATCGTCAGCGCGCCCGGCGCCAGGCCCAACCCGGCCTGGCTCAACTTCGTGGTCACCGGCAAGGCCCGCACGCACATTCGCCACGCCCTGAAGCTGCAGCGCCGCTCCGAGTCGGTGAACCTTGGCGAACGCCTGCTCAACAAGGTGCTCAATGGTTTCGACAGCGCTCTGGACACGATCCCCGCCGAGCGCATTCAGGCGATGCTGGCCGAGTACCGCCTGGAACTCATCGAAGACCTGCTCGAAGACATCGGCCTGGGCAACCGCATGGCCTATGTGGTGGCTCGACGCCTGCTGGCGACCGATGGCGGCGAGCAGCTGCCCAGCCCCGAGGGGCCGCTGGCCATCCGCGGCACCGAAGGCCTGGTGCTCAGCTATGCCAAGTGCTGCACGCCGATTCCGGGCGACCCGATCGTCGGTCACCTGTCGGCGGGCAAGGGCATGGTGGTCCACCTGGAAAACTGCCGCAACATCAGCGAAATCCGCCACAATCCAGAGAAGTGCATCCAGCTGGGCTGGGCCAAGGACGTCACGGGCGAGTTCAATGTCGAACTGCGCGTGGAGCTCGAACACCAGCGCGGCCTGATCGCGCTGCTGGCCAGCAGCGTCAACGCGGCCGATGGCAACATCGAGAAAATCAGCATGGACGAACGCGATGGCCGCATCAGCGTGGTCCAGCTGGTGGTCAGCGTGCACGACCGCGTGCACCTGGCTCGCGTGATCAAGAAACTGCGCGCCCTGGCAGGCGTCACCCGTCTCACGCGCGTGCGTGCGTGAGGCGCAGAACCTTCATTTCAAGGAGCTGTTCATGACCAAGACCGTAATCACCAGCGACAAGGCCCCGGCCGCCATCGGCCCCTATTCCCAAGCCATCAAGGCTGGCAATACCGTCTACATGTCCGGCCAGATCCCACTGGATCCCACTACCATGGAGCTGGTCGAAGGGTTCGAAGCCCAGACCGTGCAGGTCTTCGAGAACCTCAAGTCGGTGGCCGAGGCGGCCGGTGGTTCGTTCAAGGACATCGTCAAGCTCAACATCTTCCTGACCGACCTGGGCCATTTCGCCACGGTCAACGAAGTGATGAGCCGCTATTTCCAGCAGCCCTATCCGGCCCGTGCCGCCATTGGCGTTGCCGCCCTGCCCAAAGGCGCGCAGGTTGAAATGGACGCTATTCTGGTCATCGAATAAGCCGCTTCGCGCGCTGCGGCCACTGGCTGCAGCGCCGTTCGCCAGCAAGGACTTCCTTCATGCGTCACGCGCTCGCCCTATCTCTGGCCGCCCTGTTCCTGGGCGGCTGCGCCAGCCACGAAAACGTGGACCCCAACGGCGTCTGGATCAATCAGAAAGCCATCGATGCCGCGGCCAAGGGCGCAAGCCTGCGCCAGGCGCTGCTGGCCAACGGCCCGACCCTGGAGTGGTCGATCGACACCGTGGCCGGCCAGGCCCGGTTCAGCAATGGCTTCGAAGAGGGCGAAGGCAAGCTGCTGCCCCAGGCCGACGGCCAGCTCAAGGTGGACTTCTACGGTAACGGCGAAGATACCCTGAAGGTCGACGGTGATACCCTGCAGCAGGCAGCGAGCGATAACACCCCGGTGCAGACGTTCAGCAAGTCGGCGACGCCCGTGCGTGCGGACACGCCAGCGGGCAGCACCTTCGAGCAGGCACTGTACACCGCCTACATGGGTGGCGACTGGAAAGTGGTCGAGGGCCCGGGCAAGGGCGGCGTGGCGCATTTCCTTCCCGACGGCCGCATCGACGGGCTGGCCGGCCTGGATCGCTATGCGCTGTGCCTGGCGGGCGACTGCGCCGCCATGAGTGGCGAGTTCGACAGCATGTGGCTGGAACAGCAACAGCGCGGCAATGCGTTCATCTTTCGTCGCAACGGCAACCAACTGGAAATCCTGCAGGCGCTCAACCAGGCCCAGGATGACGAAATGCCCAACCTGGTGCCCGGCACCCGGCGCTGGTTGCTCAGCAAGTAACACCAGGCGAATGCACGACTATCGTTCCAGCAAGGCTGCGTAGCCCTCACGGTAGGTGGGGTACTGCGGCAGCCAGCCGAGCGCCTTGGCGCGCGCATTGCTGCAGCGCTTGGAACCGGTGCGGCGAATGCTCTGGGTCTGCGACCGATGGGTGACGCCAAGGTACGCCCGCAGCCAGTCCACGACCTCGTGCAGTGCTGCCGGGGCGTCGTCGACACCTATATAGCAATCGTCCAGCACCTCACCCCGAGCATCCGCTTGCAGCACGAACGCCAGCAGGCCGGCGGCATCGTCCGCGTGAATGCGGTTGCCATACAGCGGTGGCTGCGACGCGACCTGATACCCCTCGCGCACCTGAGCCGCCAACCGCTCACGGCCAGGACCATAGATGCCGGTCAAGCGCACAACGGTCGCCGGCACCGGGGCGTTCAGCGCCAGTTGCTCGGCCTTGCGCATCAGCTGCCCGGAAAATCCGCCTGGCGCTACCGGCGAGGTCTCATCGACCCACTCCCCTTCGCTCTGTCCGTACACGCTGCTGCTGGACACGAAGACTATTCGACTGGGTGTCTGCCGGTTCTCTGCCAACCAGGCCAGCACATGGCGCAGACCGTCGACATAGGCCGCCTGATAACCCGCCTCGTCATGCTGGGTGGCGGCCACGCAATACAGCAGGTAATCCAGGGGCTCCCGTGGCCAGGCGTCGGGGCATCGTGCCTGATGCAGGTCGGCGGCGACGCCGAGCACACCGGTGGGCAGCTGCTCGACCTGTCGCCGCAGGCCGTACACGCGCCAGTCCAGCGCCAACAGACGGCGGGCGACGCGACTGCCGATATCGCCGCAACCGGCTATCAATACAGTGGGTGAGGTCATGCGCAGGGCTCCTGAATGTCAGGCGTCGAGCCTACCTGCGCCGGGGCTTTGGCGGCCAGCGGAATTAAATAAGTTACATTATTACTTTTGCTAACAAGAATTACTTGCAATAATACTTCCCCAATCTGTTCTCGGCCTTTCGCGAGGCCTTGAAGAACGTTGACCCCTTTTTCTCTCTTCTCAGGTCCGGCCAGCATGATTCGCAAACACCCTTCCGCTTCGCCAAACCAGCCACGCGCATGGAGCGCCATTGCAGCGTTGCTGCTGGGCCTGGCCATCGCCCCGCTGTCATTCGCCGACGCCACCGCTCCGAACAATGCATCCAATACGGCGCCCGCCAGCACCGCAGCCGCGGCACCAGTACCCGCCGCACCGGCCAATGCCGTGCCTGCTGCGGCTCCTGCGCAGGGATCCGAGCAACTGGCCTCGGCGCCGGCCGAGCAGGCGCTGGTCGAGGACACCACCCTGGGCATGGGCCACGACCTGTCGCCCTGGGGCATGTACCAGAACGCCGACATCGTGGTGAAGGCCGTAATGATCGGCCTGGCCATCGCCTCGATCATCACCTGGACCATCTGGATCGCCAAGGGCTTCGAGCTGTTGGGCGCCAAGCGTCGCCTCAAGGGTGAAATTGCCGCGCTGAAGAAGGCCGCCAACCTGAAGCAGGCAAGCGAGACTGCCACCCGCAAGGGCACGCTGGCCAACCTGCTGGTACACGACGCGCTCGAAGAAATGCACCTGTCGGCGAATGCGCGCGAGCGTGAAGGCATAAAGGAGCGCGTCAGCTTCCGTCTCGAGCGCCTGGTAGCTGCCTGCGGCCGCAACATGAGCATGGGCACCGGCGTGCTGGCCACCATCGGTTCCACCGCACCCTTCGTCGGCCTGTTCGGCACCGTGTGGGGCATCATGAACAGCTTCATCGGCATCGCCAAGACCCAGACCACCAACCTGGCGGTGGTCGCACCCGGCATCGCCGAGGCCCTGCTGGCCACGGCACTGGGCCTGGTCGCGGCCATTCCCGCGGTGGTCATCTACAACGTTTTCGCCCGCTCCATCGCCGGCTACAAGGCGCAGGTATCGGACGCTTCGGCGCAGGTGCTGCTGCTGGTCAGCCGCGACCTGGACCACCAGCCAGGCGAGCGCGCAGCTCAGCCGCAGATGGTCAAGGTGGGCTGACCTATGGGCCTGCACCTGAACGAAGGCGGCGATGATCTCGCCGAAAACCATGAAATCAACGTGACGCCGTTCATCGACGTCATGCTGGTGCTGCTGATCATCTTCATGGTCGCCGCACCCCTGGCGACCGTGGACATCAAGGTCGACCTGCCTGCGTCCACCGCCAAGCCGGCGCCGCGGCCCGAAAAACCGGTATTCCTGAGCGTCAAGGCCGATCAGAACCTGTACGTGGGCGATGACCGGATCGAGCGTGCGCAACTGGGCCAGATCCTCGACGCCAAGACTCACGGCAACAAGGACACGACCATCTTCTTCCGGGCCGACAAGGGCGTGGATTACGGCGACCTGATGGAAGTGATGAATACCCTGCGCGGCGCGGGCTACCTGAAGGTAGGCCTGGTCGGACTCGAGACGGCAGCCAAGCAATGATCACGACGCGCCAGAAAACGACGCGTTATGGTGCCAGCCTGGCGGTAGTCCTCGGCGTGCATGCAGTTGCCGTGGTGATTGCCTTGAACTGGCCCGCGCCGCAGCCCATCGAGCTGCCACCGCAGGCCATGATGGTGGAGATGGCGCCGCTGCCCGAGCCTGCACCACCGCCGCCACCCCAGGTCGTCACACCCCCTCCGCCGCCCGAACCGGTGGTCGAGGATCCGTTGCCGAAGCTGGCCGAAGCGCCCAAGCCGACTATCTCCGTGCCCAAGCCGACGCCGCCCAAGCCCAAGCCCAAACCGCAGCCGCCCAAGGTCGAGAAGAAACCCGAACCGCCCAAGGAGCAACCGCCGGCCGAACAGACCGTCGACAGCCGCCCTGCTCCACCGCAACCGGCCAAGCCGGCAGCGCCCGCGCCAAGTGTGCCATCCAACAGCAACGCGCTGCCCAGCTGGCAGAGCGACCTGCTGCGTCATCTGGCCAAGTACAAGAAATACCCCGAAGACGCGCGTCGTCGCGGCATGACCGGGGTCAACCGCTTGCGCTTCGTGGTGGACGCCGACGGCAAGGTGTTGTCCTACTCCCTGGCCGGCGGTTCAGGCAGTGCCGCACTGGATCGCGCGACCATGGAGATGATCCGTCGAGCGCAACCCTTGCCCAAGCCGCCGGCCGAGATTCTGGTCAACGGCAGCCTGGAAGTGGTCGCACCTTTCGTCTACTCGCTGGACAAGCGCTGAATCGCGGATATTGATGCGTTTCAGCACGGTTGATAACGTGCGTCTATCGGTTGCAGCCGCTATGCTGGGCTCGCAACTTCATGGACGCACGTTATGACCCTCACAGAATTGCGCTACATCGTTACCTTGGCCCAGGAACAACACTTCGGCCACGCTGCCGAACGCTGCCACGTCAGCCAGCCTACCCTGTCGGTAGGCGTCAAGAAGCTCGAGGACGAGCTCGGCGTGCTGATCTTCGAACGCAGCAAGAGCGCCGTGCGCCTGACCCCGGTGGGTGAAGGCATCGTCGCCCAGGCACAGAAGGTGCTCGAGCAGGCCCAAGGCATTCGCGAACTGGCCCAGGCTGGCAAGAACCAGCTGACGGCCCCGCTCAAGGTCGGCGCCATCTACACCGTCGGCCCGTACCTGTTCCCGCACCTGATTCCGCAACTGCACCGCGTTGCGCCACAGATGCCGCTGTACATCGAGGAAAACTTCACTCACATCCTGCGCGACAAGCTGCGCAACGGTGAGCTGGACGCGGTGATCATCGCGCTGCCGTTCAACGAAGCCGATGTACTGACCCTGCCGCTCTATGACGAGCCGTTCTACGTGCTGATGCCTGCCGACCACCCGTGGACGCGCAAGGAAACCATCGACTCGGGCCTGCTCAACGACAAGAGCCTGCTGCTGCTGGGTGAAGGCCACTGCTTCCGCGACCAGGTACTGGAAGCCTGCCCCACCCTGACCAAGGGTTCGGAGGGTGCCAAGCACACCACCGTCGAGTCCAGTTCGCTGGAAACCATTCGGCACATGGTCGCGTCGGGCCTGGGTGTTTCGATCCTGCCGCTGTCGGCAGTCGACAGCCATCACTACGCCCCCGGCATCATCGAAGTCCGCCCACTGACCCCGCCGACGCCGTTCCGCACCGTGGCCATCGCCTGGCGCGCCAGCTTCCCGCGGCCCAAGGCGATCGAGATCCTCGCCGACTCGATCCGCCTGTGTTCGGTGGCCAAACCGGTGGGCCGCGACGCGCCATGACCGAGCTGGCTCAGGTAGCGGTTACCGCGCTCAAGGGCGTGGGCGAGGCCATGGCGGAAAAACTCGCCAAGGTCGGTCTTGAAAACCTGCAGGACGTGTTGTTCCACTTGCCCCTGCGCTATCAGGACCGTACCCGCGTGGTGCCGATCGGCGCCCTGCATCCCGGCCAGGATGCGGTCATCGAGGGGGTGGTCAGTGGCGCCGACGTGTCCATGGGCAAGCGACGCAGCCTGCTGGTACGCCTGGGCGATGGTAGCGGTTCGTTGAGCCTGCGCTTCTATCACTTCAGCAATGCCCAGAAGGAAGCGCTCAAGCGCGGCACGCACCTGCGTTGCTACGGCGAAGCGCGGCCCGGCGCTTCGGGGCTGGAGATCTACCACCCCGAATACCGCGTCCTGACCGGCGAAGAAGACATTCCGGTCGAACAGAACCTGACGCCGATCTACCCGACCACCGAAGGCCTGACCCAGCAGCGTCTGCGTCAGTTGTCCCAGCAGGCCCTCGACCTGCTGGGGCCGCGCAGCCTGCCCGACTGGTTGCCCCTGGAGTTGGCGCGCGAGCATCGACTGGCGCCGCTGGACGAAGCGATCCGCTACCTGCATCGCCCACCACCGGACGCCGATCTCGAGGAGCTTGCGGTCGGTCATCACTGGGCTCAGCACCGCCTGGCCTTCGAAGAGCTGCTGACCCATCAGCTTTCGCAGCAACGCCTGCGCGAAAGCCTGCGTGCCCAGCGCGCACCCGCCCTGCCCCTGGCCAAAGACCTGCCGGGGCGCTATCTGGACAACCTGGGTTTTGCGCCAACCGGCGCTCAACGTCGCGTGGGTGCCGAGATCGCCTACGACTTGAGCCAGCCAGAGCCTATGTTGCGCCTGGTGCAGGGCGACGTTGGTGCGGGCAAGACAGTAGTGGCGGCCCTCGCGGCACTGCAAGCGCTGGAAGCGGGCTATCAGGTGGCCCTGATGGCGCCGACCGAGATTCTCGCCGAACAGCATTTCATCACCTTCCAGCGCTGGCTCGAACCGCTGGGCATCGAAGTCGCGTGGCTGGCCGGCAAGCTCAAGGGCAAGGCGCGGGTCAGTGCACTGGAGCGTATCGTCGGCGGCGCGCCCATGGTGGTGGGTACCCACGCGCTGTTTCAAGCCGAGGTGCAGTTCGCCCGCCTGGCCCTGGTGATCATCGATGAGCAGCATCGTTTCGGCGTGCAGCAGCGTCTGGCGCTGCGGCAGAAAGGCGTGGGCGGCACCCTGTGCCCGCACCAGTTGATCATGACCGCCACGCCCATCCCGCGGACCCTGGCCATGAGCGCCTACGCCGACCTCGACACCTCGGTGCTCGACGAGCTGCCACCCGGGCGCACGCCGGTCAACACGGTGCTGGTGGCCGACAGCCGTCGCCCGGAAGTGGTGGAGCGGGTGCGCGCCGCCTGTGCCGAGGGCCGCCAGGCCTATTGGGTCTGCACCCTGATCGAGGAATCCGAAGAGCTGACCTGTCAGGCCGCGCAGAGTACCTTCGAAGAGCTGACCCTGGCCCTTGGCGAGCTGCGCGTCGGACTGATCCACGGGCGCATGAAGCCGGTCGAGAAGGCCGCGGTGATGGCGCTGTTCAAGGCCGGCGAACTGCAGCTGCTGATCGCTACCACGGTGATCGAAGTCGGGGTCGATGTACCCAACTCCAGCCTGATGATCATCGAGAACCCGGAACGTCTCGGGCTTGCCCAGCTTCACCAGTTGCGCGGTCGGGTCGGTCGCGGCAGTGCCGCCAGCCACTGCGTGCTGCTCTACCACCCCCCACTGTCGCAGATCGGCCGGGAACGGCTGGGCATCATGCGCGAGACCAATGACGGCTTCGTGATCGCCGAAAAGGACCTGCAGCTGCGGGGCCCTGGCGAGATGCTCGGCACCCGGCAGACCGGACTGCTGCAGTTCAAGGTCGCCGACCTGATGCGCGACGCCGACCTGCTGCCGGCCGTGCGCGACGCTGCCCAAGTGCTGATCGAACGCTGGCCCGGGCACGTCACGCCGCTGCTGGAACGCTGGCTGCGCCACGGGCAGCAATACGGTCAAGTCTGACGCGCGCCGGAAACTTGCGCGATAGAGGTCTCGGTTTCCCAGACAAGCTGAGTATACTGAGGCGAATGTAGGACAATGGATGCAGACCATGAATGAATATGCGCTGGAAGCCGTCACTCCGCACGCCGCCTCGGTGATCCAGAAGATGCTCGACGATTTCGGCATCGCCTGGAGCCAGGTGGACGCACAGCACGTGACCGCTGCCGATGCCAGTCGTACGATCCAGGCCGTGCTGCTGGCCGATGCGATCGGCGCGCTCATGGTGCTGTTTCCGCAGAGCAAGCTGCTGGACCTCAGCCGCCTGGCCGAATTGACTGGGCGCAAGCTCACCGCGGTGCCCGAAGAGCGCCTGATGAAGATGCTGGGCAAGCACCAGCTGACCGTGCTCCCGGCCCTGCCGATCCTCACCAGTTCGCCGTGCCTGTACGATGAGCGCCTGATGCTCGAACCCACGCTGCTGATCAGTTCCGGGGAACCGGGTACATGGCTGGAGATCAGCGGCGACGATTTCCGCAAGATGCTCACCAAGGCCAGCTCAGGCGTGTTTGGCGAACCACTGGCCAATGTTCGCCCCAACCTCGATCGCCCCGACGACGACAGCCAGGAAATCGATCGCGCCGTGCAGAATTTCACTGCACGGCGAATCCAGCAGCGCCTGGAGTCGACCATCGAGATTCCACCGCTGGCGGCCACTGCGCAGAAAATCATCAAGCTGCGTGTCGACCCCAACGCGACCATCGACGACATCACCGGCGTGGTCGAAACCGACCCGGCGCTGGCCGCGCAAGTGGTCAGCTGGGCCGCTTCACCCTACTACGCGTCACCGGGCAAGATCCGTTCGGTGGAAGATGCCATCGTCCGCGTGCTGGGTTTCGACCTGGTCATCAACCTGGCGCTGGGCCTCGCCCTGGGCAAGACCATGAGCCTGCCCAAGGATCATCCTCAGCACGCCACGCCCTACTGGCACCAGTCCATCTACGTCGCGGCGGTGATCGAAGGCCTGACGCGTGCCATGCCTCGGGCCAGTCGTCCGGAGGCAGGCCTCACTTATCTGGCCGGTTTGCTGCACAACTTTGGCTACCTGCTGCTCGCCCACGTCTTTCCGCCGCATTTTTCCTTGATCTGTCGCCACCTGGAGGTCAATCCGCATCTGCAACATGACTTCGTCGAGCAGCACCTGCTGGGTGTCACCCGCGAGCAGATGGGTGCCTGGCTGATGCGCTATTGGGAAATGCCGGAAGAGCTGAGCACGGCGCTGCGCTTTCAGCATGACCCTGGCTACACCGGCGAGCACGCCGCCTACGCCAACCTGGTCTGCCTGGCCATCCGCTTGCTGCGCAGCCGCGGTATCGGCAGTGGCGAGCAACACATTCCGGACGCCCTGCTCGAACGCCTGGAGCTGAGCCGAGACAAGGCCGAAGATGTCGTGAGCAAGGTGCTGGAAGCCGAAGCGCTGTTGCGCGAGCTGGCCCATCAGTTCGACTGACCGGTGCGCGGGTGCCTCAGCGCTTTTTCGGCCTTAGGTACTTCATCGCGCCCTGGAACCACACGACCAGTGCCGGATTGCCCTTGATCTGAATGTGCTTGTCCTGGATGCCTTGCATGAAGGCCAGCTGTTTATTGCTGGCCTGCAAGGTGTCGTAGCCGTATCCGGCATCCCTGAAGGCAATCGCGAAGGCCGGCTGCGCCACGCTGCCGCTGCGGCTGGTCACGCGTTGATTACGCACGGTGAAGTGCCGGGCGATCTTGCCGTCCAGTGTCTGCAGCTGGAACACCAGGTCCTTGTCCTTGAGTTGCTGGGCGAATGCCGGATTGTTGCGGCTGGCGCGGGCCATCATCAGGCCCATGGCCCAGAGCAGAAGGCGGAATTTCATGGCGAAGTCTCGGCACGGGAAAGTGCCGGCGAGTGTACCGGCAATGCCTTGGCCAAGGCAGCCCGGCTACGCCTGGGCACGATGTTTGGCAGGTATGCCGGCCGTGGCGGCGGCGCGTACGTCGCAGGCACCCGGCGAACCGGGTGCCATGGCGGGCTGCGCTCAGCGGCGCGGCAGCAGACACCTCACTTGGTGCTGTTCACGCTGTCCTTGAGAGATTTCCCAGGCTTGAAGGCAACGGTGTTGCTGGCCTTGATCTTCACCGGCTCGCCGGTCTGCGGATTCTTGCCGGTGCGGGCGCCGCGGTGACGCTGGATGAAGGTGCCGAAGCCCACCAGGGTGACACTGTCCTTGCGATGCAGTGCGCCGGTGATTTCTTCGAGTACGGCATTCAAGACGCGGTTGGCCTGTTCCTTGGTCAGGTCCGCTTTTTCAGCAATGGCATCTACGAGCTCTGGTTTACGCATGGTGAAGCCTCTCATTGACGGTTTTTGTTTTTATTGGCGGCTGCCTGGAGGACGGCGACGCCCAACTCGCCGCAGGCTCTACGCTGCGGCAGACGGAGTGAGAATGGCACGCTGCACGAGGGCGCGCCAGTGTCTGCCACGGGTTTGTTGCGGCCAGATGCCGGTTATTCCGACAGAACGGCGCCGATCCGCACGCCGGGCCTGCCTGTGGGTAGCAATCAGCCGATCTCGATCATTTCGAAATCCATCTTGCCCACGCCACAATCGGGGCAAAGCCAGTCTTCGGGCACGTCTTCCCAGCGGGTTCCAGGGATGATCCCGTCCTCGGGCCAGCCATCGGCTTCGTTATAGATCAGGCCACAGACGATACATTGCCACTTCTTCATCATTTCCCCTTGGTATTCAGGCGGTCTGGCGGGCGCTCGATGGTGTGACGTTGTCACCCGGCTCTCGCGGTTTGTACTGATCAACGCCGTGCGATGCAAGCTTCATCAGGCGCGGGCAGCCAATCGGCGTCGGCAAACATGATAAGCTCGGCGTCTTTCCGGCCGACCCGATCCACTACCGTGCCCCACTCAGGATACCCCTCCCCCGATTGGCAATGCCTGGCCAATGCCGAACCGCTGGTACACGACTGGCTGTTCGACCCAGGCTCCCTGACCCGCCGCTTGATCCAGCTCAGCGATGATCATTTCGGCGTCACCGTGCTGCTGCAGGACTGGCAGCCGCTGCGCGATGAAGAATGCCTGGCGCTGGGGGTGCCGCCGGCCAGCCAGGGCTGGGTGCGCGAGGTCTGCCTGCTCGGTCACGGCCAGCCGTGGGTGTTCGCCCGCAGCGTGGCGGCGCGCAGCGGCCTGCAGGCCAGCGACCTGGATCTGCAGGCGCTGGGCAACCGTTCGCTGGGCGAGCTGTTGTTCTGCGACCCGGCGTTCGTCCGCGGCCCCATCCAGACCTGCCGCTACCCGGCCCGGTGGCTGCCCGCGCAGCAGGCTGGCGAGGGCCTGTGGGCGCGGCGCTCGCGTTTCGACCGCGGCCCGTTGGCGGTGCTGGTTGCCGAAGTCTTCCTGCCGCCGCTGTGGCAAGCCGTTCGTACCCAAGTGGAGAGCCGTTGATGTACCAGAGCCTGCTCAAGTCGCTGAACCGGCTGAACCCGCGCGCCTGGGATTTCGTCCAGCTCACGCGCATGGACAAGCCCATCGGCGTCTACCTGCTGCTCTGGCCGACGCTGTGGGCCTTGTGGATCGCCGGCGAAGGTCGGCCTTCGCTGGCCAACCTGGCGATTTTCGTTGCCGGCGTGGTGTTGATGCGTGCGGCCGGCTGCGTGATCAACGATTTCGCCGACCGCAAGGTCGACGGACACGTCAAACGTACCGAAGCGCGGCCACTGGTCAGCGGCAAGATCAGCAGCAAGGAAGCACTGGTGTTCTTTGCCGTACTGGTCAGCATCAGTTTCATTCTGGTGCTGTGCACCAACGCCCAGACCATCGGCCTGTCGGTCGGCGGTCTGGTATTGGCGGCGAGCTACCCGTTCATGAAGCGCTACACCTACTACCCACAGGTGGTGCTGGGCATGGCGTTCTCGTGGGGCATGCCGATGGCGTTCACCGCCGAAACCGGCGAGCTGCCAGCCGCCGCCTGGCTGCTGTGGATCGCCAACCTGCTGTGGACGGTGGCCTACGATACCTATTACGCCATGACCGACCGCGACGACGACCTGCGCATCGGGGTGAAGTCGACCGCCATCCTGTTCGGCGCTGCCGATCGGTTGATCATCGTCATTCTACAGGGGCTGGCGCTGGCCTGCCTGCTGCTGGCCGGCGCGCGGTTCGGCCTCGGCGGCTGGTTTCATGCAGGCCTGGCGGTAGCCGCCGTGTGCTTCGGCTGGCAGTGGTGGCACAGCCGCGAGCGCGAGCGGATGGCCTGCTTCAGGGCGTTTCTGCACAACCACTGGGTGGGCCTGGCGATTTTCGTCGGTATCGTGCTCGACTATGCGTTGCGTTGAGGGGCCTTGCGTTGACGGGCTCTGCGTTTAGGCGCGTTGCGTCGATGCCGTCCCTGGCAGCTGCAGCGTAGCGCGCGAAGCGGATCAGTCTTCTACAGGGCGCGCCACCTGCCAGGCATTCTCCTTCTTGCCATCGCCACTGGTTTCGCCAGGCTTCTTGTCGCCCTTGTAGGTGTACAGCGGGCTGCCCATGTAGGCCCATTGCAGGCTGCCGTCGTCGCGGCTGAGCACGGTCCAGTCGCCATCGTCGCTGGCGCCCTTGTCGGCCATCAGCGGCGGCCAGTTCTTGGCGCAGTCGGCGTTGCACGTCGATTTGCCGTCTTCGTCCTCGGCGTAGGTATAGAGCGTCATGCCGCGACCATCGACGAATGCCTTGCCCGGTTCCAGGCGCGGATGATCGGCGGCCATCGCCATGCCGGACAGCGTCAGCGCCAGGGCGCCACACAGGGCCGTCCAGGCCGAAGTCGTGCGAGTCTTCATGAGTGCTTCTCGTCTTCAATGAACAGGGATTTACAGCTTAGTACAGTCTGACTAATTTGATACGCTCGAACACCTGTCACACGACTGCAATAATTGCGTTATCTAATGCGGCGCATGACAGGGTAATGACAAGAGGTTCGCACAATGGCTGGCAGGAGCATTCTCATCGTCGACGATGAGGCACCGATCCGCGAAATGATCGCCGTGGCCCTGGAAATGGCAGGCTACGACAGCCTTGAGGCGGAGAACGCGCAGCAGGCCCACGCGATCATCGTCGACCGCAAACCCGATCTCATCCTGCTCGACTGGATGCTGCCCGGCACCTCGGGCATCGAATTGGCCCGGCGCCTCAAGCGCGACGAGCTGACCGGCGATATCCCGATCATCATGCTCACCGCCAAGGGCGAGGAAGACAACAAGATCCAGGGCCTGGAAGTCGGTGCCGACGACTACATCACCAAGCCGTTCTCGCCGCGCGAACTGGTGGCCCGGCTCAAGGCCGTGCTGCGCCGCGCCGGCCCCAGCGATGGCGAATCGCCGATCGAAGTCGGCGGCCTGCTGCTCGACCCGATCAGCCATCGCGTCACCATCGACGGCAAGCCTGCCGAAATGGGCCCCACCGAATACCGCCTGCTGCAGTTCTTCATGACCCATCAGGAGCGCGCCTACACCCGCGGGCAGTTGCTCGACCAGGTCTGGGGTGGCAACGTCTATGTCGAAGAGCGCACCGTGGACGTGCATATTCGGCGCCTGCGCAAAGCCCTGGGTGACGCCTACGAAAATCTGGTACAAACCGTGCGCGGCACCGGTTACCGCTTCTCCACCAAGAGCTGAACCGGCAGGCTTTCACAGCAAAGGATGCGCGATACGTGAAACAAGACTGGTATGCCACCCTGGTGCGTCACATGCTGCTGCTGGTGGCGGGGTGCCTGTTGGTCGGCATGCTCACCGGCCACTACGGCTGGTGCCTGGCAGCGGGGCTGGCGGTGTACCTGGCCTGGACCCTCAAGCAACTGTTGCGCCTGCACCGCTGGCTGCGCGAGCACCAGCCCGACCAGCCGCCGCCCGACGGTTATGGCCTGTGGGGTGAAGTGTTCGACAGCATCTATCACATGCAGCGCCGTGATCAGCGCGCGCGCGGGCGGCTGCAGGCCGTGATCGACCGCGTGCAGGAGTCCACTGCGGCGCTGCGCGATGCGGTGATCATGCTCGACGCCGACGGCAACCTGGAATGGTGGAACCGCGCCGCCGAAACCCTGCTGGGGCTCAAGACCCCGCAGGACAGCGGCCAACCGGTGACCAACCTGATACGCCATCCACGCTTCAAGGAATACTTTGCGCACGAGCAGTACGCCGAGCCTCTGGAAATCCCCTCGCCGGTCAACGACCGCCTGCGCGTGCAGTTTCTGATCACCCGCTACGGCAACAACGAACACCTGATGCTGGTGCGCGATGTGACCCGCATTCATCAGCTGGAGCAGATGCGCAAGGATTTCGTGGCCAACGTGTCCCACGAGCTGCGCACGCCGCTGACGGTGATCACCGGCTACCTGGAAACCCTCCTGGACAACGTCGAAAACGTCAATCCACGCTGGACCCGGGCCCTGCAGCAGATGGAGCAGCAAGGCGTGCGCATGCAGACCCTGCTCAACGATCTGCTGTTGCTGGCCAAACTGGAAGCCACCGACTACCCCTCGGACAACCTGCCGGTGGCGGTCACGCCTCTGCTGCAGAGCATCGTCAGCGACGCGCGGGCCTTGTCCGGACCGCGTAACCAGACGATCAGCCTGGACATCGAAAACGATGTACTGCTCAAGGGCAGCGAGGCCGAGTTGCGCAGTGCGTTCTCCAATCTGGTGTTCAACGCGGTGAAATACACGCCGGAACAGGGGACCATCCGTGTGCGCTGCTGGGCCGATGCCCAGGGCGCCCATCTGCGGGTCCAGGATTCGGGAATCGGCATCGACGCCAAGCACCTGCCGCGCCTCACCGAACGCTTCTACCGAGTGGACTCGAGCCGGGCTTCCAACACCGGCGGTACCGGGCTGGGCCTGGCCATCGTCAAGCACGTGCTGCTGCGCCATCGGGCCACGCTGGAGATCAGCAGCGTGCCGGGCCGTGGCAGCCTCTTCACCTGCCACTTCTCGGCGGTGCAGGTAGTGATTCGGTAACCGCACAGGGCGCGATCCTGTCGCAGGCGCGGCCATTGGCCGCGAAGCAGGCGCTGCGGTGTGCAGGGGGGAGCGCGGCGCGCCCTTCGCGGCCACGGACCGCTCCTACGGGAATCGTGGTGTTCCTGTAGGAGCGGCCATTGGCCGCGAAGCATGTGCTACGGTGCAGGGGGGAGCGGCGCGCCCTTCGCGGCCACGGACCGCTCCTACGGGAATCGTGGTGTTCCTGTAGGAGCGGTCATTGGCCGCGAAGCAGGCGCTGCAGTCTGTTGGGAGAACGCTGCATATGGCAGCCTTATCGGCGCACCCCACTAGGCAAGTGCCCGCCCAGCCGTTACATTGCCAAACACATTACCCGCGCCGGGTATCGCCTCACTTCCCTTCCAGCACACGGACACCGTAAAACGCCACCATGGACCCTTCCACAGGCATCTCCCTTTCGTCATTGTTCGCCGACTTCGGCATGATTCTTTTCGCTCTGTTCCTGGTATTGCTCAACGGCTTCTTCGTTGCCGCCGAGTTCGCCATGGTCAAACTGCGCTCGACCCGCGTGGAAGCCATCGCCAAGAAGCATGGATGGCGCGGCAGCATCCTGCGTACCGTGCACAGCCAGCTGGACGCCTACCTGTCCGCCTGCCAGTTGGGTATCACCCTGGCCTCGCTGGGCCTGGGCTGGGTCGGTGAGCCGGCCTTCGCGCACATACTCGAACCCCTGCTGGGCGCAGTCGGCGTGCAGTCGCCGGAAGTGATCAAGGGCGTGTCGTTCTTCAGTGCCTTCTTCGTCATCTCCTACCTGCACATCGTGGTCGGCGAGCTGGCGCCCAAGTCATGGGCGATCCGCAAGCCCGAGCTGCTGTCGATGTGGACGGCCGTGCCGCTGTATCTGTTCTACTGGGCGATGTACCCGGCCATCTACCTGCTCAACGCCAGCGCCAACGGCATTCTGCGCATCGCCGGCCAGGGCGAGCCCGGCCCGCACCACGAACATCACTACAGCCGCGACGAGCTCAAGCTGATCCTGCATTCGAGCCGTGGCCAGGACCCCAGTGACCAAGGCATGCGCGTGCTGGCGTCGGCAGTGGAGATGGGCGAGCTGGAAGTGGTCGACTGGGCCAACTCCCGCGAAGACCTGGTGAGCCTGGAATTCAACGCGCCGCTCAAGGAAATCCTGGCGATGTTTCGCCGGCATAAATTCAGCCGCTATCCGGTGTACGACACCGAGCGCGAAGAATTCGTCGGCCTGTTGCACATCAAGGACCTGCTCCTGGAGCTGGCCGCACTCGACCACCTGCCGGAGTCGTTCAACCTGGCCGAGCTGACCCGCCCGTTGGAGCGCGTGTCGCGGCACATGCCGCTGTCGCGCCTGCTGGAGCAGTTCCGCAAGGGCGGCGCACACTTCGCCCTGGTGGAGGAAGCCGACGGCAAGATCATCGGTTATCTGACCATGGAAGACGTGTTGGAAGTGTTGGTCGGCGATATTCAGGACGAACATCGCAAGGCCGAGCGCGGCATCCTCGCCTATCAGCCCGGCAAGTTGCTGGTGCGTGGCGACACGCCGCTGTTCAAGGTCGAGCGGCTGTTGGGCGTGGACCTGGATCACATCGAGGCGGAAACCCTGGCAGGCTTGATCTACGAGACCCTCAAGCGGGTGCCCGAGGAAGAAGAGCTGCTGGAAGTCGAAGGGCTGCGCATCATTATCAAGAAGATGAAGGGGCCCAAGATCATCCTGGCCAAGGTGCTCAAGATCGAGTGATGTGAAACCCTACTGGCCGCCGACGGCGAAGTTGGGGAGCACGCCCAGTGGCCGGTCGAACTGGTAGGGGATCGATTCCAGCGCCAGGCCGACGTTGCGCTGCACCACGAAATGCAGGTGCGGGCCGGTGCTGTTGCCGGTGTTGCCCGAGCGCGCCAGCGCCGAGCCGACACTGACCTGCTGCCCCTCCCTGACGCTGACCGAACCGCGCATCAGGTGCAGATAGACGCCCATGGTGCCGTCCTCGTGGAGGATGCGCACGAAGTTGCCCGACGGGTTGTCACCGCGATTGTCCTGCTCGTTTTCCACCTTGATCACCGTGCCGCCGCGCGCCGCTATGATCGGCGTGCCTTCGGGCATGGCGATGTCCATGGCATAGCGTCCCTTGGCGCCGAAATGGCTGTATTTGCCATTGGGGCCCTGGGTCAGGCGGAAAGGTCCGCCGCGCCATGGGAACGGATAGCGATAACCATGCGCCTCGCCCTGCGGGTCACCGATCGAGGACACCAGCGTCTGCGCATAGCCCAACGGCTTGCCGGCCTGCTGGGCCGTGAGCACCACCAGGCTGACGCTGCTGCGCGCGGGCACCACCCGGCGGATGCTGCTGGGCGGCAGGCCTTGCACGTTGCGCAACTTGCTCAGCTTCAGCTCGACCTCGACGGGCGCGTACAGATCGTTGCGCACCATGAAATTGGCGCTGCCCTTGCCTTTCTTCACCTCCAGACGAACCTGCCGGTCGATGCGCTCGACGATGCGCTCGCGCAGCACGAAGACCCGCGCGCCGGGCACGGGCCGGTCGGTATAGGAGGTGACGCCATCGGCATTGGTGAACTTGTAGACGGTCGCCGCCTGAGCCATGGGGGCGGCCGCGAGCAGGCCGCAGATCAGCAGGAGGCGATAGACCATGGGGGCGATGTCTGAAGGGGAACGAGCGCCAAGATTAGCAGGTATCGGCGCAGCGGCAATGTGCCATCTGTCAGGCGCCTGGCACGAAATGTTTCTGCACCGATCCACGGGCGATCAAGCGCGAAACGTAGTCGAGCTTCTGCGCATCCTGATCGAGAAAACGGAACGTCAGCTGCAGCCAGTCGCTGTCGGGCTTGGGCTCGAAAGCGGCGACGGCGTGCAGGTAGCCGTTGAGGCGAGCCACCTCGGCATTCTCGCCCTGCTCAAGGTCCAGGACAGCCAACTCCAGCACCTGGGGCAACACGGCTGCGCGGCGTACCACCAGCAACGCTTCCTTGAGGCTCAGGGCCTTGATCACGCACTGCTGGCTGCCACCCGGCAAGCGCAGTTGGCCCTGCCCGCGGCCCATGGGCGCTGAAGCTCGCGGGGGCGGCGGCGCTGCACCTGCCAATAGTGGGCTGGCAGGACGAGACGCCGGTGCTGCAGCCCGTGCAGGCTCGGCACGGCCCGAGGTCAACGCACTGAGTGAATCGTTGGCAAAGGCCGAAGCGGCCTGCTGGCGAGTCGGCGCCCCGGCGGCCAATGCCTGCAGCTTGCCGACCTTGGCCAGGGCCTTCTTGACCTTGGTCATCAGCTGTTCGTTGGTGAACGGCTTGCCGATGTAATCGGAAACGCCGGCCTGGATCGCTTGCACGACGTTTTCCTTGTCGCCTCGACTGGTCACCATGATGAAGGGCAAGGTCTTGCTGTTTTCCTGCTCGCGGGTCCAGGTCAGCAGTTCAAGGCCTGACATTTCCGGCATTTCCCAGTCGCACAGCACCATGTCGTAACTGTTGTGCATCATCAAGGACTGCGCCTTGCGTCCGTTGACTGCATCTTCGACGACGATGCCGGGAAAGGCATTGCGCAGGCATTTCTTCACCAGATCGCGGATGAACGGCGCGTCATCCACTACCAGTACACTGATCTTGCTCATCGACCGCTCCTGAAAACCGCGCAGGCATTACCGCTCGCCAAGGGCCACGTGCCACGTGGCGTGGCTGGCCACACGGCTGCCTCGCTTCGACCCACAATGAAAAACGCCCGGCAAAGGCCGGGCGTTCGTGTCGGGCCACCTTACTTATCGTCAGGTTGGTCCAGAACATTAGCGCTGTCGAGGGTGCCTTCGACTTCCTGCTTCATGCGCTTGAGGCCCATGTGCCGCACATCGGTACCGCGCACCAGGTAGATCACCAGTTCGGAGATGTTGCGCGCATGGTCGCCGATGCGCTCCAGCGAGCGCAGCACCCAGATAACGTTGAGCACTCGGGAGATGGAGCGCGGGTCTTCCATCATGTAGGTCACCAGCTCGCGCAGCGCCGTCTTGTACTCGCGGTCGATGGTCTTGTCGTACTGCGCCACCGACAGAGCCAGGTCGGCGTCGAAGCGGGCGAAGGCGTCGAGTGCGTCGCGCACCATGATGCGTACCTGGTCGCCGATGTGCCGCACCTCGACGTAGCCACGCGGCGACTCGCCCTCCTCGCACAGCTGGATGGCGCGACGGGCGATCTTGGTCGATTCGTCGCCGATGCGCTCCAGGTCGATCACCGACTTGGAAATGCTGATGATCAGCCGCAGGTCGGAGGCCGCGGGCTGTCGACGTGCGAGGATGCGCAGGCATTCCTCGTCGATGTTGCGCTCCATCTGGTTGATCTGCTCGTCGACCTCGCGCACCTGCTGGGCCAGGCCGGAGTCGGCCTCGATCAGCGCGGTGACCGCGTCGTTGACCTGCTTCTCGACCAGCCCGCCCATGGCCAGCAGGTGGCTGCGCACCTCCTCGAGTTCGGCGTTGAACTGCTGCGAGATGTGATGGGTGAGGCCTTCTTTACTGATCATGAGTCGAATCCTTGGTGCGTCCACTCGGGATGATGCCAGCAACCGCTGCGAAGCCCTGGCCGTAGCGACCGGTAATGTAGTCTTCGGTCTGCTTCTTGGCGGGATTGGTGAACAGCGTGTCGGTATCGCCGAACTCCACCAGCTTGCCCATGTACATGAACGCCGTGTAGTCCGACACCCGCGCGGCCTGCTGCATGTTGTGGGTCACGATGACGATGGTGTACTTGGACTTGAGCTCGTAGATCAACTCTTCGACCTTGAGCGTGGAAATCGGGTCGAGCGCCGAGCACGGTTCGTCGAGCAACAGTACCTCGGGCTCGACGGCGATGGTGCGGGCGATCACCAGACGCTGCTGCTGGCCGCCGGACAGGCCCAGCGCCGACTCGTGCAGGCGGTCCTTGACCTCGTCCCACAAGGCTGCGCCCCTGAGCGCCCACTCGACCGCTTCATCGAGGATGCGCTTCTTGTTGATGCCCTGGATGCGCAGGCCGTAGACCACGTTCTCGTAGATGGTCTTGGGGAACGGGTTGGGCTTCTGGAACACCATGCCGACACGGCGACGCAGCTCGGCGACGTCCTCGCCCTTGCTATAGATGTCGTGGCCATAGAGGTTGATGGCACCCTGTACGCGGCAGCCATCGACCAGGTCGTTCATGCGGTTGAAGGTGCGCAGCAGGGTCGACTTGCCGCAGCCCGACGGGCCGATGAAGGCGGTCACGCGCTGCTTGGGAATGTTCATGCCGATGTCGAACAGCGCTTGCTTGTCGCCGTAGAACAGGCTCAGGCCGGGCACTTCGATGGCCACGGTCTCTTTCGCCAGGTTCAGGCTCTGCTTGTCGCGCCCCAAGGCCGACAGGTTGATGCCATGGGATGGGTTTTCATGCTGCATGGCAGACTCCAGAGGCTGTCAAATTCGGTTCAACGTCGGAATATTCCAAGGGCTGTGATGACCTGTTCGCAGGCGGAGCGGGCTCTGCCCGCGAAGGGGTCATCACTGACACACCCCTCAACTGTCCAGCGCCTTGTACTTCTCGCGCAAGTGGTTGCGGATCCACACTGCCGACAGGTTCAGCGTAGCGATCACCAGCACCAGCAGCAATGCGGTGGCATACACCAGCGGTCGCGCGGCCTCCACGTTGGGGCTCTGGAAACCGACGTCATAGATATGAAAGCCCAGGTGCATGATCTTCTGGTCCAGGTGCAGGTACGGGTAGTTGCCGTCCAGCGGCAGCGACGGCGCCAGCTTGACCACACCCACCAGCATCAGCGGCGCCACCTCGCCAGCAGCGCGGGCCACGGCCAGGATCATGCCGGTCATCATTGCCGGGCTGGCCATGGGCAGGACGATCTTCCACAGGGTTTCCGCCTTGGTCGCGCCGAGGGCGAGCGAGCCCTCGCGCACGGTCCGCGGAATTCGTGCCAGGCCCTCCTCGGTGGCCACGATCACCACCGGCACCGCCAGCAGGGCCAGGGTCAGCGACGCCCACAACAGCCCCGGCGTGCCGAAGGTCGGCGCCGGCAGGGCCTCGGGAAAGAACAGCCGATCGAGCGAGCCACCGAGCACATAGACGAAGAACCCCAGGCCGAACACGCCATAGACGATGGCCGGTACACCCGCCAGGTTGTTCACCGCAATGCGGATCAGACGCGTGAAGGTATTCTGCTTGGCGTACTCACGCAGGTAGACCGCCGCCAGTACGCCGAACGGCGTGACGATGACGGCCATGATCAGGGTCATCATCACCGTGCCGAAGATGGCTGGAAAGATCCCGCCCTCGGTGTTGGCTTCGCGCGGGTCATCGCTGAGGAATTCCCACATCTTGCTGAAATAGAAACCCAGCTTGGTCAGCGTATTCATGGCATTGGGCTGATAGGCGTGGACGATCTGGCCCAGCTGAACCTCGATTTCCTTGCCGTTGGCGTCACGCACCGTGAGGCTGTCGCGATTGACCTGGGCATGCAGCGCGCCCAGGCGGGTTTCGATGTCTTTGTAACTCGCGTCGAGCTCGGCGCGCTCGGCGTCCATGTCGGCCTGCGCCACAGGCGTGAGTTGGCCTTCGAGCTCCAGTCGGCGGGCCTGCAGGCGCAGCCTTTCCAGGCCGGCGTTGACCTTGCCGATATCGGACTTCTCCAGCCGCCTCAGTGCCTCCGCCAGGTCGCTGACCCGGGTGATGCGGCTTTGCAGTTCCGGCCAGGCAGTTTCGCCCTCGGCGACAACCTTGCCTTGTTCCTTGATATTGACCAGGTAGCCATAGAAATTGCCCCACTCGCGCCGCTCCAGCGCCATGAGCTCGGGCGGGGTGCTCTGCTCGGCCAACCAGTCGCCGACGATCCAGGTGAAATCGGCACCGTTGATGTCGCGGTTGCCGACCTTGACCAGCTCGCGGGTCATGAATTCGGGGCCGCTGTCCGGCACCGGCAGGCCGGCACTTTTCAGACGTTCGCGCGGCACCTCTTCCTTCTGCACGATTTCGCCGATGACCAGGTGGTTGGCCATTCCCGGCACGTTGTAGCTGGCGTGTATCAGGTCGGCCGGCCAGAAATGTGCCAGGCCACGCACGGCGATCACCGCCAGCAGCCCCAGGGTCATGATCACCGCGATGGACACGGCCCCGCCGCTCAGCCATACGCCGGGCGAGCCGCTCTTGAACCAGCCTTTCAGGGAGTTCTGCTTCACAGCTGGCTACCTTTTCTCAAAGCGACGAATACTTTTTGCGCAGGCGCTGACGAATCAGCTCGGCCGCGGTGTTCATGACGAAGGTGAACAACAGCAGCACCAGGGCCGAGAGGAACAGCACGCGGTAGTGACTGCCGCCCACTTCCGACTCGGGCATTTCCACCGCGACGTTGGCCGCCAGGGTGCGCAGGCCTTCGAACAGGTTCATTTCCATGACCGGTGTGTTGCCGGTGGCCATCAGCACGATCATGGTTTCGCCCACGGCCCGGCCCATGCCGATCATCAGCGCCGAGAAGATGCCTGGGCTCGCGGTCAGAATCACCACCCGGGTCAGGGTCTGCCAGGGTGTGGCGCCCAGCGCCAGCGAACCCAGGGTCAGGCCGCGCGGCACGCTGAACACGGCGTCCTCGGCAATCGAATAGATGTTCGGAATGACCGCGAAGCCCATGGCCAGGCCCACCACCAACGCGTTGCGCTGATCGTAGGTGATGCCCAGGTCGTTGCTGATCCACAGGCGCATGTCGCCGCCGAACCACCAGGTTTCCAGGAACGGGCTCATGTACAGCGCAAACCAGCCCACCAGCAGGATCACCGGGATCAGGATCGCGCTTTCCCAACCGTCCGGAATGCGCAGGCGGATCGACTCCGGCAGGCGACTGACCACGAAACCTGCGCTCAGGATGCCCAGCGGGGTAAGCAGGAGCAGGCTGAAGATACCGGGCAGGTGACCTTCGACATAAGGTGCCAGGAACAGGCCGGCGAAGAAGCCGAGGATCACCGTAGGCATGGCTTCCATCAGCTCGATGACCGGCTTGACCTTGCGGCGCATGCCGGGGGCCATGAAGTAGGCGGTGTAGATCGCCGCGGCAATGGCCAGCGGTGCGGCCAGCAGCATTGCGTAGAACGCGGCCTTCAAGGTGCCGAACGTCAGCGGCGCCAGGCTCATCTTGGGTTCGAAATCGGTGTTGGCTGCGGTCGACTGCCAGACATAGGCTGGTTTGTCGTAGTTTTCGTACCAGACCTTGCTCCACATCGAGCTCCACGAAACTTCCGGATGCGGGTTGTGCAGGGTCAAGGGCTGCAACGCGCCGTTGGCTTCGACCATGAGCTTGTTGGCCCGCGGCGCCATGGCGTAGATACCCGCGCCGTCGACCACGGGCTCGACCAGCAGGGTGCGGTGCGCCGTGCTGTGGAAAACCCCCAGCTGGCCGGATGCATCCAGGGCGGTGAAGCCCTTGCGCCGCTGTTCGGAGCTGATCTGGATGATCGGCGTGTGTCCCATCTGGAAGGTACGGATCTGCTTGAGGCGCGGTTCGCCGTCTTCGTCGCGGGCCATGAACCATTGCGCCAGGCCGCCCCTGGAGTCGCCGATGATCAGCGAGATGCCGCCGACCAACTGGGCGCTGGCGGTGATCTGGGTGTCGGCGTTTTCGCTGAGCTTGTAGCGGCCGTTCATGCTGCGGTCGCGCAGGCTGAAAACATCGACCTGGGCACGGCCGTTGATCACATAAAGCCACTGCTGGCGCGGGTCGATGAAGATCGCCTTCACCGCCTGGTTCATCTGCGGCAGCTCGATGCGCTTCTGCTCGTTGGCGACCTCGCCGGTCATCATGTTTTCTTCGCGGGTGAGCTGCAGCACGTGGAGCTGGTCACCGGTCGAGCCGGCCAGGATCAGGCTGGAATCGCTGGCATTGATGCTCACCCGCTCCAGCGCGCGGCCTTGAGGATCAAGTTCGATGGGGGCGTTGCCGTAGGGGTATTCGATCGCCGGGGTCACCGTCTTGTTGCCACCCGGGTAAGTCACCCGGTAGGTGTGGCGAAACACCAGAGCCTGGCCGTTGGACAGGCCCAGTACCACCAGTGGCGCACCTGGCTGGTCCTTGGCGCTGGCGGTCACGGTCACGCCGGCGGGAATCGGCAACGCCGTGCGCGACAGCTCTTCCCCGGTATGAGCATTGAAGAACAGTGCCGTGCCCTGCTCCGAGACGCGCATGCCCGCCTCGTTCTGCTCTTCGAGCGCATACACCAGAGGCTTGCCGGCATTCTGCAGCCAAGCGGGATGCAGCGGCGGCTCGACCGTCAGGTCTGCGCCTTTGAACAGCGGTACCACCACGTAGGCGAGAAAGAAGAAGATCAAGGTGATCGCGGCCAGCACGGCCAGGCCACCGACCAACACATACCAGCGCGTGAAGCGATCCTTGAGCGCGCGAATACGCCGCTTGCGCTGCATCTCGGGGGTGTTGAAATCGATGCGCTTGGGTGGAGAAGTCGGGGTCATCGGGGAATTGGCCAGATCGTTCATGCGCACACCCTAGCGATCCTGTATGACAGAAACATGACAATGAGGTGACGCGACAAAATCGCCGGCCGGCTCAGGGCCGTCGGCGAATGGATGTAGGTTAATCCCGTAGGAGCGGTCTGTGGCCGCGAACCTGTCACTGCGGTGCATCAGGTGTACCGCGGCGCTCGTTTCGCGGCCACCGGCCGCTCCTACGGGGTGGCGATGTTTATTGCTTGGCGACGTCTGCGCCTTCCTTCAGACCCAGGTCGGCCAGGGCCTTGGCGGCGACTTTGGCCGGCAGGGGAATGTAGCCATCCTTGACCACGACTTCCTGACCCTGCTTGGACAGCATCAGCTTGACGAACTCGGCCTCCAGCGGCGCCAGCGGCTTGTTCGGCGCCTTGTTGACGTACACATAGAGGAAGCGCGACAACGGATACTTGCCGTTCAGGGCGTTTTCCTCGGTGTCTTCGATGAACTCGCTGGTGCCTTTCTTGGCCAGCGGGACGGTCTTCACACTGGCGGTCTTGTAACCGATACCCGAGTAGCCAATGCCATTGAGCGAGCTGCTGATCGACTGTACCACCGAGGCCGAGCCTGGCTGCTCGTTGACGTTGGCCTTGTAGTCACCCTTGCACAGGGCCTCTTCCTTGAAATAGCCATAGGTACCGGACACCGAGTTGCGCCCGAACAGCTGCACCGGTTTGTTGGCCAGGTCGCCGGTCACGCCCAGGTCGCCCCAGGTCTTCACATCGGCCTTGGCGCCACACAGGCGAGTGGACGAGAACACCGCGTCGACCTGTTCCATGGTCAGGTGCTGGATCGGGTTGTCCTTGTGCACGAACACGGCCAGGGCGTCGACGGCCACCGGAATGGCCGTGGGCTTGTAGCCGTATTTCTGCTCGAAGGCCGCCATCTCGGTGTCCTTCATCTTGCGGCTCATGGGCCCCAGGTTGGCGGTGCCTTCGATCAGCGCCGTGGGCGCCGTGGCCGAACCTGCTGCCTGGATCTGGATATTGACGTTCGGGTATTCCTTCTTGTAGTTCTCGGCCCACAAGGTCATCAGGTTGGCCAGGGTATCGGAGCCCACACTGGACAAGTTGCCCGACACGCCGGTGGTCTTGACGTACGCAGGGATGGAAGGGTCGACGGCGGCTACCGCATTGGCAGTGGCAACGCCTGCGGCGACGAAGGTCATGGCGGCCATCAAACGCGTGAGTTTCATGCCTTGCTCCTAGCAAATCCAGAAAAGGGTGTTGACTCGGCGCTCGGTATTGGCGGGCCGTGGGGACACTCTATGAAAGGATTGTGACAGTAGGATGAATGGCCATCATCCTCCGTGCGGGCCTCGTTCGCAGGCTCTGCCAGCGAACAAGGCCAACGGATTCAGCGCTTCTTGGCCATCAGGTACAACCCGCACAGGAAGCCGATCACACAGATCGCCGCCACATAATAGGCCGGCCCCATGGGATTGGACTTCATCAGCAGGGTCACTGCCATCGGCGTCAGGCCGCCAAAGATGGCATAGGCCACGTTGTAGGAGAACGACAGGCCGGAGAAACGCACCACTGCCGGGAACGCCTTGACCATCACGTAGGGCACCGCGCCGATCACACCCACGCACAGGCCAGTCACCGCATACAGCGGAAACAGCCAGTCGGGATGCGCGTGCAGGCTGTGGAACAGGGTCCAGGAGGTGGCCAGCAGCGCCAGGCTGCCGACCACGAACACCTTGCCGGCGCCGAAACGATCAGCCAGCGCGCCCGAACCGATGCAGCCCAGGCTCAGGAACACGATGGCCAGGCTGTTGGCCTGCAGCGACTGCTTGGGGGTAAAGCCGTAGAGGGTCTGCAGAATGGTCGGGGTCATCAGGATGACCACGATGATCCCCGCCGAGAGCAACCAGGTCAGCAGCATGGAAATGGCCACGGCCCCACGATGGTCGCGCAGCACCGTGCGCAACGGCACTTCGGCGGCCAGCGCCTTGCGCTGCTGCAGTTCGGCGAAGACCGGGGTTTCATGCAGCCAGCGACGCAGGTACACCGACGCCAGGCCGAACACACCGCCGATCAGGAAAGGGATACGCCAGGCGTAGTCCGAAACCTCGGCCGGGGTGTAGATGCTGTTGATGGCAGTGGCCATCAGCGAGCCCAGCAGGATCCCGGTGGTCAAGCCGCAGGTCAGCGTGCCGCAGGCATAGCCGACGTTGCGCCCCGGCACATGCTCGGAGACGAACACCCAGGCACCGGGTACTTCGCCGCCGATGGCCGCGCCCTGGATCACGCGCATCAACAGCAACAGGATGGGCGCAAAGATGCCGATCTGTGCGTAAGTGGGCAGCAGGCCCATGATCAGGGTGGGCACGGCCATCATGAAGATGCTCAACGTGAACATCTTCTTGCGCCCCAACAGGTCACCGAAGTGCGCCATGATGATGCCGCCCAGCGGCCGCGCTAGATAGCCAGCGGCGAAGATGCCGAAGGTTTGCATCAGCCGCAGCCACTCGGGCATGTCGGCAGGAAAGAACAACTTGCCCACCACCGCCGCAAAGAACACGAAGATGATGAAGTCGTAGAACTCAAGTGCACCGCCCAGGGCGGACAACGAAAGTGTCTTGTAATCACTGCGGGTCAGCGGACGCGAAGGCGGAGCGATACTCGAAGGCGCGGCGGTCATGTGATGTTCTCTTATATACAAATCCACAGCTTTGTTGCTGTTTTGGGTTTGGCAGTGCAGGCACGATAGCAAATTGCTAGAAAAAGCACATGGCCTGTATTGGCAATCGCAGTAATTGGACAGCGAACGGTCGTTATGGCGGTTCTGCGCCTATATACTGGCCTTAATTAAAGGGTGTTGTGCGAAAACGCAGCTAGCGTTGTAGCCGATTTCGCAGAGGTACCCTGTGTGCGCCAGTTGAAAGAAAAGCCGTGTAGGCTTTTGTCATTGGCGCCGATCAATGCGCCACTCCAATAAAGCGTCACGGGTCAGAGGCCCCCCCGGCATGATTGAACTCGAACAAGAAGATCCCATTCCCCAAGGCGACCTGGCCTTGCAGATCACCGCGCTGCCGCGCGAAACCAACGGCTTTGGCGATATTTTCGGCGGCTGGCTGGTCGCCCAGATGGATCTGGCCGGAACGGCCATGGCCAGCAAGGTGGCCGGTGGACGGGTGGCGACGGTAGCCATCGATCGCATGGCGTTCCTGGTCCCGGTTGCCGTCGGCGCGCAATTGTCCTTCTATACCCAGACCCTGGAGATCGGCCGCAGCTCGATCCAGATGATGGTCGAGGTATGGAGCGACGATCCACTGTCGAGCGAATGGCGCAAGGTCACCGAGGCCGTCTTCGTGTTCGTCGCCATCGACGGCAGCGGCCGTACGCGCGCGGTACCACCGCGGCGCTGATGTACCACCGGCGCATCAGCCGACTTTTTGAACCCATAGCGAGAACTCTTCATGTCTGAGCCGCAGGTCGAATCGGTCAAGCTCGATGAACTCAATTGCTGGCGCATCAGCACCGATCAGGCTGAGCTGCTGATCGCGCAACAAGGCGCCCAGGTAATCAGCTATCAGCGTCACGGTCAGCAGCCGCTGATCTGGCCCAACCCGGCCGCCCTCTACAAGCCGGGCAAGGCCGTTCGCACCGGCGTGCCGGTGTGTTGGCCATGGTTCGGCAACCTGGGGCGCAATCCCGAGGCGGTGCAGGCCATGCGCACCGCCAGCGACGAGGCCCCTGCCCACGGCCTGGTGCGGACGCTGGACTGGGAGTTGCTGGGTATCGACCAGCTCGAATCGGGCATCAAGGTCGAATTGAGCGTGCCGCAGGCAGCTCGCGGTGAACTGCCAGGGTGGCCGCACAAGGTCGAGGTCAGGCTGTGCGTGGTACTTGGCGAGGCGCTGGAGATCACCCTGCACAGTCGCAACGTGGACGACCATCCCGTCAGCCTGAGCCAGGCGCTGCACAGCTACTTTGCGGTGAGCGACGTGCGTCAGGCCACCGTCGAGTGCCTGGGCGGCCTGACGTACATCGAAACCCTGGACGGCTGGCAGCCCCGCCAGCAGGCTGGCGTGCTCGGGTTTGCCGGCGAAACCGACCGGATCTACCTGAATACTCCAGCGCAGCTGAGTTTCGTCGACCCAGGCTGGCAACGTCGGGTGACCCTCGCCTCCACCGGCTCGCGCAGCGCAGTGGTGTGGAACCCGTGGGTCGAGCGCGCCACGGCCTTGCCGGACATGGCCGACGACGGTTGGCAGGGCATGCTGTGCATCGAGACGGCGAACGTCTGGGATGACGTGGTGACGCTGGCACCCGGTGCGGCGTGTGCCATGGGTGTGAGGTTTACGGCTTCAGAGCTTTGATATTTGCAGGCAGGTCCGGCCTCTTCGCGGGCAGAGCCCGCTCCCACATGGACTCTGTATGCCCCACTGTGGGAGCGGGGCGGGCGGCGAGCCTTCTACCCGCGAAGAGGCCAGACCTGCAGAATCACAAATCCGACTCCTCCACCACCCGCACTTTCTGTGCATCCAGCGCATAAGCCGCATCGGCCAGGTCGTTGCTGATCTTCTCCACCTTGACCTTGCCCGTGACCCACAACGGCGTGTAGATATCGGCCAGCTTCAGCCCCTTGGGGTAGCGCACCAGGATCAACTGGTTCGGCGGCGGCGGCGGAACGTGAATGCACGCGCCTGGGTATGGCACCAGGAAGAACAGCGTGCTGTTGCCCTTGGCATCGCTTTCCAGCGGAACGGGGTAGCCACCGATGCGAATGTCCTTGCCGTTCATGGCCGCAACGGTCTTGGTGGAATACATCACGGCGGGCAAACCCTTGGCCTGCTTCATGCCGCCCTTTTCGGTGAACGTGCCCTGTGCTTCGGGTGAATCGTGGTCGATCTCGGGCATTTGCTCCAAGGCCTTCTGGTCAGCCTTGGGCATCAGCTGCAGCCAGTCGGTTTCCGGCAGTTCAGCGTGCGCAGTGGCTGCGGCGAACATGAAGCAGAGCAGTAGAAGTCGGCGCATGGCAGGGCCCAGAGTGGAAAGTCGGCCATTCTAACCACAGCCCAGACGTGACGCAGCCCCCATCGAGGCAAGCTCGAGGGGGGCTGCGGTGCAACCAGTCAGGTACCTGCAGGGCTGCCGCAGGTATCAGGCGCGTTGAATCAACGCTTCTTGCTGACCATGCCGTAGATCACCAGCAGGATGATCGCGCCGACCAGCGCGCCGAGGAAGCCGGCACCTTCGCCAGCCCGGTAGATACCCAGCGCCTGACCACCGTAGGTCGCAGCCAGGGAACCGGCGATACCCAGCAGAATGGTCATGATCCAACCCATGCTGTCATCGCCAGGCTTCAGAAAACGCGCCAGCAGACCAACGATCAAGCCGATGAAGATAGTCCCGATGATTCCCATGATATTCCCTCTGATATGAACAGGCTTGATGCCAAGCTGCGATAGCAGCCTTGGCGTACAGCCATCAGAGGGTTGATGGTCGGCAATGGTTCCTCAACCCTGGATAAGGGCCTGCACTTCGGCGATCTGGCGTTGCAACGTGGCGCGATCGGCACAGCGCACGGTGGCATGACCGACCTTGCGGCCGACCTTGAACGCCTTGCCGTAGTGGTGCAGATGGCAGTCGTCGATGGCCGCGACCTGCGCCACTGCTGGCACTTCGCCTATGAAGTTGAGCATGGCGCTTTCGCCGACCTTGGTGGTCGAACCCAATGGCAGCCCGGCCACGGCGCGCAGGTGGTTTTCGAACTGGCTGCACTCGGCGCCTTCGATGGTCCAATGCCCGGAATTGTGCACGCGGGGCGCGATTTCATTGGCCTTCAAGCCACCGTCCACTTCGAAGAACTCGAACGCCAGTACGCCAACGTAGTCGAGCTTCTCCAGCACACGACCAGCGTAGTCTTCGGCCAGCCCCTGCAGTGGATGCGCGGTGCTTGCCACCGACAGGCGCAGGATGCCGGCCTCGTGGGTGTTGTGCACCAGCGGGTAGAAGCGGGTCTCGCCATCGCGTGCGCGCACGGCGATCAGCGACACTTCGCCGGTAAAGGGCACGAAGCCTTCGAGCAGGCACGGCACGCTGCCCAGTTCGGCGAAGGTCCCGGCCACATCAAGGGCGCTGCGCAGGACCTTCTGGCCTTTGCCGTCATATCCCAGGGTACGGGTTTTCAGCACGGCGGGCAGGCCGATGCTGGCCACCGCGGCGTCGAGATCGGCCTGGGACTGGATGTCGGCGAACGTCGGCGTCGGCACGCCCAGGTCCTTGAACATGCTTTTTTCGAACCAGCGGTCACGGGCGATGCGCAGCGCGTCGGCGCTGGGATACACCGGTACGAATTGCGACAGGAACGCCACGGTCTCGGCCGGAACGCTTTCGAACTCGAAGGTGACCAGGTCGACTTCGTCGGCCAACTGGCGCAGGTGATCCTGGTCGCCATAGTCGGCCCGCAGGTGCTCGCCCAGGGGGGCGGCACAGGCATCGGGCGCCGGGTCCAGGAAAGCGAAGTTCATCCCCAGGGGGGTACCGGCCAAGGCCAGCATGCGGCCCAGTTGGCCGCCACCGATTACACCGATCTTCATGTCAAAGAACCTCAGGCCTGGCGCGGGTCGGGATTGTCCAGAACGTTGTCTGTCTGCTCGGCGCGGAACGTTTTCAGCGCAGTGTGGAACTGCGGGTGCTTGGCGCCCAGGATGCTGGCCGACAGCAGCGCGGCGTTGATCGCGCCGGCTTTGCCGATGGCCAGTGTGGCGACCGGAATGCCCGCCGGCATCTGCACGATGGACAGCAGCGAGTCGACGCCCGACAGCATGGACGACTGCACCGGCACGCCCAGCACCGGCAGGTGCGTCTTGGCCGCGCACATGCCTGGCAGATGCGCCGCGCCGCCGGCACCGGCGATGATCACCTCGATGCCGCGGCTTTCGGCCTCGTCGGCATACTGGAACAGCAGGTCCGGGGTGCGGTGGGCGGAAACCACCTTGACCTCGAAGGGAATACCGAGCTTTTCCAGCATATCGGCGGTGTGGCTAAGGGTGGACCAATCGGACTTGGAGCCCATGATCACGCCAACCAATGCACTCATCGTCGAGCCTCTTCTCTTGGGCGCCCGCAGGCGCGTCAAAAAACAACGAGCCACGCAGGAAGACCGGCGTGGCTCGTTATGCGAATAATGGCCGGAACAGACCGGCCGAAGGCCGCGCAGTATACCGTAAGAATGAAGATTTATTGCAGCCATCTCGACCGACCGTCAAATGGCTGCGAAGCACGGGTTTGTTGACTTTCAGGTCAGTGAAACAGGTGCTGGATCCTTCGCGGCCACTGGCCGCTCCTACAGAGATCGCGATGGCCGCGCCTATGGAGATCCCGATGGCTCTGCGTAGGAGCGGCCAGTGGCCGCGAAGGCAGCACCGCCGAATCGAGTCAGGCGCTGTCCGCCGCCGCACCCTCCAACCGCTTCCACAACAGCCGCACATTGGCCTTGCGCACCAACGCACAGCGATACACGCGAATCTCCAACGGCACGTGCCACTGCTGCCCGCCACACACCACCAGCTCGCCGCGAGCCAGCTCGGCGCGTACGCTCAGGCGCGGCACCCAGGCGATCCCCAGGCCTTCGAGCGCCATGCTTTTCAGGCTGTCGGCCATGGCGGTTTCGTACACCGTGGTATAGCGCAGGCTGCGCTGGCGCAGCAGCAGGTTCACCGAGCGCCCGAGAAACGCGCCTGCAGAATAAGCCAGCAGTGGAATGCTGCCCTCGCCTTCCAGGTCGAACAACGGCTGGCCCTGGGCGTCGCTGGCGCAGATGGGCAGCATCTCGGTGGTACCCAGATGCAGGGACGGAAATATCTCCGGGTCCATCTGCATCGCAGAATCGGGGTCGTAGAACGCCAGCATCAGGTCGCAGCCGCCCTCGCGCAACGCATGCACTGCATCGCCGACGTTGGTGGCCACAAGACGCGTGGCGATGGGCAGGCCGTCATTGCGCAGTTTCGCGATCCAGCCCGGAAAGAACCCCAATGCCAGCGAGTGCGCTGCAGCCACCTGCATGACTTCACCCTGCCCGCCTTCCAAGTGATGCAGATGACGCAACACCTCGCCCAGTTGGTCGACCACCGTGCGCGCCGTGACCAGAAACAACTGACCGGCCTCGGTCAACTCGACCGGCGTGCGCGATCGATTCACCAACGTCAGGCCCAGCGCAGCTTCCAGGCTGCGGATACGCCGGCTGAACGCAGGCTGGGTGACGAAGCGGCGTTCAGCCGCTTGTGAAAAGCTGCGGGTGGCCGCCAGTGCGCTGAAATCTTCCAGCCATTTGCTTTCCAGGTTCATGTCGGTTCTCGGTACGTTGATTCGGGCAGCGTGTAAAGCCGGACGCGGCTCGCGCCGCTGCTACAGGGATCCCTTGTAGCAGCGGCGCAAGCCGCGTCGGCGGACAACACCGACGTCATTGGAATACGCCGGATCACCCTTGCGCGTCACATGCGCCATTATGCCGATTATGCATACCCCAGCAAGCATCAGCATTAGCCGCAAATCTGCTACAGGCCTAGCATTGCAAGCATTCCGGCACTTGCCGGGCCTCTACAGAGATTATCTCTATCATGTCCTCCGCTGCATCACTGCGCACTGAAAAAGACCTGCTCGGCGTTCTCGAAGTCCCGGCTGAAGCCTACTACGGCATTCAAACCCTGCGCGCTGTGCACAACTTCCGCCTCTCCGGCGTGCCGTTGTCGCACTACCCCAAGCTGGTCGTGGCCCTGGCCATGGTCAAGCAGGCCGCCGCCGATGCCAACCACCAGTTGGGGCATCTGAACACAGCCAAGCATGCGGCAATCAGTGAAGCGTGTGCCCGCTTGGTGCGCGGCGATTTCCACGATCAGTTCGTGGTCGACATGATTCAGGGTGGCGCCGGTACGTCCACCAACATGAATGCCAACGAGGTGATCGCCAACATCGCCCTGGAAGTCATGGGCCATCAGAAAGGCGAATACCAGTACCTGCACCCCAACAACGACGTGAACATGGCGCAGTCGACCAACGACGCCTACCCGACGGCCATTCGCCTGGGTCTGCTGCTGGGCCATGACGCCCTGCTGGCCAGCCTCGACAGCCTCATCCAGGCATTCGCCGCCAAGGGCGTGGAATTCGCCCACGTGCTGAAGATGGGTCGGACCCAGCTGCAGGACGCCGTGCCGATGACTCTGGGCCAGGAATTCAAGGCCTTCGCCACCACGTTGACCGAAGACCTCAACCGCCTGCGCAGCCTGGCTCCGGAACTGCTGACCGAAGTCAATCTGGGTGGCACCGCCATCGGCACCGGCATCAACGCCGACCCGGGCTATCAGGCCCTGGCCGTGTCGCGCCTGGCCACCATCAGCGGCCAGCCGCTGGTGCCCGCCGCCGACCTGATCGAAGCAACCTCCGACATGGGTGCCTTCGTGCTGTTCTCCGGCATGCTCAAGCGCACTGCGGTCAAGCTGTCGAAGATCTGCAACGACCTGCGCCTGCTGTCCAGCGGCCCGCGTACCGGCATCAACGAGATCAACCTGCCGGCGCGCCAGCCGGGCAGCTCGATCATGCCGGGCAAGGTCAATCCAGTGATTCCCGAAGCGGTCAACATGTGCGCCTTCGAGATCATGGGCAACGACCTGGCCCTGACCATCGCCGCCGAGGGCGGGCAGTTGCAGCTCAACGTCATGGAACCGCTGATCGCCTACAAGATCTTCGACTCCATCCGCCTGCTGCAGCGCGCCATGGACATGCTGCGTGAACACTGCATCGTCGGCATCACCGCCAACGAACAGCGCTGCCGCGAGCTGGTGGAGCACTCCATCGGCCTGGTCACCGCGCTGAACCCCTACATTGGCTATGAAAACGCCACCCGTATCGCTCGCATCGCCCTGCAGACAGGTCGCGGCGTGCTGGAGTTGGTACGTGAGGAAGGCCTGCTCGACGACGCCATGCTGGCCGACATCCTGCGCCCGGAAAACATGATCGCGCCGCGCCTCGTGCCCCTCAAGGCCTGAGCCGGCCGTACGCTCACCAGGTCGAGGGACTAGACACCTCTCACCTTTTGAGGGCTCCGAGAGCAATTTCGGAGCCCTTTTTTTGTGCCGCTGTAACGCCCTGGGTCAAACATCCCACAAGATGAATATGCCCAGTCCTATGCACCAAAAAGCTGCGCGGCCTTACACCTATGGGTATAGTGCCGCCCTTTTGAACTTGACGAGGTAACCCCCATGCTTGAAGTCATCAACGACTTCCTCTCGGGAAAAGTCCTGATCGTGCTTATCGTCGGCCTCGGTGGCTATTTCACCGTGCGCTCGCGCTTCGTCCAACTGCGCCACTTCCTGCACATGTTCAGTGTGTTCCGCGACAGCCTGCGCAACAGTTCAGACCAGCTCAGCTCGTTTCAGGCACTGATGCTCAGCCTGGCCGGGCGAGTCGGCGCCGGTAACATCGCAGGCGTCGGCATTGCCGTGACCCTGGGTGGCCCGGGCGCGGTGTTCTGGATGTGGGTCACCGCCCTGGTGGGCATGGCCAGCAGCTTCTTCGAATGTACCCTGGCGCAGGCCTACAAGCGCTGCGACCCCGACGGCCAATACCGCGGCGGTCCTTCGTTCTACATTCAGCACGGCCTGGGCAAGCGCTGGCTGGGCATGGTCATGGCGGTGCTGTTGCTGCTGACCTTCGGCTTTGCCTTCAACGGCCTGCAATCGCATGCGGTCACCAGTTCGCTGAACGATGCCTTCGGCCTGTCCACCACCTGGACCGGCGTAGGCCTGGCCGCGTTGCTGGGCCTGGTGTTCTTCGGTGGTATCAAGCGAATCGCGGCGGTCGCCGACCTGCTGGTGCCGGTCAAGACTCTGGCCTACATCGCCGTCAGCCTCTATGTGATCGTGCTGCAATTCGACCAGGTTCCGGAAATGCTGGCCACCATCGTGCGCAGTGCGTTCGGCCTGGACCCGGTATTCGGCGGCCTGCTCGGCAGCGCCATCGTCATGGGCGTGAAGCGCGGTGTGTTCGCCAACGAAGCGGGCCTGGGCAGTGCGCCCAACGTGGCCGCCGTGGCGCAGGTCGAACACCCGGTTGCACAGGGCGTGGTGCAGGCGTTCAGCGTCTTCCTCGACACCTTCGTGATCTGTACCTGTACCGCACTGGTGATCCTGCTGTCGGGCTTCTACACGCCGGGCTTCGAGGGCGATGGCATTGCCCTGACGCAGAACTCGCTGGCCAACGTGGTGGGTGAATGGGGCCGGGTGTTCATCAGTGTCGCCTTGTCGCTGTTCGTGTTCACCTCGATCCTCTACAACTATTATCTGGGCGAGAACAGCCTGCGCTTCCTCATCGGCGACAACCGCAAGGCGGTGCTGGTGTACCGCGCGATCGTGCTGTTGCTGATCTTCTGGGGCGCCATCGAAAACCTGGAAACGGTGTTTGCCTTCGCCGACATCACCATGACCCTGCTGGCCTTCGTCAACCTGATCGCTTTGGCCATGCTGTTCAAGACCGGCCTGCGCCTGCTGCGCGACTATGATGCGCAGCGCAGTGCCGGGATCAAGGTACCGGTGTTCGATTCGCGGCAGTTCGCCGACCTCGACCTGGATCTGAAGGCCTGGCCGGTACCAAATCCGTCGGCAGCCGATGAAAAGGCCCAGGCACCCCTGCCCGTCCAGCGTTAAGGAGCCTTCTGCATGAGCATCGCATCCCCTGCCCGTCATGTGCGGGTGCTGTACACCGGCGGCACCATCGGCATGCAGGCCAGTGCCAATGGCCTGGCTCCGGCTTCGGGCTTCGAGGCGCGCATGCGCGAACAACTCGATGCCCAGCCTGAACGGGTGGTGCCGCACTTCAGCTTCGAGGAGCTGCTGCCGCTGATCGACAGCGCCAACATGACGCCGGCCTACTGGCAGCGTCTGCGCGAAGCCGTGGTTCGAGCGGTGGATGAGCAGGGTTGCGATGCCGTACTGATCCTGCATGGCACCGACACGCTGGCGTACAGCGCGGCGGCCATGAGCTTCCAGTTGCTGGGGCTCCAGGCACCGGTGCTGTTCACCGGTTCCATGCTGCCTGCCGAGGTGCCCGGCAGCGATGCCTGGGAAAACGTCAACGGCGCCCTGGCAGATCTCGCCCGGGGCCTGGAGCCGGGTGTGCACCTGCATTTCCACGGTGCGTTGCTGCCGCCGACCCGCTGCGCCAAGGTGCGCAGCTCGGGGCGCAATCCGTTTGCCGCATTGCGGCGCACGGGTGGCGCCGCCCGGGTCGCACCGATGCCGGCGGCGCTGGATTATCGCCAGCCACGTCAGCCTGCCAGCATCGGTGTATTGCCGCTGTACCCCGGCCTCGGTGTGCCGCTGTTGCAGGCGGTCGTGGACAGCGGGGTGCAGGCCTTGCTGCTCGAATGCTACGGCAGCGGCACCGGGCCGTCCGACAACGCGCCGTTCCTCGACGCGCTGCGGGCAGCTCAGGCGCGGGGCATCGTGGTCGTGGCGCTGACGCAATGCCAGGAAGGCGGCGTCGAACTGGATGTGTATGAAGCCGGTAGCCGCCTGCGCGATGCAGGCGTGCTCTCCGGCGGCGGCATGACCCGCGAGACGGCATTGGGCAAGCTGCACGCATTGCTGGGTGCAGGCTTGCCGGTGGAAGAAGTCCGCCGCCTGGTAGAACTCGACCTGTGCGGCGAACTGGCCTGATCGAAACCGCGGCGCGCCCTTCGCGCTGCTCCAAGGGTTGCGCACATCCGTAGGAGCGGTCAGCGGCCGCGAAACAGACGCTGCGGTGCATCAGACAGACTGCGGCGCGCCCTTCGCGGCCACGGACCGCTCCTACGAAGCTTGCATGATCCCGTAGGAGCGGTCATCGGCCGCGAAACAGGCGCTGCGGTGTATCAGGCAGACTACGGCGCGCCTTTCGCGGCCACGGACCGCTCCTACGAAGCTTGCACGATCCCGTAGGAGCGGTCAGCGGCCGCGAAGCAGGCGCCGCGGTGTCACTGTCACTCAGCAGCCGGTCAGGCGTTCCACGCGCGCTTCGTTGGGAAAGAACAACGGACGCAGGCGAACGCCAACGCTGTTGCCGATGAAGGCGGCGACCAGCCACAGCCAGCCATGCAGGCTGCCAGAGGCAATGCCGCTGAAATACGCACCGATGTTGCAGCCATAAGCCAGGCGCGACCCATAGCCCAGTAACAACCCGCCAATCACGGCCGCGATCAGTGACCGGCGCGGGATCTTCAAGCTGGGCGCGAAATGCCCGGCCAACCCCGCCGCCAGCAGTGCACCCAGCACGATACCGATGTCCATGACGCTGGTGATGTCCTCCCACACCGGCGCAGCCAGCGCCTTGGCGTTGGATGCGGTTTGCCAGAACGCCCAACTGCCCACGTCCACGCCCAACCCACTGGCCACTTTCGCCCCCCACAGGGCGAACGCCGACGTGATGCCCCAAGGCCGACCGGCCAGCGCCAGCGTGGCGAAGTTCAGCAGCGCCAGCGCGACTGCTCCCCACACCAGGGGCCACGGCCCGCGCAGGAACCTGTTCGAACCAGGTGTCGCCCGCACGTCGGGTGTTTCCAGCGCACCATGCCGACGCCGTTCCAGGCCCACGGTCACCCACGCGATCAGCGCGAACACGCCCAGGCTCAGCAACAGCGCCGGCACCACGCCCAGGCTCTTGACGATCGAGAGCGCCGGCAACGATGGCAAGGCAAACCACCAGTCCACATGGTGGGTCGCGATCAGTGAGCCACAGATGAAGAACAGCAGGGTCACCAGCATGCGTGCGTTGCCACCACCGACGGTGAACAGCGTCCCCGACGCGCAACCGCCACCCAACTGCATGCCGATGCCGAAAATGAAGGCACCGAACACCACCGACAAACCGGCGGGCGCGACCAGCCCCACCACCGGCTGGCCGAACAGGCTGCCTGCACCCAGAACCGGAAAGAACAGCAGCACCGCCAGCGCCAGCATGACCATCTGCGCCCGCAGCCCTGCGCCTCGGCGATCACGGATGAACACCCGCCAGGCAGACGTGAAGCCGAACGCTGCGTGATAAAGCGTCAGACCCAGGGCCGCACCGACCGCCCACAACAGCACCTGGCGCGAACCCACCGCAGCGGCGAGAAACACCCCGCCGAGCACCAGCAGAGAGATCGCCACCAGCGGCGCACCCAGTGCACGCCGTGGGGCAACAGAAAAAGTCGAACTCATGGCAGCATCCGAATAGAGAGACAAGACAGCGCAGCAGTATAAAACCTAAAGCCAGGTGTTGATGCGTCTCTGCGACCAGAGCGACTTCAGGCCGCAGGTGATCGGTGCCAGGCACCCGCAGGATTTTGTGAACAACCTTCTTGCAACGTTCCCTCGACGCGCCGGTCAGAAACTGTCCAACCGAGGCTGAGCTAGCCATTTCACTGTATGTAATACCAGACGCTAAGCGCGATCTGTGGATAAACCTGTGTATAACCTTGGGTATAACCCTGTGGATACTTGTGTGGATAATCTTCCGAGTGCTGTTGGATGCACTCGCTCGCACAAGATGCCAAGATGACCGTCACGACCCACCGGAGCACCACCATGTCCGACCTCGCCATTCGTCCTGTTACCGCAGCCGACCATCTTGCCTGGCTGAACCTCTGGCGGGCCTACCAGCTTTTCTACCAGACCGAGATCCCCGAAGCCGTGACCCAGGTCACCTGGCAACGCATGCTCGACGACGCCGAACCCATGCACGCGGCGCTTGCCTGGCGCGACGGCGTGGCCATCGGCATGGTTCACTACATCTATCACCGCTCGTGCTGGACCATTGAAAACTCCTGCTACCTGCAGGATCTGCTGGTGGATGCTTCGGTACGCGGTGGGGGCGTGGGTCGCCGGTTGATCGAGTTCGTCTACGCAACCGCCAAGACCGCCGGTTGCGCCAAGGTCCACTGGCTCACCCATGAAACCAATAGCACCGCCATCGGGCTGTACCGCAATATCGCCGAGCAGCCCGGTTTCATCCAATTTCGCAAGCCACTCTAGGAGCTGCCATGCCCACATCCGCCTCCGCATCCGACTGGAAGCCCGTCAAGGCACCCGTGGCGACCACCATGAACGGTCGCTTCATCCGCCTGGAGAAACTCGATCCCAAGCGCCATGGTGAAGACCTCTGGGAAGCCCTGCAGGGGCCGCAGTCCGACGCGCAGCTGTGGGACTACCTGCCCTACGGCCCCTTCAACGACCTGGAGCTGTTCTATATCTGGCTCGACGGCTATGCCATCAGCAACGATCCGCTGGGCTTCTGCGTGGTCGACCAGCACACCGGCAAAGCCGAAGGCATCCTCAGTCTGATGTCCATCGTGCCGGCGCACGGACGCCTGGAAGTGGGCCACGTGGCCTTTGCCGCCTCCATGCAGCGCACGCCCAAGGGCACCGAGGCGATCTACCTGGCGCTCAAGCTGGCATTCGGTCAGGGCTATCGCCGGGTCGAATGGAAGTGCGACAACGCCAACAAACGTTCGCGCCGCGCCGCCGAACGCGTCGGTTTCAGCCTCGAAGGTGTGTTCCGCCAGCACATGGTGGTCAAGGGTCGCAACCGTGACACGGCGTACTTTTCCATCACCCACAGCGAGTGGCCGGCAATCGAGGCAGCGTTCGAGGGCTGGCTGGCGGTAGACAACCAGCCTTCTTCCGGCCAGCGCAAACCCTTGGAACAGTTTCGCGTCGGCGTTTAAATAATTCTGTAAAGACCAGGGGCTATACAGGACGACCTCACTGCAATCAGGTCGTCCGCTCATGCCGTACTCTCCGCACCGCCTCGCCCTTGCCATCGCTCTGCTCGCCCCGGGCACGCCGATGTCGGCGGCCTTCGCCAAAGACCTGCAGATCGATACCGCCATTCAGGCGACGCAAAGCCTGAGCGATACCGATCGCCTGACGGTGAGCAAGGCTGGGAGCATCACGGCCAGTGCCGAGGCGATCAAGCTCAAGGGTTCGGCAGCGGGTACTGGCGTGGTTGTGGATAACTCGGGCCGGCTGATCTCCACTGCCGATCGAGCCATCGACAGCTCCAGTAGCGGCGCAGTGCGCAACTACACCCTGATCAATCGCGCGGGTGCGCTGATTCAAGGCTCGTCCGATGCCTTTCGCATCAAGGACGATTTCAGCCGTGGCGCCATCGTCATCGACAACAGTGGCACGCTGCGCTCGCTGAACAAGCGCGCTATCGATCTGGAAGCCCTGGAAAGCGCTGGCATCGCCACCACCCTCGACAACCGCGCCGGCGGGTTGATCCGCAGCGAAAAGAACGACGCGATGAAAACCGGCATCAATGCCACGATTATCAACCACGGCGAGATATCCACAGGCGACACCTTCAGCCTCGACGACAAGTACGACGGTATCGACGTGGCGGCGGCCACTGGCGTGTCCGTGTACAACCATGGCTTGATCAGCGGCGGCCGCCACGGCCTGACCACGGACGAAGGTGCGCTGCTGTACAACGAAGGCACGCTGATCGGCCGCAATGGCTCGGGCTACGGTTCGGACGGCAACGGCACGGTCATCAACCACGGCCTGATCTCCGGCGATGTGTCCGGCCTGCAGGCCGTGGGTGACGGCGACGGTGTGGACATCGACTACATCGGCCATATCGAGAACTACGGCACCATTCGCGGCACCGGTGCATCCGGTGCCAAGCCAGGCGATCCCCTCAATGCCAGCGAAGGCATCGCCATGGGCGGCGGTTATATTTTCAATGCGGCAGGCGCCACCATCAGCGGCGCCGACAATGCCATCCTGATCGACGATGGCAGCAATGGCTCGGCCCATGGCGCCACCTATCTGGAGAACCATGGCAGCATCAGCGGGCTCAACGGCTTCGGCGTGCAGCTCAATGGCGCCTTCGCCGACACCGTCATAAACGCCGGCTCCATTGGCGGCAGCAATGGACAGGCCCTGCAAATGGGCGCAGGCGATGACCGTTTGACCGTACTTAGCGGTGGTCGCTTCAACGGTGTGGTCGACGGCGGCAGCGGCCGCGATCGTGTGATCCTGGAGGGCAACGCCGGCGGCAGTTTCGGCAACAGCCGCCACTTCGAAACCCTGGAAGTGCAGAGCGGCACCTGGACCCTCACCAGCATCGGCGACTTCAGCGCCGACAGTCGCATTGCCAACGGCGCCACGCTGATCAACCAGGGCAGTATTGCCGGCAACCTCAGCGTTGACCCGGGCGGCGTCTACGCCGGCGGTGGCGCAGTGGGCAACCTGCTCGTCAACGGCACCTTGTCGAGCAACAGCCAACTGGGCACTGCCTTGGTCAACGGCGACCTGACACTGGCACGCGGCGCAACCCTGGCGTATGGGGTGAACGCCGATGGCAGCAGTGCGCCGCTGCAGGTCGCAGGCGCGGCCAATCTCGACGGCGCCACCCTGGCCGTTGTCCCGAGCAGTGGCGAATACCCCTGGCAAAGCCGCTACACCGTGCTGCAGGCGGGCAGCGTGAACGGTCGCTTCGGTACGGTGACGAGCGACTACGCCTTTCTGACCCCGACCCTGAGCTACGGCGCGACCGCGGTCGACCTCGACTACACCCGCAACGACATCGCCTTCGCCGACTTCGCCAGCACCACCAATGGCGGCAATGCCGCCCGCAGCCTGGCTGCCGCAAGCAGCGGCACCTTGTACAACGCCCTGCTCGGCACCAGTACCGCCAGCGCAGGGGCGGCCATCGAGCAACTGGCTGGCAGCAGCAACGCCAACCTGGCTGCCGCAACCCTGGCCGGTACCACCCAGGTCGGCAGCAGCATGCTCTCGGCCATGCGCCAGATGGGCAGCGGCAGCGGCCTGCTGGTGGGCCTGGGCGCACAAGACACGCCGGTGCTGGCCGCCAGCGGCATACCCGACCAGGCCCGCAACCTCAACGACCCCAACGCACAGGGCCGTGTCTGGGTCCAGGCACTGGGCAGCTACGGCAAGCTCGATGGCGAACACGGCAGCGATGGCCTCGAACAACGGACTTCGGGCGCCCTGCTGGGCACCGACTGGGCACTGACCCCGGACTGGCGCGTGGGCCTGCTGGGTGGTTATTCGCGTACCGACCTGGACGCATCCGGCGTGGACGGCAAAATCGACAGCTGGCACGCAGGCATCTACGCCCTGCGCCAGAACGGTCCGCTGGCCCTGCGCCTGGGTGCGGCCTACAGCCAGCATGATGGCAACAGCAAGCGCAGTGTCGACTTCGCCGGCTTCAGTGACCGTTTGCGCGGCGACTACGACGCCGACAGCCAGCAAGCCTTCGCCGAACTGGGATACGACCTGGGCAGCGGCCGGCTCAGCGCCGAACCCTTCGCCAACCTGGGCTACCAGCGCTACAGCCGCGACGGCTACCGCGAAAAAGGCGGAGCCGCCGCCCTCGCCGTGGACGCCCAGACACAGGACAACTTCACCAGCACCTTCGGCGTGCGCCTGGCTCACTTGAGCCAATTGGACAACGGCATGAGCCTGACCCCGCGTGGCAGCCTGGGCTGGCGTCATGCCTATGGAGACGTCGACAACAGCACCCGGCAGGCGTTTGCCAGTGGTGGCAATGCGTTCAGTGTCGAAGGCAGCGCCCTAGACCGCGACAGCCTGATGGTCGAAGCCGGTCTGGACCTGGGTGTCAGTGCGCGGCAGAGCGTCGGCATCGGTTACACCGGCGAGCTGGGTAGCAACAGTCGCAACCATGCTGTGGTCGGCCAGTGGCAGATGCGCTTCTGATCAGTCTCGCGGCTGCCGGGTGGACAAAAAAAGGGGGCCACCCGGCCCCCAGAGGAAAACTTTGAAACCTGAGATCAGCCCTCGATCTCGATCAGTATCTCGCCGGGGTTCACGCGGTCGCCCTTGGCCACGTGGATTGCCGCGACCTTGCCTGCCACACCGGCCTGGACCTCGGTTTCCATCTTCATCGCCTCGGTGATCAACAGCGCCTGGCCGGCCTTGACCGAGTCACCCAGCTTGACCAGCACATCGACGATATTGCCGGGCATGGCGGTGCTGACATGGCCGGGTTCGCTGGCCTGCTTGCGTTTGCCGATACCGCTGCCGACGAACTCGTTCAACGGCTCGAACACCACCTCTTCAGGCATGCCGTCGATGGACAGGTAGAAGTGCCGCTTGCCTTCGGCCTTGACCCCGACACCGGTGATGTCGACTCGATAGCTCTCGCCGTGCACATCAATGACGAATTCGGTCGGTACCCCTTCACCGCTGCGCGCAACCTGCGCTCCGGCCTCGGGGATCGGCAGCAACACCTCGGGCACCAGCGTGCCGGCGGCACGCTCTTCGAGGAACTTGCGCCCGATGTCAGGGAACATCGCAAACGTCAGTACATCCTCCTCCGACTGGGCCAGCTCGCCGATGTCCTTGCGCAGCTTGTCCATCTCCGGCTTGAGCAGGTCGGCGGGACGTACGTCGATGACCTCCTCGCTGCCGATCGCCTGGCGCCGCAGTTGTTCGTTGACCTTGCCCGGCGCCTGGCCATAGCCGCCTTGCAGGTACAACTTCACTTCGTTGGTGATGGTCTTGTAGCGCTCGCCGGCCAACACGTTGAAGAATGCCTGGGTACCGACGATCTGCGAGGTGGGCGTGACCAGTGGCGGGAAGCCGAGGTCTTCGCGCACCTTGGGGATCTCGGCCAGCACCTCGTTCATGCGGTTCAGCGCGCCCTGCTCCTTGAGCTGGTTGGCCAGGTTGGAAATCATCCCGCCCGGCACCTGGTTGACCTGCACGCGGGTATCGACCGCGGTGAATTCGCTTTCGAACTGGTGGTATTTCTTGCGCACGGCGTAGAAATACAGGCCGATTTCCTGCAGCAGTTCCAGGCTCAGGCCGGTATCGAATTCGCTGCCCTTGAGCGCCGCGACCATCGACTCGGTGCCCGGATGGCTGGTGCCCCAGGCGAAGCTCGAGATGGCGGTGTCGATGTGATCGGCGCCATTTTCCACGGCCTTGAGCTGGCACATCGCGGCCAGGCCTGCCGTGTCGTGGCTGTGGATGAACACCGGCAGCGACTGCTCGGCCTTCAACGCCCTGACCAGTTCGCCGGTCGCATAAGGCGTCAGCAAGCCGGCCATGTCCTTGATCGCCACCGAGTCGCAGCCCATGGCTTCCATCTGTTTGGCCTGGGCCACGAACGCGGCCACGGTATGCACCGGGCTGGTGGTATAGGCGATGGTGCCCTGGGCGTGTTTGCCGGCTGCCTTCACGGCCTCGATGGCCACGCGCAGGTTCCGCACGTCGTTCATGGCATCGAAGATGCGAAACACGTCGATACCGTTGTCGGCCGCCTTGGCCACGAAGGCCCGCACCACGTCATCGCTGTAATGCCGGTAGCCGAGCAGGTTCTGCCCGCGCAGGAGCATCTGCAGACGCGTGTTCGGCAGCGCCTCGCGCAGCTTGCGCAGGCGTTCCCACGGGTCTTCCTTGAGGAAGCGCACGCAGGCATCGAAGGTGGCGCCGCCCCATACTTCCAGCGACCAGTAGCCCACCCGGTCGAGCTTGTCGCAGATAGGCAGCATGTCTTCGGTGCGCATGCGCGTTGCCAGCAAGGACTGGTGGGCGTCGCGCAGGATGGTGTCGGTAACGAATATTCGCTTGGAAACAGGCGTATTGGACATTGTTGTGTTCCTCACAGGCCGGCGTGGGCGGCGATGGCGGCGGCGATGGCCAGGGCCAGCTCTTCGGGTTTGCGCTTGATCGAGTACTGGGTCAGCTCGGGGTGGCTGTCGACGAAACTGGTGTTGAACTGGCCACTGCGAAACTCGGGGTTGCGCAGGATTTCCTGGTAGTACGCCGCGGTGGTCTTGATGCCTTGCAGGCGCATGTCATCCAGCGCACGCAGGCCACGGTCCATGGCCTCTTCCCAGGTGAGCGCCCAGACCACCAGCTTCAGGCACATGGAGTCGTAGAACGGCGGAATGGTGTAGCCGGTATAGATCGCCGTGTCGGTGCGTACGCCCGGCCCACCAGGCGCGTAGTAGCGGGTGATCTTGCCGAAGCTGGGCAGGAAATTGTTCTTCGGATCCTCGGCATTGATGCGGAACTGCAGGGCAAAGCCGCGGTGCACTATGTCTTCCTGCTTTACCGAAAGGGCCAGCCCCGAGGCGATGCGGATCTGCTCACGGACGATGTCGATGCCGGTGATTTCCTCGGTGATGGTGTGTTCGACCTGCACCCGGGTGTTCATCTCCATGAAATACACCTCGCCTTCGGCGAGCAGGAATTCCACGGTGCCGGCGTTCTCGTAACCCACCGCCTTGGCCGCACGCACCGACAGGTCGCCGATGTAGGCGCGCTGCTCGGGGGTCAGTTGCGGGCTGGGCGCGATCTCGATGAGCTTCTGGTTGCGCCGCTGGATCGAACAGTCGCGCTCGAACAGGTGCACCACATTGCCGAAGCTGTCACCCAGGATCTGCGCCTCGATGTGCTTGGGATTGACGATGCATTTTTCCAGGAACACTTCGGCCGAACCGAAAGCCTTGGTCGCTTCGGAAATCACCCGCGGGAACGCCTGCTCCAGCTCCTCGCGGCTGTTGCAGCGACGAATGCCGCGCCCGCCGCCACCGGAAGTGGCCTTGAGCATGACCGGATAGCCGATGCGTTCGCCCTCCTCCAGCGCTTCGCGGATGTCGGCCACGTTGCCCTCGGTGCCGGGCGTGACCGGCACGCCCGCCTTGATCATGCTACGCCGGGCTTCGGTCTTGTCACCCATGCGGCGGATGACTTCGGCAGACGGGCCGATGAACTTCACCCCTCGCTCGGCGCAGATATCCGCCAGCTCGGCGTTCTCGGATAGGAAGCCATAGCCTGGATGCAGGGCATCACAGCCGGTCTCCACCGCCAGGTTCACCAGCTTGCGTGGGTTCAGGTAACCGGCCAGGGGCTCGGCACCGATGCTGTGGGCTTCGTCGGCGCGCTTGACGTGCAGCGCATGACGATCGGCTTCGGAGTAGATCGCGACCGAACGAATGCCCATTTCGGCGCAGGCTCGTACGATACGTACGGCAATCTCACCTCGGTTGGCGATCAGGATCTTTTTTATCACTTGGAATTTCCTCGACCGATGAATCCATTCGGGTCGGTGCGTGGCCGACCCTTTGGGTAACCAGTTGTTTCCTGGTCGCCCCTGCAAGCTAGCGCGGCATGAGGATTAATAAAAATAAATCTTTGTTAGGTTACATATTAGTAAAAGCTTATATTTGAGGAACTGCCCAGCGCACATCGGATTGAGAAATGCGTAAGTCATTGATGCGACTGACGTTGCGTCAGCTGCAAGTGTTCAACGAAGTGTGCGACCTGCGCTCCTACAGCCGCGCGGCAGAGGAAATGTCGCTGACTCAACCGGCAGTCAGCTTGCAGATTCGTCAGCTGGAAGAGCTGGTGGGCCAGCCTTTATTCGACTATGTGGGCAAGAAGCTCTACCTGACCGAGGCAGCGCAAGCGCTGCAGGCCGCCAGCCGGGATATCTTCGGCCGCCTGGAAAACCTCGACATGCAGCTGTCCGACCTGCAGGGCTCGCTGCAGGGGCAACTCAAGCTGGCGGTCGAATCCAGTGCCAAATATTTCACGCCACACCTGTTCGCCGCCTTCCGCACGCTGCATCCGGAAGTCAACCTGCAGCTCACGGTGGTCAACCGTGCGCAGGTCATTCGCCGTTTGAGTGACAACCGCGACGACGTGACCATCATGTCGATGGTGCCGCAGGACATGGGGCTGGACTTCATGCCCTTCCTCAACAACCCGATCGTGGCGGTGGCTCCGCCCGAGCACCCGCTGTGCCAGCAGGAACGGGTGAACCTGCAGGACCTGCAAGCCTATACGTTGCTGGTACGCGAACAGGGTTCGGGCACACGACGAGCGTGCGAGGAATATTTCAAGGAGAAGCGCGTGCATTTTGCGCAGACGCTGGAAGTGTCTTCCGCCGAGGCTCAGCGCGAATGCGTGATTGCGGGGCTGGGGCTGGCACTGCTGACACGCCACGCCGTCGCCAGGGAGTTATCCACAGGCACGTTGTGCGAATTGCGTGTGGAAGAGTTGCCGTTGCAGCGCAGTTGGTGCGTGGTGCAGGCCAAGGCACGGCGTCAGTCGCCAGTGGCATTGGCCTTCGCCGCATTCATCCGCGCCGAACGTGCGCAGATCACGGCGCTGGTCGAGCGCTTTGCCGGGAACCCGCCGATGCCGCCTGCCAATAATTGAGCTCGGCATCGTCGCCGATTTCCTGGAGCAAGCGACGCTGCTCGGAATAGCTCTCGATCGCGCGGCGAAACTCCATGCGGCGCTGATCCTCCTGCTGACGTTTGGTACGGGTAGCGCTGTTGCCCTGCGGTTGCGAGCCATCGAAGTAACGAGCCATTGCGTGTCTCCCAGTTCGAGTTCGGGAGTACAGGGTGGCGTGGCTATGTGAAGGTTTGGCGACGAGGCGGTGAACATCGGGTTAAACCCAAAGCGGCCGATCAGTCCTCGTGGGCCTCGTGAGCCTTCAAAGACTTGGGCGACAGGCGCAGGCTGCGCAGACTGCGCTTGACGCTCTTCAAGTGATTAACCAGGTCTGGGCCGCGGGCCATTGCCACGCCCATGGCCAGTACGTCGATCACCACCAGGTGGGCGATGCGGGAGGCCAGCGGGGTGTAGATCTCGGTGTCTTCATGCACGTCGACCGCCAGGTTGACCGTCGCCAGTTCCGCCAGCGGCGTCTGCCCCGGGCACAGCGAAATCAGGGTGGCGCCGGTTTCACGCACCAGGTTGGCGGTGATCAGCAGGTCCTTCGAGCGCCCGGATTGGGAGATGCACACGGCCACGTCGGTCGGCTTCAGTGTCACTGCCGACATGGCCTGCATGTGCGGGTCCGAGTACGCCGCCGCTGTCAGCAGCAGACGGAAGAACTTGTGCTGGGCATCGGCGGCCACTGCGCCGGATGCGCCGAAACCATAGAACTCGACACGCTGTGCGGTGACCATGGCGCTGATCGCCCGCTGCAGGGCTTCGGGGTCGAGCTTCTCGCGCACCTCCATCAGGGTATGCAGGGTGGTGTCGAAGATCTTCAGGCTATAGTCGGCCACCGAGTCGTCTTCGTGGATGGCGAACTGACCGAAACTCGCCCCCGCCGCCAGGCTTTGCGCCAGCTTGAGTTTGAGGTCCTGGAAACCGGTGCAGCCGATCGCCCGGCAGAAACGCACGATGGTCGGCTCGCTGATGCCCACGCTGTGCGCCAGGTCGGCCATGGAGCTGTGCATCACCGCCGCAGGGTCCAGCAGCACATGCTCGGCAACCTTGAGTTCGGATTTGCGCAGCAGGTGGCGAGACTGGTCGATGTGTTGCAGCAGGTTCAAGGGACAGCTTCCGCTAAAGGGGTCGAAGGGCCGGGATGTAGCTAGTCTGCAGTTATACTACAGGCCTCTGTGATCGCCCAGTTAAACGTCTCAGCAAGGATGATCGGCCGCCAAATCCGGCCCTTTGCGAATGTCATCGGTACCCATGAGTCTCACCTGCGCGTACCCCGGCCCAGGCTAGGGGTGGTCACCGGTACGCGCCGACACGTCGGTGACCAGAACGATGGTCTGGTGAACTTCACCTCGGGCATTTCGCACGCCGATCAGTTGTAGCCATTGACCATACTGCTCCCCATTCAGTCGCGTCTCGGTCAGCGCTCCCTGCCATGAACCCTCGACGTCCATGGCATGCCGAATCGACGCCTCGCACCTGCGCGCATCGCGACTGCAAGGCAGTTGCCACCAGGATCGCCCGCAGAGTTGATCCGCAGCCAGCCCGGTAATACGGCTGAATGCCGGATTCGACGTCAGTACTTTGCAATGAGCATCGAGCACCAGGATGCCCTCGCTGGAATGGTCGAACACCAACCCCGCCAGCTCCAGCTGGCCGCTCAGGGCGATGTCGCGGCTGGCGTCGCGGCGGGTGCCGACCATGCGCAGGACACTGCCATCCGCCGCACGCTCCACGGCCCGACCGTGGTCTTCGATCCACAACCAGTGGCCTTCATGGTGGCGGATCCGGTACTGCACCAGGTAGTCGTCGCTGCGACCCTTGAGGTGGTCGATCATGGCGCGCTTCACCCGCGGCACGTCCTCCGGGTGCATGCGCGGGCGCAGTTGCTTGAGCATTGCCTGCATGAATTCCGGCTCCAGGCCGAACAGCTCCTTGAGTTGGGTGTGGTAGACCTCGTCGGTGCTCAGGTTCCAGTCCCACAGACCCAAACCGCTCGCCTCCAACGCCAGGGCCAGACGCTGCTCGCTCTTGCCCAGCGCCTGGTTGGCCTGATCCAGTTCACGACTGCGCTGCTGCACGCGATTTTCCAGCTCCGCATGGGCTTGAGCCAATTGCTGCTGGGCCTCGCGGCGCTGGCCAACTTCGGTGGTCAGGGCCTGGTTCAGGCGCTCGCTGCGGCTTTGCGCCAACTGCAGGGTCTCGATCAGCTCCTGGTTGCGAAAGCGCCGCAACAGGCTGCGGTTGGTCAGCCGATTGACCTGCCAGGCGACCACCAGCAATGCCCCCAGGAAAATCAGCCCGAACCAGCCCCAGCCGCGCTGGGCGCCGTCGTTCCATACGAACAGGTAGGCGGTGGGCGGCAGCAGGCACGGCAAGGTATAGGCAAGAAAGGCCGGCAGGCTGACCGCGTAGGCCACGCTGGCCGACAGCGTCGCCGCGCCGAGCAGGCCGAACACCCAGGCCTGTTGGATGAGGTTGTCTTCGGACACCAGCATGATGGCCGCCGCCGCCAGGGTCGCGCCGCTGACGGCCGAGCCGAAGATGAACATGCGCCGCCAGTGGGCCTGGGCCTGCCGGTCCGGCATGGCCGCATCGAACGCCGCCACCTGGATGACCCGTCCGGCCACCAGCAGCAACAGCCACAACAACCCGATGCTGACCCCCAGGTAATGCTGCGGAGTCCATAGCAGCCAGGCGCACAGGCCGCCGTTGAGCAGCATCAGCAAGGTCGGCAGCAACGAGCCCTGGTACAGCAGGCGCGTGCGCTCGGCGGCCAGTTGCGCGGCGTAGCGCTCCTGCAGGGCCTGCTGCTCCAGGGGCGAGTCCAGCGGGTTGAGGTTCGGCGTCATGGGCAATGTGCTTGTCGTGAGGTGCCATCCGTCGAGCCAGAATACACAAGCACAGGCGGCGCACTTGCACCTTATGTCCGACTCTGCAGGTATTTATCCAAAGACGCGCAACTCTTGTTTGCCCCAACTCCATCGCGCACCCTAAAATGCCCGGATGCGCGATGACCTCTCCCTTCTGCTGAACTCCCTCAACGATGCCCAACGCCAGGCCGTAGCGGCCTCCGTCGGCCGTCAGTTGGTCCTGGCCGGTGCTGGTTCCGGTAAAACCCGAGTGCTGGTGCACCGTATCGCCTGGTTGATCCAGGTCGAGAACGCTTCGCCCCACTCTCTGCTGTCGGTGACGTTCACCAACAAGGCGGCCGCCGAGATGCGCCAGCGCATCGAGCAGCTGATGGGCATCAATCCGGCCGGCATGTGGGTCGGCACCTTCCACGGCCTGGCCCATCGCCTGCTGCGCGCGCACTGGCAGGAAGCTGGCCTGAACCAGAACTTCCAGATTCTCGACAGCGACGACCAGCAGCGCCTGGTCAAGCGGGTCATGCGCGAGCTGGGCCTGGACGAGCAGAAGTGGCCGGTGCGCCAGGCGCAGTGGTTCATCAACGGGCAGAAGGACGAGGGCTTGCGCCCGCAGCACATCCAGCCCGGTGGCGACCTGTTCCTGGCGACCATGCGCTCGATCTACGAAGCGTACGAGGCGGCCTGCGCGCGGGCGGGGGTGATCGACTTCTCCGAACTGCTGCTGCGCGCCCTCGACCTGTGGCGCGACAACCCTGGCCTGCTGGCGCACTATCAGCGCCGTTTCCGCCATGTGCTGGTCGACGAATTCCAGGACACCAACGCCGTGCAGTACGCCTGGCTGCGGTTGCTGGCACAAGGTGGCGACAGCCTGATGGTGGTAGGCGACGACGACCAGTCGATCTACGGCTGGCGCGGCGCCAAGATCGAAAACATTCACCAGTATTCCGCCGACTTCCCTGATTCGCAGCTGATTCGTCTGGAACAGAACTACCGCTCCACCGCCGGCATCCTCAAGGCCGCCAACGCCCTGATCGCCAACAACAGCGGGCGTCTGGGCAAGGAGCTGTGGACCGATGGCGGCGACGGCGAGCCGATCAGCCTGTACGCCGCGTTCAACGAACACGACGAGGCGCGCTATGTGGTCGAAACCATCGAGAGCGCGCTCAAGACAGGCCTGGCGCGCAGCGACATCGCCATTCTCTACCGTTCCAACGCCCAGTCGCGGGTGCTGGAAGAGGCGCTGTTGCGCGAGCGTATCCCTTATCGCATCTATGGCGGGCAGCGCTTCTTCGAACGCGCCGAAATCAAGAACGCCATGGCGTACCTGCGCCTGCTCGAAGGGCGCGGCAACGATGCCGCCCTGGAGCGGGTGATCAACGTCCCGCCACGCGGCCTGGGCGAGAAGACCGTCGAAGCCATCCGTCAGCATGCCCGTCATGCCGAAGTGTCGATGTGGGAAGCCGGCCGCCAACTGGTGGCCAACAAGGGCCTGACCGGGCGCGCCGCCAATGCCCTAAGCGCGTTCATCGAGCTGATCGAGAACCTCGCCGCCAAGGTCATGCAGATGCCGTTGCACCTGATGACCCAGACGGTCATCGAGCAGTCCGGCCTGATCATCTACCACCAGGAAGAAAAGGGCGAAAAAGGCCAGGCACGGGTGGAAAACCTCGAGGAACTGGTCAGCGCTGCGCGCAACTTCGAGAACGGCGAGGCAGAAGCCGACCTGACGCCGCTGGCGGCGTTCCTGGGCCATGCCTCGCTCGAGGCCGGCGACACCCAGGCCGAGGAGCACGAGGACAGCGTGCAGCTGATGACCCTGCACAGCGCCAAGGGCCTGGAGTTTCCCTACGTGTTCCTGGTGGGCATGGAAGAAGGCCTGTTCCCGCACAAGATGAGCCTGGAAGAGCCAGGCCGTCTCGAGGAAGAGCGGCGCCTGGCCTATGTCGGCATCACCCGGGCCATGCAGCAGTTGGTGATGACCTACGCCGAAACGCGCCGCCTCTACGGCAGCGAGACCTACAACAAGGTGTCGCGCTTCGTGCGCGAGGTGCCCGCCGGGCTGATCCAGGAAGTGCGCCTGTCCAACAGCGTGAGTCGTCCTTTCGGCGGTGGCCAGGCGCAGAACTCGAGCAGCCTGTTCGGTGCGGCCAATATTCCGGAAACCCAGTTCAACCTGGGCCAGCGCGTGCAGCACTCTGTGTTTGGCGAAGGCGTGATCCTCAACTTCGAAGGCTCCGGCGCGCAGGCGCGAGTGCAGGTCAACTTCGCCGAGGGCAGCAAGTGGTTGATGCTGGGGTACGCGAAGCTCGAGCCAGTGTAGCCACTGGCTGCAGGGTTTTGTCGCGGTGCCCGGCGGCCGCGAAAAAGCCGACACGGCCTTTCCAAGGAGCAACGAATTTTCCTACGCCGCACTTCGCATTTACGCAAAAGCTCGAAACATGTTGTCACTAGCTATGTACAGCACACCTGTGCAACATGACTCGCGTGCAATCCACCTAACGGAATGAACCTATGCAACGTTTTCTCAGCATGGCCCTGGCCCTGTGCATCGGCCTGACCATGAGCCTCGATGCCAGTGCCAAACGCTTCGGCGGCGGCAAGAGCATGGGCGCAGCCCCGACTCACCAGACTCGCCAGGCCGCGCCCACCACCCCAGGTGCCGCAGCAGCCGTCCCAGGCCGTGCAGCCCCAGCCGCCAGCGGTGCCTCGCGCTGGTTGGGCCCTCTGGCCGGCCTCGCCGCCGGTGGCCTGCTGGCGTCCATGTTCATGGGCGATGGCTTCCAGGGCATGCAGATCTTCGACTTCCTGATCATGGCGGTCATTGCCTTCCTGATCTTCCGCTTCATCGCCGCTCGCCGTCGCAAGCAGCAGCAGGGCCCGCAAATGGCCGGCGCCGGTGCTCCGTACCAGCGTGAAGCGATCGACCAGGCACCTGCCCAACCGTCGATCTTCGGTGGCGCCAGCGGTGCTTCCGCAGCCCGTCCGGTGATCAACGCGCCGGCCTGGTTCAACGAAGAAAGCTTCCTGAACGCAGCCCGCAGCCACTTCCAGTCGCTGCAGCAGCACTGGGACGCCAACGAAATGGACAAGATCGCCGAGTTCGTTACCCCGCAGATGCTGCAATCGTTGAAGCAGGAACGTGCCGAGCTGGGTGATGGCTTCCAGTCCACCTACATCGACGATCTGCAAGTGCAGCTGGAAGGTGTCGATGACCGCGCCGAGAAAACCATCGCTACCCTGACATTCGTCGGCGTATCGAAGACCTCGCGCTTCGACAAGGGCGAACCCTTCAGCGAAAGCTGGAACATGGAACGCGCCCAGGGCGAAAATCAGCCTTGGCTGGTCGCGGGTATCCGCCAGAACTGATACACGTCACGCTTTGCGAAGCCCCGGCCCTGGTCGGGGCTTTTGCATTTTGAACGTTGCATCCATTTCCAGCTAAGGTATAAACCGCAGCGCGTATTCTGGTCAGAGGAAAACATCGTGGAAGAAGTGATCGAGCAGCTCCGAGAAGCCAATGAGCCGGTACCGGTTCCCCTGGAACTGCCAGACGAAGACCTGCTGGTCGAGATCGAAGAGCAGTTGTTCATCAATATTCCGTTCGTCTTCAAGGAGTATCTGCTCACCGTCAGCGACGTCGTGTATGGCAGCCTGGAACCGGTCACCGTGACCGACCCGCAATCGCATACGTATCTGCCGGAGGTCGCCGCCAGCGCCTGGGACATCGGCGTACCACGCGAGCTGATCCCGATCTGTCAGGACGGCGAGGACTACTACTGTGTCGAAGAAGACGGCACCGTGGTGCTGTGGTCGGGCGAAGAAGAGCTGGTGACCGAAGAAAGCTGGGAGTCGGTCTGGCACTGGGTGCGAGACGTCTGGCTGGAAAGCTGATCGGTAGAGGCAGGTGTGACCTTTTCACAGCTCGACGGCGCGCCGCCAACCCTGCGGGAGCGGGTTCTACCCGCGAAAAGGCCAAACCTGCCTACCCAAATTCAATGCTCGACGTTGTTATCCAGGGTTTCCAGTAAAGCCACCTGCATCCGCGTATGCACGCGAATGAACCAGCGCCACAACACGGCCACCACTGCTGCTGCAACCACCGCAATCAACAGCAGTAATTCCATGGTCGGCAATATGCTCGCCGACAGTGCCGCCAGCAGCACGAAAATCACCAGCAGCGACAGCAGCGGAATGACTTCGGCGATGACGCGCCGCACCCGCTGGGTATGCCTGCCAGCCATTTCAGGCTTCACCCCCATTTCCGCCAGCAGCATCGACAGTGCCTTGAGCTTGCGATAGGCGGCGATCAAAAACGGCAGCGACAGCAGCAAGGCTGCGCCCCAGATCAACGCCTTCTGCCCGCCGGGCTCGGCCACCCAAGTCGTCAGGTGACCGCCGATACGTTCGGCAAAATAGGCGCCAGCCAGAAAGATACCGATCACCAGCGCCAGGTTGACCCCTACCTGCAGGAGGATCTTGCGGATCATCGATGCCAGCATGGCGCCCTGCCCGCGCGGCTGGATGCTGCGCAGCCATTCCCCGTACATGCCCAGCACGCGTGCGACACGTTGCGGCACGATAGCGCCGAGGCGATGCGACAAAGGATCGGCTGCCCGGATCAGGTACGGCGTAGACAGCGTCGTCAGCACCGACACGGCCACGGCAACGGGATAGAGAAAATCGCTGGTGACCTGCAGGGTCATGCCCAACGCGGCGATGATGAACGAGAACTCGCCGATCTGCGACAAGCCCATGCCCACCCGCAGCGATGTCTTGCCATCGTTGCCGGCAATGAACGCGCCCAGCCCGCAAGAGACGATCTTGCCGAGCACCACGGCCACGGTGATGACTGCAATCGGCCAGGCATAGTCGAGCAGGATGGCGGGGTCGAGCATGAGGCCGATGGCGACGAAGAAGATCGCGCTGAACATGTCGCGGATGGGTTCGATCAGACGCTCGATCTTCAGCAATTGCCGCGACTCGGCCATGATCGCCCCGATCAGGAAAGCCCCGAGCACCATGCTGTATTCAAGCTTGACCACCAGCAGGCAAAAGCCGAAGCACAGGCCCAGCACGGTCACCAGCAGCATCTCGTTGCTTTCGAAGGTGGCCACATAGGCCAGCAGTCGGGGCACCACCAGGATGCCCACGACCAGGGCAATGACCATGAACAGCGAGAGCTTGCCGACCGTCGAGAAAACCTCGCCCGAACTGACCGCGCCGCTGACGGCAATCCCCGACAGCAGGGCGATGATACCGATACCTAGAATATCCTCGACGATCAACACGCCGAAGATCAACTGGGCGAAGCGCTCGTTTTTCATCTTCAGGTCGTTGAGCGCCTTGACGATGATGGTGGTCGAGGAGATTGCCAGGATAGCCCCGAGGAACAGCGAGTCCATGGTGCCCCAATCGAACCAGCGGCCGATTTCGTAGCCGATCCAGATCATCAGCACGATTTCCAGGAACGCAGCGATAAAGGCCGTGGCACCGACCTTGAACAGTTTGCGCAGGCTGAATTCCAGGCCCAGGCTGAACATCAGAAAGATCACGCCCAGTTCGGCCAGGGTCTTGATGGTGTCTTCGTCGTGGATCAAGCCGAACGGCGGCGTATGGGGGCCGATGATGAAGCCGGCAACGATGTAGCCCAGCACCACGGGTTGCCGTAGCCGGTGAAACAGAATCGTCACCACGCCGGCTACCAGCATGATCACCGCCAGGTCCTGGATAAAACTGATGGCATGCACGGTGATAGCCTCCATTGCTATTCAGAATTGCTGTACCAATTGTTTCAGAAAGGCAGATTAACACCGGCCATTGCAGGCGAACGTCGGTGCAATATGCGGAAACAGATCGCCGCTATGCCCTGCGTAATGGCACGATAGACGTGACGGCGCCCGTCCGTTCGGCGTCCGCTTCTGGATGCAACCCTTTGAAAGCGGCAAACGCCAATATAGGCGACGCCCCTGCACTTCTGCCAACCAACCGTGAGTTCACTATGGAACCTGGAAACGCCCAGCTGTCGATGACGGTGCTGATGACCCCCGACATGGCCAATTTTTCCGGCAATGTGCACGGAGGAACGCTGCTCAAATACCTCGACGAAGTGGCATACGCCTGCGCCAGCCGCTATGCCGGCCGGTATGTGGTGACCTTGTCGGTGGATCAGGTGATCTTCCGCGAGCCGGTGCATGTCGGCGAACTGGTGACGTTCCTGGCTTCGGTCAATTACACCGGCAATACTTCGATGGAAGTGGGCATCAAGGTGGTCACCGAGAACATCCGCGAACGCTCCGTGCGCCACACCAACAGCTGTTTCTTCACCATGGTGGCAGTGGATGACCAGCGCAAGCCGGCCAGCGTACCGCCCCTGCAGCCGCAGGATGCCGAAGGCACGCGGCGCTTCATCCAGGCGCAGCAACGTCGGCAGATTCGCCAGGAGCTGGAAAAGCGCTACCGCGATCTCAAGGACGAGCCGATTTAAAGCGCCACGGCTTCGAACCGCAGGCGCGGATGGACGATGCGGTCCTGGGCACGCACCAGCTCCAGCTCGTAGCTGGCGCAGGCCTGGGTTTCCAGCAGCACTTCGTGCACCGCCGCCGCGGTGAATTCGAAAGCCGCCAGCCAGTCATCGCCCAGCAGCAGCCGGGCGAGGAACAGGCCGCTGGTCAAATCACCCACACCGACCGGTTGGCGCGGAAACGCCAGCAGCGGACGACGCAGGTGCCAGCTGCCCGCGGCAGTGACCAGAAGCATTTCGAAGTCTTCGGCCGATTTGCCCGGATAGGCCAGGTGCTTGACCAGCACCGCCTTGGGCCCGCGCGCCAGCAACGCCCGCGCCATGGCCACGCAGTCCGGGAGGGATTGGGCCTTGCGCCCGCTGAAGCTGTCGAGCTCCAGCTGGTTGGGACACAGTACGTCGGCAGCGGCAACGGCTTCATCGAGCAGAAAGTCGCTGACCTCGGCCGGCACCACGCAGCCTTTTTCCGCATGCCCCATCACCGGGTCGCACAGATACAGGGCCTTGGGATTGGCCGCCTTGACCCGACGTACCACGCCCAGGATCGCTCGCCCCTGCGCGGCGCTGCCCAGATAGCCACTGAGCACGGCATCGCAGTTGCCCAATTCGCCAATCGTCGCAATCCCTTCGACCAGTGCGGGAATGTGTTGCGGCGCCAACACTTCTCCCGTCCACTGGCCATACTGAGTGTGATTGGAAAACTGCACCGTATTCAGTGGCCAGACCTTGACCCCCACCCGCTGCATCGGAAAAACCGCCGCGCTGTTGCCGGCGTGGCCGAACACGACATGGGACTGGATGGCGAGCAGGTGTGGTGTACGTTTCATGCAAGGATTCCGGACCGGTGACAGGACTTCATGGCGCGCAGTATCGCGCGAAATGCAGCCTGTACGACAGACCGGAGACACAGTTAAGCTGCGAGCAACCGGTTGGAGCGCACTTCGATGTTGACCCTTGGCAATATGTTCATCCTGATGTTGATGGCCGCAGGTGCGGCTTGGCTGTGGCACAACCATGGCCTGCGTGAAAAGGCCCTGGCGCGGGTCAAGCAGCATTGCAGCAAGCTCGATCTGGAACTGCTCGACGACAACGTGGCCTTCAAGCGTTTTGCCTGGCTGGCCGATGCCAACGGCCGCAAGCGTCTGGCGCGTGTGTACAACTTCGAATTCACGGTGACCGGCGAGCAGCGCCATGCAGGCATCGCCACCCAATTCGGGCCACACGCGGTGCAGATCGAGCTGGCGCCCTACCCGTTCGAAGTGAAAACCGCGACCAGTGCCGAAGTCATCGAGATGAGTCAGTGGCGTCAGGAACACAAGCGCTGGCGTCCCTGAGCGAGGTCAGCGCTGCGATGGGTCGTCCACGCGTGCCTGCTGCAAGTGATCCTGAAGAGCGGCTGCGTCCTGCGGCGTATCGAATATCAGCTCCAAACGTGAATCACGACGCCATTCACTGGTTTTCCACTGCACCGACTGCCCCGCCAGCAGGTTGCTCGAAAACCATCCATTCGGGCTGTGGATAACCAGCTTGGCCCGTCGCCAGGACCAAGTGGCCAATGCGCGCTCCACTGTTGGCAAATCGAACCGCGTTCGGGCTTGCCATCGCCAGCCGATGCTCCAGCCATCGCGGTGATCCTGCACCTGGCATTGCGGCTGGGACTTATCCACCCAGATTTCGCCAATGGCTTGCGGGAGCTTCCTCAGCCTGTCCACAACCAGTGGCGTTGAATTATCCACAAGGGGCAATTGCTCGAATCGCACCTGATCGACATCGAGCCACAGCAGTCGGTCTGTGGGTAATCCTGAAGTTATGCACACTCCTGGCGTCGGCTTTGCCTTGTTCATGATCAACAAGCCTGCCACTTCAGCGGCTTCGCGCTGTGCAGCTGGCAGCGCGACGCCTTTCGCAAGGGTCAGCGCGTCGAGCACCATCACCAGCGGTTGCACCGCCAGAACGCCGCGCCAGGGCGCTTCGCTCAGTTGCGAAAGGATCTGCAACGGATGCCCCAGGCCCGAGGGTTCGATGAACAGGCGATCCGGCCGGGCTTTGCGCAGCAGACGGCCCAGGCCGATCTGAAACGGCGCACCGTTCACGCAGCACAGACATCCTCCGGCGATTTCGCCGATTGCGATACCATCATCGGTGGTGGCAAGCAGCGCGGCGTCGATGCCCACCAGGCCGAATTCGTTGATCAGCACGGCCCAACGCTGGTTTGCCGGCTTGCACGCCAGCAGACGACGAATCAGGCTGGTCTTGCCGGCGCCCAAGGGGCCTGCAATGACATGGGTGGGGATGTTCTGCAGCATGGTCGGATATCTATGGAGGTTGAGCGATGCGTGTGTGGGGTTTGCTGGGGCTGCTGGCCAGTACCCAGGTGTGGGCCGAGGCCTGCGTGGTGCACAGCCAGGCAGAACGGGTAAGCGTCGAAGTGTGCCAGCAGAATCGCACTATACCGCCGAAGCTGTTCAAGGAAGGTTTTTGTCGACCCAACCTGCCGGGGCAGCAGGTCGAAGTGCAATTCATGGCGCAGTGCCCACGAGGCGCCTACGGCATCTGCCGCGGCGCTCGGGTCGAGCGCATGCCCTATGAACAGGACATCCACTACTACGGTGTGGCGAGCGACGCCGCCTACCTCAAGCCGTTCTGCGAACAGAACAGTCAGGGACAATGGATCTTGCCCTGAGCAATCCGGATCACGCCTGCTGGCCTTGATCGTGCCACTCGCCGAACGGATCCGGCCAGTGCACCCAGGCCTGTGCACCCTGGGCCAGTTCCTCATCATCCAGCAGACACTGGTCCAGGGCGTGGCCTAACGCTGCGAAATCCATGTTCTGCCCGATGAATACCAGCTCCTGGCGGCAGTCTCCGGTGTCGGTCTGCCAGGTTTGCTGGATGGCAGCCACACTCTCGGCGTCCTGCGGCCATTGCGTTTGCGGCACGAAACGCCACCAGCGGCCAGCGAAGCCATAGCGCATCAACCCACCCGCCTGGGACCAGCTTCCTGCTTCCTGGGGTTTGCTGGCGAGCCAGAAAAAGCCTTTGGAGCGCAGCAGCCGACCGTTGGTCCAGGGTTTGTCGATGAAGTCATGGAAGCGCTGTGGGTGGAACGGACGCCGGGCGCGGTAGGCCGTGGATGCAATGCCGTATTCTGCGGTTTCCGCAACATGCTCACCCCTGAGCACCTTCAGCCAGCCTGGCGCTTGCGCTGCGCGCTCGAAATCGAACAGCCCGGTGTCCAGAATGCGTGCCAGCGGCACCTGCCCCATGACCATGGGCATGACCTGCGCGCTGGGGTTGAGTGTGTGCAGTACTGCCATCAGCTCGGTGCGTTCAGCCTGACTGATGAGGTCGATCTTGCTGATAAGGATGACGTCGGCAAATTCCACCTGTTCAACCAACAGATCAGTGATGGCTCGCTCGTCGTCCTCTCCCAGGGTTTCGCCGCGCGTCGCCAGGCTTTCCGCTGCCTGATAGTCGAGCAGGAAATTGACCCCGTCGACTACCGTGACCATGGTGTCGAGCCGGGCCAGATCGGCCAGGCTCTGGCCGTGCTCGTCGCGGAAGGTAAAAGTCTCGGCCACCGGCAGCGGCTCGGAGATGCCCGTCGATTCGATCAGCAGGTAATCGAAACGCCCCTCGGCAGCCAGCTTGGCCACTTCTTCGAGCAGGTCTTCGCGCAGGGTGCAGCAGATGCAGCCATTGCTCATTTCGACCAGTCTTTCTTCGGCCCGGTTGAGGCTGACGTTACGCTGCACTTCACTGCCGTCGATGTTGATCTCGCTCATGTCGTTGACGATCACGGCAACGCGCAGATCCTCCCGGTTGCGCAGGATGTGATTGAGCAACGTGCTCTTGCCGGCCCCCAGGAAGCCGGACAGCACGGTGACGGGTAAACGGTTGGGCATGACGGACCTCATCGGTGACGGGAGCAACGAACGCTGCATCGTTTATATTGTTATAACATAACATATAAGCTGTCACTGACTTAATCACATTGTGCTTTAGGCAACAATTGCATGGCTGAGAAACGCGTGTTCCACGTGGAACACGCATTGCAGCTATCAGGTGCGAGGCTTCACTGACCCACAGTTGTTTCCCAACCAAACGGCGCGAGTGTTCATGCTGCCCTTCTGCGCGACGCCGGAGGCATTGAAGGTGCCGTTGACCGTGGTAAGAAACTCTCTATCGCTGAGAAACTGGGCTTGTCCGGTCCCCTGGGCCTTGGGGCAACTGAACTGAAATTTCCAGACATTGCCATTGCGCTCAGTGATCTTCTGCGTGCAGCCGGACTTTGCATCTTGCAACGGGATGTCGTTGGTCTTCACCTGTTCAGGCGTCAGGCACGAGCGAATGCCAGTGCCGCCCACCGTAATGCCCTGGTTGGCAAGCACGCCTTCCATCATTGCCCTTTGCTCGGGTGGAAGCATCTTCAACTGACCCAGCATCACCTGCATGTCAGGCAGCGGCTTGCCATCGACTTGCATGTTACTGGTGGTCATTTCCCATAGGCCCGGCTGGAGCATCTGCGCCTGTGCCCCGGTTGCCGAAAGGCACACTACCAATGCAGCCATCGGCCATTTAAATCTCATCTGATTCCACTCCTCAAGAACGTTGGGAAAAGTGCGGGCATGGGTCTTTGACGTCGAAACGGGTGCCGAGTTGCGCGGTAATAAAAACGCGACAACCGCCACTGAACGTGGTCTGTTTAGCACAGCGCATCAAGGAGCCGCCGTGCAATGGATTATCACAGTCCGATTTTTTTTGGGTATCTATTTGGCCTGCTGCACGTGTTGGGCATCGCTGCCGCCGTTCATGCAGTTCTTACCGTACGCACCGCGCAGGGTTCGATTGCTTGGGCCTTATCGCTGTTGTTCATTCCCTACCTCACGTTGATCCCCTATCTGGTGTTTGGCCGCAGCACGTTCGACGCATACATCAAGGCCCGTCGGCATGCCAACAAGGAGATGCACACCGCGATCGCCGACATGGATTGGCGCCCCTGGATAGAGGAAGCGCTCGCCGCACGCAAATCCACGTCTTATGCCTCACTCAGGGCCATGCCCAAACTTGGCCGGATGCCATGCCTGGCCAACAATCGGGTCGGTCTGCTGGTCAATGGACACGCCACGTTCGATGCCATCTTTGCAGCCATCCGCGAAGCCCGGCGAGCGGTGTTGGTGCAGTTCTTCATCATCCACGACGATCATATCGGCCGGCAGCTGCAGGGCTTGCTGCTGCAAAAGGCCTCCGAGGGGGTCGAGGTCTACGTGCTTTACGACCGAGTGGGGAGCCACGCCCTGCCCCGCGAATACGTCGAGCGGCTGCGCGAGGGTGGCGTCAATGTGAAAGCATTCGCGACCCAGAGCGGCTGGTTGAACAGGTTCCAGGTCAATTTCCGCAACCACCGCAAGATCGTCGTGGTGGACGGAGTAAAAGGCTTCATCGGTGGCCATAACGTGGGCGACGAATACCTGGGCGGCAATCCCAAGCTCTCGCCCTGGCGCGATACCCATGTGAGCATCAGCGGGCCGGTGATCGCCTGCCTGCAAGAGTCGTTTGCCGAAGACTGGTTCTGGGCAGCACGGGAATTGCCGCCCTTGATCCTCCCCGAAGCGTACGAAGAAGACGGCGTGTTGTGCCAAGTGCTGGCCAGTGGCCCGGCCGACCCCTATGAAACCTGCTCGTTGTTTTTCGTTGAGTCGATCCACGCCGCCAATGACAGGGTCTGGATCACAACCCCCTATTTCATACCGGATGAGGCCGTCTTTGCCGCACTTCGCTTGGCGGTACTGCGCGGTGTCGATGTCCGTATCCTGCTGCCGTCTCGCCCGGATCACAAAGTGGTGTATGCCGCATCCAGCCTGTTCGCGTTCGAAGCAGTACGCGCCGGGGTGAAAATGTATCGCTACGGCCCGGGCTTTCTGCATCAGAAAGTGGTGCTGGTTGACGATGAAATCACGGCAATCGGCAGTGCCAATATGGACAACCGCTCGTTTCGTTTGAACTTCGAAATCATGTTGCTGACCGTCGATAAGGCATTCACCAGCGAAGTGGAACAGATGTTGCTCGATGATTTCGCCCAGTCACGAGAAATAGATGTCCGTGATAGCAAAGAGACACATCGTTTGGAAAAGCTCGGTATGCGAGTGGCGCGCTTGATTTCGCCTATCCTGTAGCGCGCAGTAGGCGAATTTGTCAGCTGATCGGCAACGAAGCCTGCCTTTAGACATATAAGGAAACATTGGAAACGCTTCGTGTACCATGAGCGGGCTTCGATATTACTAAAGGGAAGTGGACCTGCATGAACGCAGAGAAAGAGAGATTCATCGGTTTGGAATGGCTGCGGTTTTTCCTGGGCGTGTATCTGGTGATGTTCCACACGCTGCCGTTCTACGAGGAATACACACAGCTGAGTGGGTTGGTGGAATTCACCGAATTGGGTTTCTTTGCCACAAGCAGTTTTTTTGCGTTGTCCGGTTTTCTCCTCGCGCACGTCTACCTCGACGGTAACAAACTGCGGGAGCCGCCGGTCTCCTTCATGACCAAACGATTTGCCAACCTCTATCCGATCCACATATTCGGCCTCGCCAGCTGCGTGGTCCTGATATCGCTGACAGGCCTGTTCGACAGCAACACTGACCTGAGTGTGGCGTATCGTTCCGATGACCTGCTCAAGCGTACCGCGCCCGAGCTGCTCAAATACAAACTCAGCGATTTCCAGATAGCCGTGAATGCTGTGCTGCAGGTTACCCTGCTGCAGGCCTGGAACCCGGTTTACCTGGCCTACAACGGCCCGCTGTGGTCGATCTCGGCGCTGTTCTTCTTCTACCTGACATTCCCCTGGTTTGCGCCACGCCTGGCAGCCGCCAAACATAAGGTAGGGTTGCTGCTGATCATCTGGGCCGCCTGCCTGATCCCTCCATTGCTGGTGGTCCTCAATGAAGACTACAGCTCGATCTGGATTGGCTTCCTGCACCACTTCCCGTTGCTGCGGCTGCCGGTCTTTTTAGCAGGCATCGTCGCCTACCTGCTGTTTCGCGATTATCGGCTGATGGGTACCGGCCTGCGCGGGCCTCGCAAATTGATGGCGGTGATTGCCCTGGGGTTCGGTGTGGCGATCGCCGCCGAGGTCAACTGGCGAGGCGAGAGCCATTGGTATGTGCTGCTGCACAATGGCTTGCTGCTGCCGATGGTGCTCAGCGTCATCATCCTGTGCGCCATGGCCTCGAGTGCGCAAAGCGAGCGGCATATCAAATGGGCTCGCCGGCTGGGCGCCGCGTCACTGCCGATGTTCGCCCTGCACACGCCGATCTTCATCGTCTTCCGTCGCTTGGAAATGCTGGCGAACATCGACGTGAACCTGTGCTTCACCAACGCGGCGGCGTGCGTGGCAGAGGCCAAGGGGCATCCATTGTCGCTGACTTACTACCCGCTGCTGCTGCTGGCGTGCATCATTCTGTGCGTGATCTTTCAGGAGCAGATTGGCAACCGCACGCGGCAGTGGCTGTTGCAGGGTCCGTTGAGTCGCTGGGTGGTGAAGAGCAAGCGTGAGACGTCGGGCAACACCAACGCCCTGCGCGCAGCCTGAACATCGGGTGACTGTCCTTGCAGTTCAGGCGCTGCCTGAGCTGCAAGGGACCCACGCGCCGTTCCTAGCCCTGTACAGACTTCCAAAGGGCAAGCTGCAAAGGCTGATGTTGCAGGCACGGGACGGTTCGCCCGACAAGGTGGACATTTAGCCGCTGCGGTTCAGCCCACCCTGTCCAGCTCAACCACGCACACCTGCGCGGCCGTACCCTCCAGGCTGTAACGCTGGCGCCGGCCGCTTGCGTTGGTGCAGCGCAACGTTGCCCGCGAGATTAACTCGTGTCTGCGTCCATCACTCGCGTCGGTCACCTGGACAGCATCTGAAGAGGCGTTGAAGAAAATCACCTCGGCCGCCACCGAGCTCAACACCACCACCGGATGGCAATCCACCCAGCGCAACGATGCCTGGATCCGATCGTGGCGGTAGATCAGGTTGAAGTCCTCGATGGGTGAACCCAGCAACCGACACCATACCTTCGCCCCACCGTCGAAACTCATAGGCTGGATGGGACCCAGCGCCCCGCTCTCCACCCCGTTCACTTCCAACACCATGCCATCGCCGTGCAGCACGGTGATGATCCGGCTATAACCGGCGAACACGGAGAAGGGTCCGTCGGCGCTGATCTGGGCAATCGACAGGCGCCAGTCATACCCGCTGTCATCGACGGAGCGCTGCCGGACAATTTCCAGGGTACTGCCGCCGCCGTTCTTCCACGGCATGGACGCGTAATCTTCGGGGCGGTATACGTGCGCATCGGTCATCGGAATCTGGCTACCAAAGGAATGTCAGGCAGGCTTGAACGCCATGAATCGCTCGATCAGTGCACGCAGTACCGGCTGCAGAGTCTCGACCTTGTCTGCTTGCAACCCGTAGGGGGCGGTTTCCTGCATGTAGGCTCGCTGTGCCAGCTCCAGCTGTACGGCGTGAACCCCTTGGGCCGGGTGGCCGTACTGGCGAGTGATGTAGCCGCCTTTGAAGCGGCCATTGAGTACCGCCGGCAACTGCGGAGCCAACCGCTCGGCCACGGCGAGCAGCTGCTCCCCGATGCCGGGTGCGCAGGCGCTGCCGTTGGCGGTGCCGAAGTTGAACACCGGTAACTGGCCTTCGAACAGGTGCGGGATGACCGAACGGATCGAGTGCGCGTCCCACAGCAGGGCGTAGCCATGGATCGCCTTGATTCGTTCCAATTGCTGCTGCAACGCTCGATGGTACGGCTGCCAGTAATGCTCCAAGCGCTGTGCGATTTGCGCATCGTCTGGTTCGTGCCCCGGCTGGTACAGCGGCACGTCGTCGAATGTCGTCAGCGGGCATAGCCCGGTGGTGTTCTGGCCCGGATACAGGCTGGCGCCATCGGCAGGCCGGTTCAGGTCGATCACGTAGCGCGAAAAACGTGGACGCAACGTCGACGCGCCCAGAGCGACGGCGAAGTCGTACAACTCATGAATATGCCAATCGGTGTCATCCACCGCCTGGCCGACCAGGCTGTAATGCGCTTTCAGCTCGTCCGGCAGCAAGGTACCGACGTGAGGCATCGATATCAGTAGAGGGCCGACGCCCTGATGCAGCTCGAAGGTAGGTTCCCGATTCATAGCGTATGCTCCAGTAAATCGGCCAGGGTGGCGCGGTAGCCTTGCAGGGCCTGCACTTGCAGGGCGTGCTGGCCGTCATCGATGACCTGCCTGCCGCCGACGAAGACGTCGCGTACCAGATTGTTGCCGTGCTCGCAGAACACCAGCGAGGACAACAGCTGGGCTGGATGGCCCGGGGCGACATTGACGGCGTCGGAATCGATGACGACCAGGTCGGCACGCTGCCCCACCATCAGCCCGGCTACCGAGCGGCCGGTCGCCTGGGCCCCGCCCTTGACCGACTGATCGAACAGGCGATCCGCCACCACCGGCGCGTCGGGGCTGGCCAGCACATTGCGCCGACGGTGCAACAGGCGCTGGCCGTATTCCAGCAGGCGGAGCTCCGCCCAGGGGTTGACGGCTACGTTGCTGTCCGAACCGATACCCCAACGGCCCTTGTCTGTCAGAAACCGCTGAGCGTCGAACAATCCATCCCCAAGATTTGCTTCGGTGCTCGGGCATAGCCCTACGGTGGCACCACTGCGCGCCAACGCTGCGTATTCAGCGTCGTCCATGTGGGTGGCGTGCACCAGGCACCAACGCGGGTCCAAGGGTTGGCGGTCCAACAGCCACTGCACCGGTCGCTGGCCGAGGATTGCCTCGCATTCCTCGACCTCGCGGGTCTGCTCGGCAATATGGATATGCACGGGCGCGCGCGGATCGTCGGCATCCAGGCCATCCATCAGTCTCGACAGGGACGCTTCGCTCACGGCACGTAACGAATGCGGCGCGACGCCATAACGCCGATTGCCGTTCTGCGGCATGGCTTTTTGCAGGTGCTGACGCAGCTCCAGAATCCACTCCGGTGAATTGATGAAACGACGTTGGTGCGGCAAGGGTTCTGCCTGGCCTAGCCCACCGTATTGGTAAAGCACCGGAAGCAGGGTCATGCCGATGCCTACTTCTTCGGCCGCCCGCACCACGCGCAGGGACAATTCGGCGGGGTTCGCGTAGGGCTGGCCGTCAGCGTCGTGGTGCACGTAATGAAACTCGCACACCGAGGTGTACCCGGCCTTGAGCATTTCGATGTACAGGTGCCGACCGATGGCCTGCAAGTGCCGAGGCTGCAGGCGCTGGGCAAATCGATACATCAGGGTACGCCAGCTCCAGAAGGAGTCGGCGGGGTCGCCCAGGGTTTCGGTCAAGCCGGCCATGGCGCGCTGGAACGTGTGGGAGTGCAGGTTGGGCATGCCACTGATCACCGGGCCACGCGCCACCGGCGTGCCAGCCAAGGGCACGGCATCGCAGGCCACGGTGGTCAGATCGCCAGCGGCGTTCCAACTCAGCAGTACATTGCGCTGCCAGCCATCGGGCAGTAAAGCGCTGTGGGCAAACAGGCTGCTCTGGGCTTGGCGCGCGGGTGAATCCAAGGGTGTATCCACATGAACCTCTGGGCAATGAGTCAGGCGCAGGCAATCAGAGAACAGGCGCTGCGTCTCGCGACAGCACGCTGTGCAGGAAACTGCGGGTCCGCGCTTCACGCGGTGCGGTGAACAGCTGCGCCGGTGGCGCGGCCTCGACAATCGCGCCTTGATCCATGACCACCACCACGTCGGCCACTTCCCGGGCAAATCCCATTTCGTGGGTAACGATGATCATGGTCATGCCTTCGCTCGCCAGGGTCTTCATGACCTGCAATACCTCGCCCACCAGCTCCGGATCCAGCGCCGAGGTAGGCTCGTCGAACAGCATGACCTTGGGCTCCATGGCCAACGCGCGGGCAATCGCAACGCGCTGCTTCTGCCCACCGGACAAAGTGCCGGGGTAAACCTGCGCCTTGTGCTCCAGGCCAACCTTGTTCAACAGGCGCAGCCCCTGCTCTTCGGCCGCTTGGCGCGATCTGCCGCGCAGGGCCATGGGCGCCAGGGTGATGTTGTCCAGCACGCTGAGGTGCGGGAACAGGTTGAACGACTGGAACACCATGCCGACTTCGCTGCGCAGGGCGTCCAGTTTGCTTTCCGACATCATCCTGCCCTGCTCCACCACGGTATGGCCACACGCGCGCAGCGTTCCGCCTTCAGCTGTTTCCAGGCCGTTCATGCAACGCAGGAAAGTGCTCTTGCCCGACCCGCTGGGACCGATCACCACCACGACCTGGCTGGCCTGTACGCTGAAGTCGATGTTGTGCAGCACCTGATGCGTGCCAAACGATTTGCTCAGGTTTTGAATATCGATAATGGCGGTGCTCATCACACTCTCCCGTCGGCGCGCAGCACTTTCTCGGTGCGGCGCAGGATCAAGGTGGTGATGCTGGTCAGCATCAGGTAGATGACGGCAATGGCCAGGTACACTTCGAGCGAACGGTAGGACACGCTGATGATCTTCTCGCCTTCGTGCATCACGTCGGCAATGGTGAGCAGTGACACCAGCGCCGAGTTCTTGATCAAGGCGATGAATTCGTTGCCCAGGGCGGGGATCATGCGCACGAAGGCTTGGGGCAGGATCACCTTGCGCATCGCCAGTTTGTGCGGCAGGCCCAGCGAGCGGGCGGCTTCCATCTGGCCCTTTTCCACCGACTGGATCGAACCCCTGACAATCTCCGAGACATAGGCCGCACTGTAGATGCCCAGGCCGAAAATTCCGCACACATAAGCGGGTAACTGAATGCCGAAGTGCGGCAGGCCAAAGAACAGAATGAACAGCTGCACCAGCAGCGGCGTGCCGCGGACCAGCGTCAGGTAGGTGGTACACAGCCCGTAGATCAGCGTGCGCTTGGGATTCAGCCGCCCCAGCCCGATCAACAGGCCCAGGACACAGCCCAGCACCAACGCGGCAGCGGTGATTTCGATGGTGGTCAGGGTACCGGAGGCGAGCGCGCGCCAGCCGTCCCAGACCGGGGAAAAGTCGAGATCCATGAGGTACTCCGCAGAGGCTTACGGTTGAAGGCGTAAAGTGTGCAGGCTCGTCGCAGCATCGGCCGAACCTGCAACGGCGACTTATTCTTTGGTGGTGCCGAACCACTTCTGGGTCAGTGCGGCGTATTCGCCATTGCTGCGCAGGGTTTTCAGCGCCTGGTTCATCTGCTGTTGCAGCGCGGTGTCATTCTTGCGAACGGCAAAACCGTACAGTTCGGTGGTCAGGCCTTCGTCCAGCACGCGGACCTTGGGCTGACGCTTGGCATATTCCACCGCCGCCGGGCGCCCGGTCACTGCAGCGTTCACCCGGCCAATGGCCAACAGGTCGAACATGGCCTGGTTCTTTTCCACTTCCACCACGCTCACTGCGGGGTAGTTGGTTTTCAGAAAGTCGATCGACTTGGTACCTACCTGGGCTGAAACCTTCTTGCCCGCGACCAGATCGCCGGGTTTATCGATGCTGGTGTCATCCTTCAGGACCAGCACAGCGAGGCCGCCGCGATAGTAGGAATCTGTGAAGTTGACCACCTTCTGCCGTTCTTCGGTCATGTAGATGGCCGACGCCGCCACGTCGAAGCGGTTGGAAATCAAGCCAGGGATCAGCCCCTTGAAGCCGATGTCGATCCACTCGACCTTCTTGTTCAGTTGCTTGCCGATGGCTTCGATCAATTCGATATCGAAGCCGGTGCGCTTGCCATCCTGCACGAATTCCATGGGTGGAAAGGTCGCATCGGTGCCGACACGCATCACTTCATCGGCTGCCTGGGCCGAGGTGCACAGCGAAGCCATCAGCGTCAGCGCGGCAGCCAGGGGGGTGAATAACTTCAACGCTTTCATCACGAATTCCTTCGGCAAGGGTAGGTCCGGTCAGGACCTGAAACATGGATTGGGCGGCAGTTAGAAGCGATTGCAGATGCGGCTGGCTGCTTTTCTGGTGAGGCTGATCAGTTCAGCCTCCCGTGGGCCAACGCGCAATGACGGCGCCATCAACGTAATGGTGCCTTCCAGGGCACCGTCCGCTGAAATCAGCGGGACGCTCACGCCCCAAACACCCAGATCGACCTCACTGTCACTGGTGGCATAGCCATTCTTGCGGATCCTGGTGATCTCCCTTTCCAGCGCCGCAACGTCCATGGCGCCCTCCTGCGATTGCGTTTTCAGCAGTTGGCGCTGCACCGATTCGGGCAGAAACGCCAACAAGCTCTTGGCCGAGGCGCCCTGCATCATGGAGTGGGCGCGGCCCTTGGTGAACGAGCAACGCAGCGAGCTGCTGCTCTCCTCCATGGCGATGCACACCATCTGGCCGTTGCTGTACACCAACAAGCCGACGCTTTCTCCCGTGCGCTCAGCCAGGGCACTGATCTCGTCGCGGCTCTGGCTGATCAGGTTGGAGGTCTGATCGAAACCCCACGCCAACTGCACGCCGGTCGCGCCTGGCTCGTACAGCCCCGTGGTCATGTGTTCTTGCAGCAGGCCCCACTTCTTCAACGACGCCAGGTGCCGGTAGACCGTGCTCAATGGCATCTGCACCTGCGCGGCAATGCGCTTGGCCGCAATCGGTTGCCCAGCCTTGGCCACGCAGGTCAGCACCTGCAGCACACGGTCGACAATGCTGGTGGTTCGTGGGTCGTTCATGACTGCACTATAAGAACAAATTCTCGATTCTGAAGGGGGATTCTCATTGAGCGGGAAAAAAACCTCCATGTCGCTGAAATGGCACTGCATGGGCCACTGGTGAAATTTCACCGAACGCGCGGTGCCACAGGCACATCCGAGCATTCAGCGCTGCCGAATTTCATGGGATAGTGTCCGTCTTTCTCCCCATCTGAAGACCCTGCCCCATGGCCACCAAGCACCCACTTGAACCGCTGGCTCAACGCTTCCTTGGCAAACACCCCCATCAGCTCGAACCTGAAGAAATACATGTTCTGGAGCAGATGAAAAAGCGTCTGCCCGTCAGCCGCGATGCCAGTGACGCCTCCGACGAAGTCGCAACGTTCGGCGAAAGACTGTCTGATCGGGTTGCGGCGATCGGCGGCTCATGGGCGTTCATCATCGCCTTTACCATCATCCTGTTCGGCTGGATGCTGCTCAATACGGATGTGCTCGATCACTTCGGCCTGGCCTTCGACCCTTACCCGTACATCTTTCTCAACCTGATGCTCTCTACCGTCGCGGCCATCCAGGCGCCGGTGATCATGATGAGTCAGAACCGCCAGTCGGCCAAAGACCGCCTGGCCGCAAGCCTGGACTTCGAGGTGAACCTGCGTGCGGAGCTGGAAATCATGCGGCTGCATGAAAAGATCGACAAGGAGATCCTGGAGCGGCTGGATCGGATCCTGGCGAGTGTGGAGCCCAAGGGCAGCGTGTGAAGGTGCGCTTGGGCGTCCGGGGGTAGGATCGGCTGATTTCTACGATGACGGCGCTTACCGCCTCACACCCCCCTCACTCCACCGTCACCGACTTCGCCAAGTTGCGCGGCTGATCCACGTCCGTGCCCTTGAGCACCGCCACATAGTACGAAAGCAGCTGCAAAGGAATGGTGTAGAGGATCGGCGCCAGTGCATCGATGATGTGCGGCATGGCCACCACATGGGTGCCGGGACCATTGCTAAGTTGCGCCTGCTCATCGGCGAAGACCACCAGCTCACCGCCGCGGGCACGGACTTCCTGCAGGTTGGACTTGAGCTTTTCCAGCAGCTCGTTGTTCGGCGCCACGGTTACCACGGGCATGTCCTTGTCCACCAGCGCCAGCGGCCCGTGCTTCAACTCACCGGCAGGATAGGCTTCGGCATGAATGTAGGAGATTTCCTTGAGCTTCAGCGCGCCTTCCATCGCCACCGGGAATTGCGCACCGCGGCCCAGGAACAGCGTGTGGTGCTTCTCGGCGAACAGCTCGGCGATGCGCTCGATGGTGGTGTCCATGGCCAGGGCTTCGCCCAGGCGAGTCGGCAAACGACGCAGTTCGGCCACCAGCTCGGCTTCTACGCCCTCCTCCAGCGTTCCGTGCACTTGACCAAGCGACAGCGTCAGCAGCATCAACGCAACCAGTTGAGTGGTGAAGGCTTTGGTCGAAGCGACACCGATTTCCGGACCTGCCTGGGTCAGCAAGGTCAGGTCGGACTCGCGCACCAAAGAGCTGATGCCGACGTTGCAGATCGCCAGGCTTCCGAGGAAGCCCAATTGCTTGCCGTTGCGCAGCGCGGCCAGGGTGTCGGCCGTTTCACCGGACTGTGAAATGGAAACGAACAGCGTGTCGGGCTGCACCACGACCTTGCGATAGCGGAACTCGCTGGCCACTTCGACCTGGCAAGGGATGCCGGCCAGGCCCTCGAGCCAATAGCGCGCAACCATACCGGCGTGATAGCTGGTGCCGCACGCCACGATCTGCACATTGCGCACCTTGGCGAACAGCTCGGCGGCCTGCGGACCGAAGGCCTGCACCAGCACCTGGTTCTGGCCCAGGCGACCTTCCAGGGTGCGCTGTACCACGGTGGGCTGCTCGTGGATCTCTTTCATCATGAAGTGGCGATACTCGCCCTTGTCGGCCGCCTCGGCGCCTTCGTGATACTGCACGCTTTCACGTTGCACAGGCATGCCGGCGGCATCCCAGATCTGCACACTTTCACGGCGGATCTCGGCAATGTCACCTTCCTCCAGGTACATGAAACGGTCGGTCACCTGCCGCAGCGCCAACTGGTCTGAGGCGAGGAAGTTCTCGCCCATGCCCAGGCCGATGACCAGTGGGCTGCCGCTGCGGGCGGCCACCAGACGGTCGGGTTGGTGCACGCTGATGGCCGCCAGGCCGTAGGCGCCATGCAGTTGCTTGACCGTCGCCTTGAGGGCGTCGGCCAGGTCGGGCAATGCCTTGAGGGTGTGATGCAACAGATGCGCGATGACTTCGGTATCGGTCTGCGACGTGAATACGTAGCCCAGCTCCTTGAGCTGGGTGCGCAGGACTTCGTGATTCTCGATGATACCGTTATGCACCACTGCCACTTCAGCAGTGGAAAAGTGCGGGTGGGCGTTCTGTTCGGTCGGCGCACCGTGGGTGGCCCAACGGGTATGGGCGATGCCCAGCTTGCCGAGCAGAGGCTCATCCGCCAGCGCGGCCTGCAGTTCGGCAACCTTGCCGACGCGACGGCGGCGCTGCACGCTGCCATCCTCGCTCAACACGGCTACGCCGGCGCTGTCGTAACCGCGATATTCCAGGCGCTTGAGGCCCTCGACCAGAATGGCAGTGATGTTGCGCTCCGCGATGGCGCCGACGATTCCACACATGTTCGCTTCTCCTAGCTGATAGCGGCGAGCACGAGATCTATCCCGCGCGCCTGAATCTGATCGCGTACTTCGAGGGGCAGGCGATCATCGGTAATGAGGGTGCTGATGCGGCCCCAGGGCAGCTCCAGATTGGGGATCCTGCGTCCGACCTTGTCGGACTCGACCATGACGATCACTTCGCGAGCGACTTCGGCCATCACCCGGCTCAGGCCCAGCAACTCATTGAAGGTCGTGGTGCCGCGCTCCAGATCGATGCCGTCGGCACCGATGAACAACTGGTCGAAGTCATAGGAGCGCAGCACCTGCTCGGCCACCTGGCCCTGGAACGATTCGGAGTGCGGATCCCAAGTGCCGCCGGTCATCAGCAAGACGGGCTCATGCTCCAATGCACTCAGGGCATTGGCGACGTGCAGCGAGTTGGTCATGACCACCAGGCCCGGCAGTTTGCCCAGCTCGGGAATCATCGCAGCGGTGGTGCTGCCACTGTCGATGATGATGCGCGCGTGCTCCTTGATGCGCATGACGGCGGCGCGGGCGATGGATTGCTTGATGGCCGAGACGCGCTGGCTCGGTTCGCCGATCAGCTCCTGCGGCATGGTCACCGCGCCGCCATAGCGACGCAGCAGCAGGCCGTGGCTTTCCAGGGCGGCAAGGTCCTTGCGGATAGTGACTTCGGACGTTGCGAAATGCCTCGCCAAGTTATCCACAGTCACTTCGCCCTGTTCATTGAGCAGGGCAAGGATGCTGTGACGACGTTGGGGCGTATTACGCTTTGACATGGCCTAAGTTTCGATTCGAAAGATAACGAAGGCAATAGAAACCTAAACTGAAAGGTTCGTCAATGGTGTCATCGTATTTCTCATGGCCTCTTCGCGGGCAGAGCCTGCTCCCACAGGGTCCTACCTGAAATTTTGTAGGAGCGGGCTCTGCCCGCGAATGGCCTTATACAATAGCTACACCTGTGGATAACTAAGGCTTCTTGACCTTCACCGGCCGCTTCCACCCTTCGATGTTACGCTGCCGCGCACGTGCCACGCCCAATTGCCCTGCAGGCACCTGTTGGGTGATGGTCGAACCTGCAGCAGTCGTCGATCCCGCCAAGATATCCACAGGTGCGACCAGCGCATTGTTGGAACCGATGAAAACGTCCTCACCAATGGTGGTTTTCCATTTGTTCGCGCCGTCGTAGTTGCAAGTGATGGTACCGGCGCCGATGTTGCTGTTGGCACCTATGTCCGCATCGCCCAGATAACTCAAGTGACCGGCCTTGGCGCCCTCGCCCATACGGGCATTCTTCAGCTCGACGAAGTTACCCACATGCGCCCGGGCTTCCAGCACCGTGCCGGGTCGCAGGCGCGCAAAGGGGCCAGCATCGCTGCCTTCGTGCAGCACTGCACCGTCGAGGTGGCTGTTGGCCTTGACCACCACGCCTCTGCCCAGCGTACTGTCCTTGATGTAGCAGTTGGGCCCGATGACCACATCGTCTTCGATCACCACCCGCCCTTCGAGCACCACATTGACATCGATCAACACGTCCCGACCCACGCTGACTTCACCGCGCACATCGAAGCGCGCCGGGTCGCGCAAGGTCACGCCCTGGGCCATCAACCGACGCCCTTCGCGCAACTGGTAGTGACGCTCCAGTTCCGCAAGTTGACGGCGGTCATTGGCGCCCTGCACCTCCATCGGATCCTGGGCGGTTTCAGTGGCCACCACCAAGCCATCGCTGACAGCCATGGCGATCACATCGGTCAGGTAATACTCACCTTGAGCGTTATTGTTGGACAGGCGCGCCAGCCACTCGGCCAGACGCTTGCCAGGCACTGCGAGAATGCCGGTGTTGCCTTCTCGAATGGCTTTCTGTGCATCGCTGGCGTCCTTGTGCTCGACGATAGCCTGTACCTGGCCATCCGCATCGCGCACGATGCGGCCGTAGCCCGTGGGATCGGCAAGCTCGACGGTGAGCAGGCCTAGCTGGTCGGCACTGACTTTCTGCAGCAGGCGCTGCAACGTCGCCACTTCGATCAGCGGAACGTCGCCGTAAAGTATCAGCACATTGTCGGCCGTCAGGCCTGGCACAGCCTGGGCGACCGCATGGCCGGTGCCCAGCTGCCTGTCCTGCAGCACGAAATTCAGGTCGTCAGCGGCCAGGCGTTCACGTACCGCATCCGCACCGTGGCCAATCACCACGTGGATGTTCTGCGGCTTGAGCTGGCGGGCACTGTGGATAACATGGCCGAGCATTGAATTGCCGGCGACCGGGTGCAACACCTTGGGCAAGGCCGAGCGCATGCGCGTGCCTTGGCCGGCGGCGAGAATGACGATATCGAGAGACATGAACGGCTACCAATCCGGAGAATGGCCAGCAGGCTGACCGGGGAGAAAGTGCTGAAAAAGAAAAAGGGTAGCCGAGGCTACCCTTTTACTCAATCGCAAGTGAGTCGACGCATCAGCCGCCGAATTTCTTGCGGATCTGCTGGACGGTGCGCAGCTGAGCTGCAGCCTCGGCCAGGCGTGCGGCGGCAGATCCGTAGTCGAAGTCTGCGCCTTTTTCGTTCAGGGCCTTCTCGGCAGCCTTGACGGCTTCCTGAGCGGAAGCTTCATCCAGGTCGGCAGCACGCTGCACGGTGTCGGCAAGAACCTTGACCATGTTCGGCTGAACCTCGAGGAAACCACCAGAGATGTAGAACACCTCGGCTTCGCCACCCTGCTTGATCAGGCGGATCGGACCTGGCTTGAGATCGGTGATCAGCGGGGCGTGGCCTGGAGCGATACCGATATCACCCAGGTTACCGTGCGCAATCACCATCTCGACCAGACCGGAAAAGATTTCTCCTTCCGCGCTGACAATATCGCAATGGACTGTCATAGCCATACTTGCCTCAACCTGATTAGCGCCCGTCGCCGGGCGCCAGGATTACAGTTTCTTGGCTTTCTCGATCGCTTCTTCGATGCCGCCGACCATGTAGAACGCTTGTTCCGGCAGGTGGTCGTAGTCGCCGTTGAGGATGCCTTTGAAGCCTGCGATGGTGTCTTTCAGGGAAACGTATTTACCCGAGGCACCGGTGAAGACTTCAGCCACGAAGAACGGCTGCGACAGGAAGCGCTGGATCTTACGAGCGCGGGATACCAACTGCTTGTCGGTTTCCGACAGCTCGTCCATACCCAGGATCGCAATGATGTCCTTCAGCTCTTTGTAGCGCTGCAGCACATACTGAACGCCGCGAGCGGTGTCGTAGTGCTCCTGGCCGATCACGTTCGGGTCCAGCTGGCGCGAAGTCGAGTCCAGTGGATCGACCGCTGGGTAGATACCCAGGGAGGCGATGTCACGGGACAGTACGACGGTGGCGTCCAAGTGGGCGAAGGTGGTCGCAGGCGACGGGTCGGTCAAGTCATCCGCAGGTACGTATACCGCCTGGATCGAGGTGATCGAACCTTCCTTGGTCGAAGTGATGCGTTCCTGCAGAACGCCCATCTCTTCGGCCAGGGTCGGCTGGTAGCCTACTGCCGATGGCATACGGCCCAGCAGTGCGGACACTTCGGTACCGGCCAGGGTGTAACGATAGATGTTGTCGACGAACAGCAGAACGTCGTTACCTTCGTCACGGAATTTCTCGGCCATGGTCAGACCGGTCAGGGCGACGCGCAGACGGTTGCCCGGCGGCTCGTTCATCTGTCCGTAGACAAGGGCTACCTTGTCCAGAACGTTGGAGTCCTTCATCTCGTGGTAGAAGTCGTTACCCTCACGGGTACGCTCGCCCACACCGGCGAACACGGAATAACCGCTGTGCTCGATGGCGATGTTACGGATCAGCTCCATCATGTTCACGGTCTTGCCGACACCGGCACCACCGAACAGACCGACTTTACCGCCCTTGGCGAACGGGCAGACCAGGTCGATGACCTTGATGCCGGTTTCCAACAGGTCGTTGCCGCCTGCCTGATCCGCGAAGGAAGGTGCCGGACGGTGAATGCCCCAGCGCTCTTCGGTGTCGATCGGGCCCGCTTCGTCGATCGGGTTGCCCAGTACGTCCATGATCCGGCCCAGGGTGGCCTTGCCAACGGGTACGGAAATGGCTGCGCCGCTGTCGAGTACGTTCAGGCCGCGTTTGAGGCCTTCGGTGGAACCCATGGCAATGGTACGAACCACGCCGTCGCCCAGCTGCTGCTGGACTTCGAGGGTGGTTTCAGCGCCTTGTACCTTCAGCGCGTTGTAGATGCTCGGTACGCTGTCGCGTGGAAATTCCACGTCGATAACGGCGCCGATGATTTGAACGATACGTCCGCTACTCATAGCTGGATCCTCTGAATATTTGAACCGTTAAACCGCGGCAGCGCCGCCGACGATTTCCGAGATCTCTTGGGTGATCGCAGCCTGACGCGCCTTGTTGTAGATCAGCTGCAAATCGCTGATCAGGTCGCCGGCGTTGTCGGTTGCATTCTTCATCGCGATCATCCGCGCCGCTTGTTCAGCAGCGTTGTTCTCGACCACCGCCTGGTACACCTGCGACTCCACGTAACGCACCATCAGGCCTTCCAGCAGCTCTTTGGCGTCGGGTTCGTACAGGTAATCCCAGTGGTGCTTGAGTTCTTGATCCGGGGTTGCCTCCAACGGGATCAACTGCTCCACCGTCGGTTGTTGCGTCATGGTATTGATGAACTTGTTGGACACCACGGACAGGCGATCGATACGGCCTTCCAGGTACGCGTCCAGCATCACCTTGACGCTGCCGATCAGATCATTGATCGACGGCTCTTCGCCCAGATGGCTGATCGCTGCCACGACGTTGCCGCCGAAGTTGCGAAAGAACGCTGCACCCTTGCTGCCGATCACGCACAGGTCGATTTCGACGCCGCGTTCGCGATTGGCCGCCATGTCCTTGACCAGGGCCTTGAACAGGTTGGTGTTCAAGCCGCCGCACAGACCACGGTCACTGCTCACCACGATATAGCCGACGCGCTTGACGGCGCGTTCGACCATGAACGGGTGGCGGTATTCCGGGTTGGCGTTGGCCAGATGTCCAATCACCTGGCGGATACGTTCCGCGTAGGGACGGCTGGCTGCCATGCGCATTTGTGCCTTGCGCATTTTGCTGACCGCCACTTTTTCCATGGCGCTGGTAATTTTTTGCGTGCTTTTGATGCTCGCAATCTTACTGCGAATCTCTTTTGCGCCTGCCATGTAACACCTATCAGGTTAGCAAGCAGGGGCCTTGCGGCCCCTGCTGCGGCTTACCAGGTTTGGGTGGCCTTGAACTTCTCGATACCGGCCTTGAGGCCCGCGTCGATTTCGTCATTGAAGTCACCCTTCACGTTGATCTTCGCCAACAGGTCGGCGTGATCGCGGTTGAAGTAAGCAATCAGGGCCTGCTCGAAGCTACCTACCTTGGCGATCTCGACGTCAGTCAGGAAACCACGCTCGGCGGCATACAGCGACAGCGCCATGTCGGCGATCGACATTGGCGAGTACTGCTTCTGCTTCATCAGCTCGGTCACGCGCTGGCCGTGTTCGAGCTGCTTGCGGGTGGCTTCGTCCAGGTCAGACGCGAACTGGGCGAATGCCGCCAGTTCACGGTACTGAGCCAGAGCGGTACGGATACCACCGGACAGCTTCTTGATGATCTTGGTCTGAGCGGCACCACCTACGCGGGATACCGAAACACCGGCGTTCACTGCAGGGCGGATGCCCGAGTTGAACATGGCCGATTCCAGGAAGATCTGACCGTCGGTGATGGAAATCACGTTGGTCGGAACGAACGCGGAAACGTCGCCAGCCTGGGTTTCGATGATCGGCAACGCGGTCAGGGAACCGGTCTTGCCGGTCACTGCGCCGTTGGTGAACTTCTCGACGTACTCTTCGGAAACGCGCGAAGCACGCTCCAGCAAGCGGGAGTGGAGATAGAACACGTCGCCTGGGTAGGCTTCACGACCTGGTGGACGGCGCAGCAGCAGGGAAATCTGGCGGTAGGCCACTGCTTGCTTGGACAGATCGTCGTAGACGATCAGTGCGTCTTCACCGCGGTCACGGAAGAACTCTCCCATGGTGCAGCCGGAGTACGGCGCGAGGAACTGCAGCGCAGGAGATTCCGAGGCACTGGCAGCCACCACGATGGTGTTGGCCAGGGCGCCGTTTTCTTCCAGCTTGCGTACCACGTTGGCGATGGTCGACTGCTTCTGACCGATGGCGACGTAGACGCAGAAGATACCGGAGTTCTTCTGGTTGATGATCGCGTCGATCGCCAGAGCGGTCTTGCCGATCTGACGGTCGCCGATGATCAGCTCGCGCTGGCCACGGCCGACAGGGATCATGGCGTCGACGGCCTTGTAGCCAGTCTGCACAGGCTGGTCTACCGACTTACGCCAGATAACGCCCGGTGCAACCTTCTCGACCGCGTCGGTCTCGGTGTTGCCCAGCGGACCCTTGCCATCGACAGGGTTGCCCAGTGCGTCGACGACGCGACCCAGCAGTTCCTTGCCAACCGGAACTTCCAGGATGCGGCCGGTGCACTTGGCGCTCATGCCTTCGGCCAGACTGGTGTACGCGCCCAGTACCACGGCGCCTACGGAGTCCTGCTCCAGGTTGAGTGCCATGCCGAAGACGCCGCCTGGAAACTCGATCATTTCGCCGTACATGACGTCGGCCAGACCGTGGATCCGTACGATACCGTCGGAAACGCTGACGACGGTGCCTTCGTTACGGGCTTGGGAAGTCACATCGAGCTTGTCGATGCGACCCTTGATGATTTCACTTATTTCGGAAGGATTGAGTTGCTGCATTGCTCTGCTGCCCCTTCAAACTCAAGATTTCAATGCTTCGGCCAGTTTCGCGAGTTTGCCGCGAATCGAGCCATCGATAACCAGGTCGCCGGCGCGGATGACGACGCCACCTATCAGGCTGGCATCCTCCGCAACTTGCAGGCGCACTTCCCGGTCGAGTCGTGCACTGAGAACCTTGGCGAGTTTGTCTTGCTGTTCTTGGTTCAATGCGAAGGCACTGGTGACTTCCACGTCGACCGATTTTTCCTGCTCGGCCTTGTACAGGTCGAACAGCTCGGCGATCTCCGGCAACAGCAGGAGACGGTCGTTTTCGGCAACGACGTGGATGAAATTCTGTGCCTTGGCATCGAACTTGTCGCCGCACACGTCAATGAACGTGGCGGCCTTGTCTGCGCTCGTCAGTCGCGGGGCCTTGAGCAGGCTCTGCATGGTGGCGTCTTGCGCCACCGCTGCAGCCAGGCCGAGCATGGCTGACCAATTGGCCAGCTGCTGGTGGGCCTGAGCGTGCTCGAAGGCCGCCTTAGCGTAAGGTCGGGCCAACGTGGTCAGTTCTGCCATGATCGCCCTCGCTTAGATTTCAGCAGCCAGTTTGTTAACCAGCTCCGCGTGCGCGTTTTGATCGATTGTGGCGCCCAGAATCTTCTCGGCACCGCCCACGGCCAGCATACCCAGTTGGGCACGCAGCGCGTCTTTGACGCCGTTCAGTTCCTGCTCGATCTCGGCTTGAGCCTGCACTTTCACACGGTCAGCGTCGATACGGGCCTTTTCAACGGCCTCTTCGACGATCTGGTTGCCGCGTTTCTTCGCCTGCTCAATGATTTCGGCTGCCTGAGCTTTCGCTTCGCGCAGTTGATGACCCACTTTCTCTTGGGCCAACTCCAGGTCGCGAGCTGCTCGGCTGGCAGCGTCCAAACCATCAGCGATCTTCTTCTGACGTTCGTGCAAAGCCGCGATGACCGGAGGCCACACGAACTTCATGCAGAACAGCACAAAAATGAAGAACGCAACGGTCTGGCCAATCAGGGTTGCATTAATGTTCACGCCAACACCTCGCTCGTTCTTTGTCCATCACACCAATCCACTCGAAGGTTCGAGAGATCAGCCAGCGAGTTGACCAACGAAGGGGTTCGCGAAGGTGAAGAACAGAGCGATACCAACACCGATCATGGTCACGGCGTCGAGCAGACCGGCGACGATGAACATTTTCACTTGCAGCATCGGAACCATTTCTGGCTGGCGAGCAGCGCCTTCCAGGAACTTGCCGCCCAGCAGGCCGAAGCCGATAGCGGTACCCAGTGCGCCCAGGCCGATCAGCAGAGCAACAGCGATAGCGGTTAGACCAACTACAGTTTCCATCTTTCCTCCCGACTTTTTACGTCGTCTTTTGCTTGGTTTTTAGGTTTTAAAGCGGTGTTACAAACCGGTGTTTCGGCCCGGAGGGGCCTCCCTCGCGCCAGGGCGCGAGGGGCATCAGACTCGCCAGGCGGGTCTCAATGATTTTCTTCATGTGCCATCGAAAGGTAGACGATGGTCAGCATCATGAAGATGAATGCCTGCAGCGTGATGATCAGGATGTGGAACACGGCCCACGCCCACTGCAGCACGACGCCCAGGCCGCTGAGCCACAACAGGCCGCTGCCGAACATCACGGCGATCAGGATGAACACCAGCTCGCCGGCGTACATGTTGCCGAACAGTCGCAGTGCCAGCGAGATCGGCTTGGCGATCAGGGTGACGAATTCGAGCAGGAAGTTCACCGGGATCAGCAGGATCTTGGCGAAGATGTTCTTGCTGCCGAACGGGTGCAGGGTCAGCTCGCCGATGAAGCCGCCCAGGCCCTTGACCTTGATGCTGTAGAAGATGATCAGCGCGAACACCGACAGGGCCATGCCCAGGGTCGCGTTCGGATCGGTGGTCGGTACGGCGCGGAACGGGATGTGCGAGTCGCCGGAGATCCAGGCCGCAGCCATCGGGATCCAGTCGACCGGAACCAGGTCGATGGCGTTCATCAGGAACACCCAGACGAAGATCGTCAGCGCCAGCGGCGCGATCACCGCACTGCGGCCGTGGAAGCTGTCACGCACGCTGCCATCGACGAACTCGACCAGCACCTCGACGAAGTTCTGCAGGGCGCCCGGCTGACCGGACGTTGCCTTCTTCGCCGCCATGCGGAAGATCAGGATGAAGATCAGGCCCAGGGCAACCGACCAGCCAAGGGTATCGACGTGGAACGCCCAAAACCCCATTTCCTTGGCTTCTGCAGCGGTGTGGGCAAAGCCCCAGCCGCCTTCTGGTAGCTGACCGAAGGTCAAGTTCTGCAAGTGGTGCTGGATATAGCCCGAAGCGGTTGTTTCTGCCATGGTTGCCTCAAACGCCCTAAGGTCTCGAAAGTCTTGTTTTCATGAGCAGGGGTGCGAACCAGCTGACCAGTTGGGTCAACCCGAAGACGCCGAATACAGCCAGCGGCGCCAGTGGTTTCACTCCTGCGAACGTCAGTGCGAACAGCACTGCCGTCAAAATCAGCTTGCCAGCCTCGCCGGCGTAGAACGACCGGACGATGGCTTGTGCGGCCCGGGCTCCGGTGAACCGGAATGCCTTCCAGGCGAAATACAGATTGGGCAACCAGGCGATCAGGCCTCCGCAGAGACCCGAATAACCGCTGACCGCCCCGAGCCATTGCCACAGCACCAGAGCTGCCAGCAACGCGACGACACCTTGCGCCAACAACATCGGGAAAACGACCCATTGATGGAACGGCAGGCGGTTTGGCGTGCGGGTTTCCATCGTGGCGACTCCTCAATGGTCGACGTGCCATAAGCCTTAACTTGGCATAAATTGTGCCGACAAAATGCGCGCAGAGTATAGGGGCGCTTCCGCCCCTATTCAACTGCCGGGTAGTGATTTCCGACTGCGCGCTACATAGGGAATTGTTTCAGCGAATGTGTGCGAGCACACCCTGCAACTCGTCCAGCGAGTTATAGCGGATCACCAACTGGCCCTTGCCCTTCTGTCCGTGGCGAATCTGCACCGCAGAGCCCAGCCGCTCGGCCAGGCGCTGTTCCAGCCGGGTGATGTCCGGGTCGGCTTTGGCCGGCTCCACGGGCTCAGGTTTGCCACTGAGCCACTGCCTGACCAGGGCTTCGGTCTGGCGCACGGTCAAACCGCGTGCGACAACGTGTCGCGCCCCTTCGACCTGCTGTTCGTCCGGCAGACCGAGCAACGCGCGCGCATGCCCCATTTCCAGATCGCCGTGGGACAGCATGGTCTTGATCACTTCAGGCAAGGCGATCAGGCGCAGCAGGTTGGCCACGGTGACCCGCGACTTGCCCACCGCATCGGCCACCTGCTGCTGGGTCAACTGGAACTCGTGCTGCAGGCGTTGCAGGGCAATGGCCTCTTCCACCGGGTTGAGGTCTTCGCGCTGGATGTTTTCGATCAATGCCATGGCGATCGCGGCTTCGTCGGGCACATCGCGAACCATGGCCGGAATGGTCTCCAGGCCGGCCTGTTGCGCGGCGCGCCAGCGGCGCTCCCCGGCGATGATCTCGAACCGCGAGTTGGCCACCGGCCGTACCACGATCGGTTGCATCACGCCCTGGGTCTTGATCGAGTGCGCCAACTCTTCGAGCGCCTGCGGGTCCATGTCCCGACGTGGCTGGTATTTACCGCGCTGGATGACGTCCAGGGGCAAATGCTGCAACTCGTTCTGGTCGACCGTGACGGCCTGCTCTTCGAGCGCACTGACGGTCGAACCGCTGAGCAGCGCATCCAGCCCACGCCCGAGACCACGTTTCTTGACGGCCATTGGATTCCTTAAATGACTGCAGCGGTGCGAGATTGGCGACGCTGCCGACGAACCATCTCGCCAGCCAGTGCCAGGTAGGCCAGGGCGCCGCGTGACGATTTGTCGTACGTGAGCGCCGGCATCCCATAGCTGGGAGCTTCGGCCAGACGAATGTTGCGCGGGATGACGGTATCGTAGAGCTGGTCGCCGAAGTGCTCCTTGAGCTGCGCCGACACATCGTTCATCAGGCTCAGGCGCGGGTCGTACATGGTCCGCAGCAAACCCTCGACCTTGAGGTCCGGATTCAGCAGTTCGGCGATGCGCTTGATGTTGTCCACAAGGTCGCTCAGCCCTTCCAGGGCGAAATACTCGCACTGCATCGGAATGATCACGCCATCGGACGCCACCAGCGCATTGAGGGTCAGCATCGACAGCGAGGGCGGGCAGTCGATCAGAATGTAGTCGTAGTTGTTGCGCACCGGCGCCAGCGCACTGCGCAGCCGGCTCTCTTTCATCTGCATTTCCAGCAGGACCACCTCGGCCGCCGTCAGGTCGCGGTTGGCCGGCAGCAACTGATACCCGCCGTGCTCGGAGAAGTGCATGGCCTGGGCCAGGTCGCACTCGCCGATCAGCACGTCGTAGATGGAGTTTTCAAGTGCGTGCTTGTCCACTCCGCTACCCATGGTGGCGTTGCCCTGCGGATCGAGGTCGATCAGCAGCACGCGGCGCTTGGTCGCGACCAGCGATGCTGCGAGGTTGATGCAGGTGGTGGTCTTGCCCACACCACCTTTCTGGTTCGCTATCGCGAATACCTTAGCCATTATTGCTCGTGTTCCCAATCATGCCGTGCGGCGCAGTATCAGCAGATGGCGTTGGCCTTGGCAACCGGGGACGGCCAAGGCGTGTTCGCTATCAAGGTGGAAGTCCGCTGGCAATGCTACCAGTTCGTCAGCTGGATGCAGCCCTTTCATCGCCAACCAGCGTGTGTCGACGTTGCCCAGGTGGCGTGTCCAGTGGGCAAAATCGTGCAGGCTGCTGAACGCGCGGGAAACGATACCGGCGAAAGGTTGCTCGGGGACGAAGGTTTCGGCGCGGCTGTGGATAACTTGCAGGTTGGCCAATCCCAGCTCCAGTTTCACCTGGGTCTGGAAGCGGGTTTTCTTGCCATTGCTGTCGAGCGTGGCGATCCGTTTTTCAGGAAACATGATCGCCAGCGGGATGCCTGGCATGCCGCCGCCGCTGCCGACATCCAGCCAGCTGTCGGCGGCTGCCAGGTGCGGCAGGATGCTCAGGCTGTCGAGCAGGTGCCGGGAAACCATCTCGTCGGGATTGCGCACCGCCGTCAGGTTGTACGCCTTGTTCCATTTGATCAACAGGGCCAGGTAGGCCAACAGCTGCTCGCGCTGGCCTTCGGACAGTTCGACGCCCAATTGCCGGGCGCCTGTGGACAACTCTTCGCGGTGCTGTTCGGTGACCATGGAACTCAAGCGCTTTGCTCCAACTCACGGCCTGCGCCGCGTTTTTTCAGATGAATCATCAACAGCGAAATGGCAGCGGGCGTCACACCCGGTATACGCGATGCCTGGCCCAGGGTCTCGGGACGAGTGGCGCCCAGCTTGCCCTGGATTTCCTTGGACAACCCGGAGATGCCGACGTAGTCGATATCCACAGGCAGACGAGTGTCTTCGCTGGCACGCAGCCGGGCGATCTCGTCCTGTTGACGATCGATGTACCCGGCGTACTTGGTCTTGATCTCGACCTGTTCGGCCACCTGTGGATCCTGCGCGCCGCCACCGGTGACTTCGACCAGACCGACATAGTCGATTTCCGGACGGCTGAGCAGGTTAAGCAGGTTGTATTCATGGGTCAACGGCGTACCGAATTTCTCGGCAAGCGCATCGCCCACGGCGGTGTTCGGCCGGACCCAGGTGCTCTTGAGCCGCTGTTCCTCGATTTCGATGGCTTCGCGCTTGGCACTGAACGCTGCCCAACGGGCGTCGTCGACCAGGCCCAGCTCGCGACCCTTTTCGGTCAGGCGCAGGTCTGCGTTGTCCTCGCGCAGGATCAGGCGATACTCGGCCCGCGAGGTGAACATCCGGTACGGTTCCTGGGTGCCCAGGGTGATCAGGTCATCGACCAGCACGCCGATGTAGGCTTCGTCCCGGCGCGGGCACCAGGCGTCTTTGCCCTGTGCACGCAACGCCGCGTTGGCGCCGGCCAGCAACCCCTGCGCGCCGGCCTCTTCGTAGCCGGTGGTGCCGTTGATCTGCCCGGCGAAGAACAGACCGGCGATCACCTTGGTTTCGAGGCTGTACTTGAGATCGCGTGGATCGAAGTAGTCGTATTCGATGGCGTAGCCGGGACGCATGATGTGTGCGTTTTCCATGCCACGGATCGAACGGACGATCTGCAGCTGCACATCGAACGGCAGGGACGTGGAAATACCGTTGGGGTACAGCTCGTGGGTGGTCAGCCCCTCCGGCTCGATGAACACCTGATGGCTCTGCTTGTCGGCGAAGCGGTGAATCTTGTCTTCGATCGAGGGGCAGTACCGTGGACCTACGCCTTCGATTTCACCGGCTGCCGAATACATCGGCGAGCGATCGAGGTTGGCCGCGATGATTTCATGGGTGCGCGCGTTGGTATGGGTGATCCAGCAACTGACCTGGCGCGGATGCAGTGCCTTGGATCCCATGAACGACATCACCGGGATCGGGGTATCGCCCGGCTGCTCGGTCATCACCGAAAAGTCCACGGACTTGCCGTCGATGCGCGGCGGTGTACCGGTCTTCAACCGGCCTACTCGCAGGGGCAGTTCACGCAGGCGATGGGCCAGGGCGATCGACGGCGGATCGCCCGCACGCCCACCCGAATAATTCTGCAAACCGATGTGGATGAGCCCGCCGAGGAAGGTACCGGTGGTGAGCACCACGGAATCGGCCATGAAGCGCAGGCCCATCTGGGTGACCACGCCCTTGACCTCGTCCTGCTCGACGATCAGGTCATCTGCCGGCTGCTGGAATATCCACAGGTTGGGTTGATTCTCCAGGATTTCGCGGATCGCCGCCTTGTACAGGACCCGGTCGGCCTGGGCACGGGTGGCCCGCACCGCGGGGCCCTTGCGGTTGTTGAGTACGCGAAACTGAATGCCACCCTTGTCGGTAGCCAGTGCCATGGCACCGCCGAGCGCATCGATCTCCTTTACCAGGTGGCTCTTGCCGATGCCGCCGATGGCCGGGTTGCAACTCATGGCACCGAGGGTTTCCACGTTGTGCGTCAACAGCAGGGTCTTTGCACCCATGCGTGCTGAGGCCAGTGCTGCCTCGGTACCGGCATGACCGCCGCCGATGACGATCACTTCAAAACGGGAAGGGAAATCCACCACGCACCTCGTGCCTGTTCAATGTGGGTAATTGGGATAGCGGCGCAGTATAGGGAATTTGCCTCGGCTAAAGAACCCTTCTGCACAAAAAATAACCAGCTGTGGATAGACCGAGTAATAGAAATTAAAAGAGAGAGATTCATTAAAGCTTTGTTTTTATGTTTATTACTATGCAACGAAAAATCTGTGGATAAGGTTCTAAAACCCTCTGTAATCGTGCTGTACAGAGAAATTAAAGGTTGTGTTCACCTGTTCATGAGCCCGGTGTATAACCGAAATTAACCTGTGGGTAACGCGGTTGCTTACCCACAGGCGGATTTATCATCAGCTTTCGGACCCGCTTATCAACCTGGCTCAGGCGGGCTTTTCCACAGGGCTCCTGAAGCATGTATAAAAAAAAGCCGCCTCGAAAGGCGGCTGTTTATCAGTTTCACGCGCGGGTGGTGGCGGTGCTTGCACGCCTACTTGCCGATGCAGAAGCTCGAAAAGATGCGTCCCAGCAGATCATCTGAACTGAATGCTCCGGTGATTTCACCCAAGGCTTGCTGCGCCAGGCGCAGGTCTTCGGCCAACAGCTCGCCGGCACCGGCCAGGGTCAATTGATCACGTCCATGGTCAAGGTGGTCGCCGGCATGGCGCAAGGCTTCGAGGTGACGTCGACGTGCGCTGAAGCTGCTTTCTGCGGTCTGTTCGTACCCCATGCAGGCCTTGAGGTGTTCGCGCAGCAACTCCAGCCCCTCGCCCGCCCCCTTGGCAGTCAAGCTCAAGGTGACGTGTCCGTCGCCGTCCTGCTGCAGGCCGATGGGTTCCCCACTCAGGTCCGCCTTGTTGCGAATCACCGTGACTTTGCCGATATCGGGCGTGAGCTCGAGGAACTCCGGCCAGAGCGCAAACGGGTCGGCCGCTTCGGCGGCCGTCGCATCCACCACCAGCAGGATACGATCGGCCTCGGCAATGGCCTTCAGCGCTCGCTGCACGCCGATCTGCTCGACTTCATCGGCTGTGGTGCGCAGCCCCGCAGTGTCGATCACGTGCAACGGCATGCCATCGATGTGGATATGTTCGCGCAACACGTCCCGGGTCGTGCCGGCAATCTCCGTCACGATCGCGGCTTCGCGTCCGGCCAGCAGGTTGAGCAGGCTAGACTTGCCGGCATTCGGTCGACCGGCGATGACCACGTTCATGCCATCACGCAGCAAGGCCCCCTGCCCGGCTTCCCGCAGCACGGTGGATAACTCGCCACGTACCTTGTCGAGCAGGCTCAGTACATGACCATCGGCGAGGAAATCGATTTCCTCCTCGGGAAAGTCGATGGCGGCCTCGACGTAGATACGCAACGCGATGAGCTGCTCGGTCAAGTTATCCACACGGCGGGAAAACGCCCCTTGCAGCGAACGCACAGCGTTGCGCGCCGCCTGGGCTGAACTGGCTTCGATGAGATCGGCAATAGCCTCGGCCTGGGCCAGGTCGAGCTTGTCGTTGAGGAATGCACGCTCGCTGAATTCGCCCGGACGTGCCAGGCGGCAGCCCAGTTGCAGACAACGCTGCAGCAGCATGTCCATCACCACAGGCCCACCGTGGCCTTGCAGCTCGAGCACGTCCTCGCCGGTGAACGAATTGGGCCCGGGGAAGTACAGGCTCAGGCCCTCGTCGATGACCTGGCACTGCGCGTCGAGCATCGGGCCGTAGTGGGCGTAGCGAGGCGTTGGCACACGGCCGATGATCGCCTGGGCAGCCGCGCTGGCCAGTGGTCCGGAGATACGCACGATCCCCACTCCACCGCGACCTTGGGCTGTGGCAATGGCAGCGATGGTTTCGCGAACGACGTTCATGCAGATACTCCGGTCGAATTTCAGATAGCAAAACGCCCCACGAGGGGGCGCTTTGTGCACAGGTTAGTCGAGCAACCCGTTAAACGGCAGGTTTGTTTGCCGCAGCTTTCTCGATACCGCGCGTGATGTACCACTGCTGGGCAATCGACAGGGTGTTGTTGGTTACCCAGTACAGTACCAGGCCGGCCGGGAACCAGAGGAAGAAGAAGGTGAACACGATCGGCATCATCTTCATCACCTTGGCCTGCATCGGATCCGGAGGCGTTGGGTTCAAGCGCTGCTGAATGAACATGGTCGCGCCCATGATGATCGGCAGGATGAAGAACGGATCCTTGATCGACAGGTCGGTTATCCACAGCAGCCAAGGTGCCTGACGCATCTCGACGCTTTCCAGCAGTACCCAGTACAGGGACAGGAAGACCGGCATCTGCACCAGGATCGGCAGGCAGCCACCCAGCGGATTGATCTTCTCTTTCTTGTACAGCTCCATCATGGCCTGCGACATCTTCTGGCGATCGTCGCCATGCTGCTCCTTGAGCAATGCCAGTTTCGGCGCAACGGCGCGCATGCGCGCCATCGACCGGTAGCTGGCGGCCGACAAGGGGAAGAACAGCAGCTTGATCAGGATGGTCAGGCAGATGATCGAGAAGCCCCAGTTACCCAGGATCGCGTGGATGTGCTTGAGCAGCCAGAAGATCGGTTGTGCGATGAACCACAGGATGCCGTAGTCGACGGTCAGCTCCAGGCCTGGGGACAACTCCTTGAGCTTGTCCTGTACCTTCGGACCGGCATACAGGGTGGCTGTGGTTTCGACCTTGCCACCTGGTGCGGCGGACAACGTCGGACCGGTGTAGCCGATGATGTAGTTGCCCTGGTTGTCCTTGCGCGTCATGACGTTGTTGCTGTCACCGGGGGCAGGGATCCAGGCCGTCACGAAGTAGTGCTGCAGCCAGGCTACCCAACCACCTTGCACGGTTTCCTTGAGGCCGGCCTTGTCCATGTCCTTCATCGACACTTTCTTGTACGGCTCGCCACTTGTCCACAGGGCAGCACCCAGATAGGTCGCGGTACCGGTGGCCGTAGTCGACGATGGGTCAGAGCTGTTGTCTCGCTTGAGCTGGGCGAACATGTTCCCGCTCCAGTTCTGCGCGCTCTGGTTATCCACAAGGTAGCCGACTTTCAGGTCGTATTCGCCGCGGTCGACCGTGAAGCGCTTGACGTAGTTGACGCCGTTGTCGCTGTAGGTCAGGTCGACTACCAGCTGGTTCTGACCCTCGGCCAGTTGATAACTTTTTTGCGTGGCGCTGTACACGGGGCGCCCAGTGGAACGCGCATCCGGGCCGTTCGCACCGGTCAGGCCACTCTGGGCCAGGTAGGTCAGTTCACCACCGTTGTCGAACAACTGGAATGGAATGTTCGGCATGTCCTGGCGCCGAGGGTACTCGGGCAGGTTCAGCTGGACGATATCACCACCGGTAGGATCGATAGCGAAGTTGAGCACGTCGGTCTTGACCCAGATCAGGTCCTTGCTGACCACGACAGGGGTCGGCACAGGCAGATTGGCATCAGGATTGGCGCTGGGTACATCGGCACTGGCTTGAGTGTTGGTGCCCGGTACCGTTTCCGGCAATGCCGGGGTCGGGTTCTGGGTAGCCATATTCTGAGTCGGCAAGGCGGCTTGACCGTAGTCCTGGTTCCATTTCAGGACCATGACGTAGGCCACGACTGCCAGGGCGACGATCAGGATCGTGCGTTTAATATCCATGATTACTCGGCTATCGAAGAAGAACGGGGTGATGGGGCGTCTGGAACCGGGTCGAAACCACCGGCATTCCATGGGTGACAGCGGCCAAGGCGACGAACGGTCAGCCAGCTTCCACGCAAGAGGCCGTGGATCTCGATGGCTTCGAGCGCGTAGCAAGAGCAACTGGGATAAAAACGACAGTGGTTCGCCATGAGAGGGCTGATGGCGTAGCGGTAGAACTGGATCGGAACGATTGCCAGTTTACGCATCTTGACTGTCCACTCCTGCAGGTTCGGTCTTCACCACTGGAGCGGGCCGGTTACGTGCAAGGCGCTTCCAGAGCTTGCCAAAATGCTCATGCAATTCAGGGTTTTCCACGTCGCCCAAACCTTTGCGCGCGACGATGACGATGTCCCAGCCAGCCAGTATGTCCTGGTGCAGACGGAACGAGTCACGCATCAAACGTTTCAAGCGATTGCGTTGAACGGCGAGCTTGACGCTCTTTTTACCGATGACCAGCCCTAGACGGGGATGTTCGAGGCCGTTCTCACGCGCAAGGAGCAGCAAGTTCTTGCCGGGTACCTTGCCAGACGGCGAGTCGAAGACTGCTTTGAAATGCCGGGCTGTCAGCAGACGCTTTTCCCGACCGTAGTCCTGACTCACCACCTGTGCCGAAGGATCAAACTGCCAGACGCTTGCGGCCCTTGGCGCGACGACGCGACAGGACGGTACGGCCGTTCTTGGTAGCCATGCGGGCACGGAAACCGTGAGTGCGAGCGCGCTTGATGGTGCTGGGTTGGAAAGTACGTTTCATGGTTGTTACCTGGTTCGTCCACAACGGGCCGGAATGGACCCCGTTTTAAGAGACCGGCGATTCTAGTGAAAGCGCGGCAGAAGGTCAATTTCCAACCAGCTATTACTTTTGCATCGTTTATCAGAACCCTGCGCTGCACGTAGACATCGACCCTCACCTTCGATTCATCCGCCTCCTGTTTCCAAGCCGCCGTATGACACACCAGAGCCGATCAAATATAGAAATAGAGAAGGGACTTATTTAAAGCTTTTCTGTAATGCTTATAGATCTTAGTGAGGCCCTTTTCTGTGGATAACTACCTTCAGCCCTTGCTGCCCGTACGTCCTGGGGATTCGCAACCCTGTCCAGAAGAGGTGCTGCGCCTGTGTCGATGCTAAGGACAACCTGTGGATTAAAGACGAGGATATCCACAGGGCTGTTATCCACAGATCTCAACCCCCACTTGTGCATAGATCTCAAGCCAGGTTATCCACAGAGCTCAGGAATCAGATTTCGAGGCATTGAACAGCGGTTTTTTCACGCTTTCCAGGCCAGTGGCCGGACCTACATGTGGATAAGTGTGCTGAGCGTCGGTACAATGGGGGTTGTTTTTGCCTTACCGGCTTTCAATTCAGGGGATACCTGTGTCAGTGGAACTTTGGCAGCAGTGCGTGGAACTCCTGCGCGATGAACTGCCTGCCCAGCAATTCAACACCTGGATCCGTCCGCTACAGGTCGAAGCCGAAGGCGACGAGTTGCGGGTCTACGCGCCCAACCGCTTTGTGCTGGACTGGGTAAACGAGAAGTACCTGACACGACTTCTCGAACTGTTGGGTGAGCACGGCAACGGACTCGCGCCGGCGCTTTCGTTGCTGATCGGCAGCCGCCGCAGCTCGACGCCCCGCGCTGCATTCAACGCCCCGCTGGCAGCCTCTGCAGCGGCAAGCCAGGCGCAGGCGGCCCCGGTGACTGCCGTGCCTGCAGTTGCGCCTGTAGAGGCCGTTTCCAAGCCTTCGGCGGCCAGTGAAGAACCGTCGCGAGACAGCTTCGACCCCATGGCCGGTGCCAGTTCGCAACCGGCCCCTGTGCGCGCCGAGCAGCGCACCGTGCAGGTAGAGGGTGCGCTCAAGCACACCAGCTATCTGAATCGCACCTTTACCTTCGAAAACTTCGTCGAAGGTAAATCCAACCAACTGGCGCGTGCCGCTGCCTGGCAGGTTGCGGACAACCCCAAGCATGGCTACAACCCGCTGTTCCTTTATGGCGGTGTGGGTCTGGGTAAAACGCACTTGATGCATGCTGTGGGTAACCATCTGCTCAAGAAGAATCCGAATGCCAAGGTCGTCTACCTGCATTCCGAGCGATTCGTGGCCGACATGGTCAAGGCGTTGCAGCTGAACGCGATCAACGAATTCAAGCGGTTCTATCGTTCGGTCGATGCGCTGCTGATCGATGACATTCAGTTCTTCGCTCGCAAGGAGCGCTCCCAGGAGGAGTTCTTCCATACCTTCAATGCGCTGCTCGAGGGCGGCCAGCAGGTCATCCTGACCAGCGACCGCTACCCAAAGGAAATCGAAGGGCTCGAAGAGCGCCTGAAGTCGCGCTTTGGCTGGGGTTTGACGGTGGCGGTTGAACCGCCGGAGCTAGAGACGCGAGTCGCGATCCTGATGAAGAAAGCGGATCAGGCCAAGGTTGAGTTGCCCCATGATGCGGCGTTCTTCATCGCCCAGCGGATTCGCTCCAACGTCCGCGAACTCGAAGGTGCACTCAAGCGCGTCATTGCGCACTCGCACTTCATGGGCCGCGAAATCACCATCGAGCTGATCCGCGAGTCGCTCAAGGATTTGCTGGCACTGCAAGACAAGCTGGTGAGTGTGGATAACATCCAGCGCACGGTGGCCGAGTACTACAAGATCAAGATTTCCGATCTGCTGTCCAAGCGACGCTCACGCTCGGTGGCGCGGCCGCGGCAGGTGGCCATGGCCTTGTCCAAGGAACTCACCAACCACAGCTTGCCGGAAATCGGCGATGTGTTTGGTGGCCGTGATCACACCACCGTGCTCCACGCCTGCCGAAAGATCAACGAACTCAAGGAATCCGACGCGGATATCCGCGAGGACTACAAGAACCTGCTGCGTACCCTGACCACGTGAACATTCACTACGCAGCTTTTGAGGCAAGGGACTAGACCATGCATTTCACCATTCAACGCGAAGCCCTGTTGAAACCCCTGCAGCTGGTCGCCGGCGTCGTCGAACGCCGCCAGACCTTGCCTGTGCTTTCCAACGTGCTGCTGGTCGTTCAGGGGCAGCAGTTGTCCCTGACCGGTACCGACCTGGAAGTGGAACTGGTTGGCCGCGTACAGCTGGAAGAGCCCGCCGAGCCTGGCGAGATCACGGTGCCCGCGCGCAAGTTGATGGACATCTGCAAGAGCTTGCCCAACGACGCCCTGATCGACATCAAGGTCGATGAACAGAAGGTGGTGGTCAAAGCCGGGCGCAGCCGTTTTACCTTGTCGACATTGCCGGCCAATGATTTCCCGACGGTCGAGGAAGGCCCGGGTTCGCTGACGTGCAGCCTGGTCCAGAGCAAGCTGCGCCGATTGATCGAGCGCACCAGTTTCGCCATGGCTCAACAAGACGTTCGCTATTACCTCAACGGCATGCTGCTGGAAGTATCGGCAGGTATCATCCGCGCCGTCGCAACCGATGGACACCGCTTGGCCATGTGCTCGATGCAAGCCGACATTGGCCAGGCCGATCGGCATCAGGTCATTGTGCCGCGCAAAGGTATCCTGGAGCTGGCCCGCCTGCTGACCGAGCCTGATGGCAACGTCAGCATCGTGCTGGGCCAGCACCACATCCGTGCTACCACCGGTGAGTTCACCTTCACCTCCAAACTGGTCGATGGCAAGTTCCCCGACTACGAGCGCGTGTTGCCCAAAGGTGGCGACAAGTTGGTGGTCGGAGATCGCCAGGCATTGCGTGAAGCATTCAGCCGCACCGCTATTCTGTCCAACGAAAAGTACCGCGGCATCCGTTTGCAACTGGCGGCCGGTCAGCTCAAGATCCAGGCCAACAACCCTGAGCAGGAAGAAGCGGAAGAAGAAGTGGCCGTGGACTACAACGGTGGCGCGCTGGAGATCGGCTTCAACGTCAGTTATCTGCTCGACGTGCTGGGCGTGATGACGACGGAGCAGGTGCGCCTGATTCTGTCCGATTCCAACAGCAGCGCCTTGGTGCAGGAATCGGACAACGACGACTCGGCATATGTCGTCATGCCGATGCGCCTCTGACCCCTGCCTGAATGTCCCTTACCCGCGTCACAGTCACTGCGGTGCGCAACCTGCACCCGGTGACCTTCTCCCCCTCCCCGCGCATCAACATTCTTTATGGCGCCAACGGCAGTGGCAAGACCAGTGTTCTGGAAGCCATTCACTTGCTGGGTCTGGCTCGATCTTTCCGCAGTACGCGCTTGGTGCCGATCATCCAGCACGATCAGGCGAGCGCTACGGTGTTCGGGCAAGTTGAACTGGCCGAAGGTGGACAGAGCAATCTGGGGATATCCAGAGAGCGCCAAGGCGATTTCACCATTCGCATAGATGGCCAGAATGCGCGAAGCGCAGCCCAGCTTGCCCAGATACTTCCGCTGCAGTTGATAAATCCCGACAGCTTTCGGCTGTTGGAAGGCGCGCCTAAAATTCGCAGACAGTTTCTCGACTGGGGTGTGTTCCACGTGGAACCTCGCTTCATGTCGACCTGGCAGCGCCTGCAGAAGGCCTTGAAGCAACGGAACTCGTGGCTTCGGCATGGTACACTTGACGTTGCTTCGCAAGCGGCGTGGGACCGTGAACTCCGTCTTGCCAGTGCAGAAATCGACGAGTACCGCCGTGCTTACATCAAGGCGCTGAAGCCTGTGTTCGAACAGACACTCGCCGAGTTGGTGCAGCTCGATGGGTTGACGCTGAGCTATTACCGAGGTTGGGACAAGGATCGCGAACTTGCCGATGTATTGGCAGGTTCGCTGTTGAGAGACCAGCAGATGGGGCATACCCAGGCTGGACCTCAACGTGCTGATCTTCGCCTCAGAATGGGCGCCCATAATGCGGCCGACATATTGTCGCGCGGTCAGCAGAAGCTGGTGGTATGCGCACTTCGCATTGCCCAGGGCCATCTGGTAGGCCAGGCCCGCCGAGGGCAATGCATCTATCTGGTAGACGATTTGCCCTCCGAACTGGACGAGAAACATCGTCGCGCATTGTGCCGCTTGCTGGAAGAATTACGCTGCCAGGTGTTCATCACCTGTGTGGATCAAGAATTATTGAGGGAAGGCTGGCAAACGGAAACGCCAGTTGCCGTGTTCCACGTGGAACATGGCGGTATTACCCAGACCCACGATCATCGGGAGTGAAGGCATGAGCGAGAACCAAACGTACGACTCCTCCAGCATCAAGGTGCTGAAAGGGCTTGATGCCGTACGCAAACGTCCCGGTATGTACATCGGCGACACCGATGATGGTAGCGGCCTGCACCACATGGTCTTCGAGGTGGTGGACAATTCCATCGACGAAGCACTGGCCGGCCACTGTGATGAAATCACCATCACCATTCATCCAGACGAATCCATTTCCGTAACCGACAACGGTCGCGGCATTCCAGTGGATGTGCACAAGGAAGAAGGCGTATCTGCGGCCGAGGTCATCATGACCGTGCTGCACGCTGGTGGTAAGTTCGACGATAACTCGTACAAGGTTTCCGGCGGCCTGCACGGCGTTGGTGTGTCCGTGGTGAACGCACTCTCTGAAAGCCTGCAATTGACAGTGCGTCGCGCTGGGAAATTGTGGGAGCAGTTCTACGTGCATGGCGTCCCGCAGGAGCCGATGCAAATCGTCGGTGAAAGCGAAACCACCGGTACCAAGATCCACTTCAAGCCATCGGCCGACACCTTCAAGAACATCCACTTCAGCTGGGACATTCTGGCGAAGCGAATCCGCGAATTGTCCTTCCTCAACTCTGGCGTGGGTATCCTGCTGAAGGATGAGCGCACCGCCAAGGAAGAGCTGTTCAAGTTCGAAGGCGGTCTGCGGGCATTCGTCGAATACCTCAATACCAACAAGACGCCCGTCAATCAGGTGTTCCACTTCAATGTGCAACGCGACGACGGCGTAGGTGTTGAAGTGGCACTGCAGTGGAACGACAGCTTCAACGAAAACCTGTTGTGCTTCACCAACAACATTCCCCAGCGCGATGGCGGAACTCACTTGGTGGGCTTCCGCTCGGCGCTGACACGCAACCTGAACAACTACATCGAGCAGGAAGGCCTGGCCAAGAAGAACAAGGTCTCGACCACTGGCGACGATGCGCGTGAAGGCTTGACCGCAATCATTTCGGTGAAAGTGCCGGACCCCAAGTTCAGCTCGCAGACCAAGGACAAGCTGGTTTCGTCCGAGGTGAAAACTGCGGTCGAGCAGGAGATGGGCAAGTACTTCTCGGATTTCCTTCTGGAGAATCCGAACGAAGCCAAGGCCGTGGTGGGCAAGATGATCGACGCCGCCCGTGCTCGTGAAGCTGCCCGCAAGGCGCGCGAGATGACCCGTCGCAAGGGTGCATTGGACATCGCTGGCCTGCCAGGCAAATTGGCCGACTGCCAGGAGAAGGACCCTGCCCTTTCCGAACTCTACCTGGTGGAGGGTGACTCCGCCGGTGGTTCGGCCAAGCAAGGCCGCAATCGCAAGACCCAGGCGATCCTGCCGCTCAAGGGCAAGATCCTCAACGTCGAGAAGGCACGCTTCGACAAAATGATCTCTTCCCAGGAAGTGGGCACTTTGATCACGGCACTGGGCTGCGGTATCGGTCGCGAAGAGTACAACATCGACAAGTTGCGCTATCACAACATCATCATCATGACCGATGCCGACGTTGACGGATCGCACATCCGTACCTTGTTGCTGACCTTCTTCTTCCGTCAGTTGCCTGAGCTGATCGAGCGCGGTTACATCTACATTGCCCAGCCGCCGTTGTACAAGGTGAAGAAGGGCAAGCAGGAGCAGTACATCAAGGACGACGACGCCATGGAGGAGTACATGACGCAGTCGGCCCTGGAAGATGCGAGCCTGCACCTCAACGATTCGGCGCCCGGTATTTCCGGGGAAGCGCTGGAGCGCCTGGTGAACGATTTCCGTATGGTCATGAAGACGCTCAAGCGTCTGTCGCGTCTGTACCCGCAGGAGCTGACCGAGCACTTCGTGTACCTGCCGGCGGTGGCACTCGAGCAGCTGGGCGACCACGAGGCCATGCAGGCTTGGTTGGCCAAGTTCGACGCACGTCTGCGCACCAGCGAGAAATCGGGCTTGGTGTACAAGGCCAGTCTGCGTGAAGACCGTGAGCGCAACGTCTGGCTGCCAGAGGTGGAGATTACCTCCCACGGCCTGGCGAGCTACATCACCTTCAACCGCGATTTCTTCGGCAGCAACGACTACAAGACTGTGACCGCTCTGGGCGCACAGTTGGCCAGTCTGCTGGACGAAGGCGCCTACGTTAAACGGGGCGAGCGCAAGAAGGCCGTGGTCGAGTTCAAGGAAGCCCTTGAGTGGCTGATGACCGAAAGCACCAAGCGTCATACTATCCAGCGCTACAAAGGTCTGGGTGAGATGAACCCAGACCAGTTGTGGGAAACCACGATGGACCCAAGCGTGCGACGCATGCTCAAGGTCACCATTGAGGATGCGATCGGCGCCGACCAGATCTTCAACACCCTGATGGGTGATGCGGTCGAGCCTCGTCGCGAGTTCATCGAGAGCAATGCACTGGCAGTGTCGAACCTGGATTTCTGAGGCTTGGACCCACCCACCGAACCCCGGCGCCCTTGGCCCGGGGTTTTTTTATGGGTGTGCGTATCCAATGCCTCACGCCGAGAACGGACGAACGGCCCTGGCGTGGATCTTGCGCAGGCTTATTGCAGGTGCGCTGCGGGCATGACTACGTCAATGCCGCTTTTCGGCAGGAGTGTCACAGCCCGCGCCCGATAATCAATGGCTCGTCACGTTTGCACAGGGGTAAAGCTAATGGACCATGCATTGGAGGGGCGGGTATCTCCCGCGACGTTGAAAAAGGTGATCTGCGCCGCTGCCGTGGGCAACTTCGTGGAATGGTTCGACTTTGCCGTCTACGGGTTTCTGGCCACGGCCATTGCCCAACAGTTCTTCCCCAGTGGTGACGCTGCCACGGGCTTGTTGAAAACCTTTGCGGTGTTCGCCGTGGCGTTTGCGTTCCGGCCCCTGGGCGGTATCGTTTTCGGCATGCTCGGCGACCGAATCGGGCGCAAGAAGGTGCTGGCCATGACCATTCTGCTCATGGCTGGTGCAACGACGCTGATCGGTTTGTTGCCCACCTATGCCGCCATCGGTATTGCTGCGCCGATCATGCTGACGCTGATTCGCTGCGCTCAGGGTTTTTCTGCCGGCGGTGAGTATGCCGGCGCCTGTGCCTATCTCATGGAGCATGCGCCGCGTACCCAACGTGCCTGGTATGGGAGCTTCATCCCGGTGTCGACCTTCAGCGCGTTTGCCTGTGCTGCGGTAATGGCCTACGCATTGGACGCTTCGCTGTCGCCCGAGGCGATGGCCAGCTGGGGTTGGCGGGTGCCGTTCCTGATAGCGGCGCCGCTGGGCCTGGTGGGGCTTTACCTGCGCTGGCGGCTGGATGAAACGCCAGCGTTCCAGGCGGTCAAGCAAGAACACGACGTTGCCCATTCACCGCTCAAGGACACCCTACGCAGCCACGGTGGTGCGATCCTGTGCCTGGGTGCATTCGTGTCGCTGACCGCCCTCTCCTTCTATATGTTCACTACCTACTTTGCGACTTATCTGCAGGTGGTGGGTGGCTTGAGCCGGGCCACGGCGTTGTTGATCTCGGTGATCGCCTTGGTGTTTGCCGCGTTGATGTGTCCCGTTGCGGGAGCATTCTCCGACAAGGTCGGGCGTCGGGTAACGGTGGGGACCGCTGGGGTGTTGATCATCTCGGTGGTGTATCCGTCGTTCCTGCTCGCCAGCTCAGGCTCGTTCGTCGCTTCCGTCATCGGGGTGATGATGCTGGCGGTCGGTGCAGTGCTCAGTGGTGTGGTGACTGCAGCACTGTTGTCCGAGACATTCCCGACCCGAACCCGCTACACGGCTTCGGCTATCACCTACAACCTCGCCTACACGGTGTTTGGCGGAACGGCGCCGCTGATGGCGACCTGGTTGATCGGTATGACGGGGAGCAACCTGTCGCCAGCGTTTTACTTGATGGCGGTTTCGGTGCTGGCGCTCGCCGGTGGCTTGGCACTGCCGGAGACGTCGAAGATTTCCCTGCATGGCGATGCGGGAGAAGCTGTTCATGGTGGGCAGCCGGTGGTTGTTTGAGCCGGTTGGATCTATGGCGACTCGGCTGGCGTCTTCGCGGGCAGAGCCCGCTCCCACATGAAGGCAACATTCAGTGCCATGTGGGAGCCGGGCATGGGTTTCAGGTGGCGAGCAAGGTAGCCTGCTGGTCGGCGCACAGTTGCAGGAGGAAATCCCAGACCACGCGCAGCCGTACCGATTTGTGCAGTTCGCGTCGGGTGCTGATCCAGTAACTGCGCTGGATGGTTTCGTCGGGCAGTACGCGCACCAGCCGTGGATCCTTGGCAGCCATGTACACGGGCAACACGGCGATGCCCAGGCCGATGCATGCAGCCTCCTGTTGAGCCAGCACACTGGTGCTGCGAAAGGCCACGACCGGATTGCGACAGAAGCTGTTGAGCAATAACAACTCCTGGCTGAACAGCAGGTCATCGACATAGCCGATCCAGCGATGCTGTGCCAGGTCTTCACGATTGCGCAGCGGCTCGGCAGCAGCCAGGTAATCGGCACTGGCATACAGTGCCAGGTTGTAGTCGGTGAGCTTGCGGGTGATCAGCAGATCGGCATTGGGACGCTCGAGGTGCACGCTGATTTCGGCTTCGCGGTTGAGAATGCTGACAAAGCGCGGCACGGCCACCAGCTCGACCTCCAGGCCTGGATAACGCCTGAACAGCTCACCAAGACGCGGTGTGATGAAGGCGATACCGATGCCTTCGGTGACGCCCAGGCGGATCTTGCCCAGCGGATTGAATGACTGCGTAATGTCCTCCTGCGCGCGCAGGGCCAGGTTCTCCATGGCCTCGGCGTGCTTGAGCAGCGTCTGCCCCGCCGGGGTCAGTTCGTAGCCGTGGGCGTTCTGCACGAACAGCGGCGTGCCCAGGTGGCGCTCGATGCTTTCGATGTGCCGGGCGACCGTACTGTGCGTGGTATGCAGGCGCTTGGCAGCGGTCAGCAATCGGCCGCTGCGTTGCAGCTCGAGAAAGAAGCGCAGGTCGTTCCAGTCGAACATTGATTTTCCCTTGTTAATCAACTGCGCTCTGGACTGTGCGAAAACGCTCAGCCCCTGGGTGAAATCTTTAGTTTTCACCACGAAGCTAATCAATAACATGGGGAACGACAAGAACAATAAAACGGCGCGGAGTACACCATGCCATCAGTCCCATCCGTCTATGACTACATCATTGTCGGCGCAGGTCCTGCAGGTTGTCTGCTTGCCAATCGACTGTCGGCCGACCCTTCGGTACAGGTGCTGTTGCTCGAGGCAGGTGGCCGGGACAACTATGCCTGGATCCACATCCCGGTCGGTTATCTGTTCTGCATCGGTAATCCCCGCACCGACTGGTGTTTCAAGACCCAGCCACAACCAGGCCTCGACGGCCGCAGCCTCAACTACCCTCGCGGCAAGGTCCTCGGCGGCTGCTCGTCGATCAATGGCATGATCTACATGCGCGGCCAGTCCAGCGACTATGATCGCTGGGAGGCCCAAGGCAATCCCGGCTGGGGCTGGAAAGACGTTCTTCCGCTGTTTCGCCAGAGCGAAAACCATCATGCCGGCGACTCCGAGTTCCACAGCGCCCAGGGCGAGTGGCGAGTCGAGCAGCAGCGTTATCGCTGGCCCATTCTCGACGCCTTCCGCAGTGCGGCGGCCGAGTCCGGGATCGCCAGCATCGAAGACTTCAACACCGGAGACAACCAGGGTTGCGGTTACTTCCAGGTCAATCAGAAGTCCGGGGTGCGCTGGAATTCGACCAAGGCGTTCTTGCGCCCTGCGCTGAAGCGGTCGAATCTGACGGTGCATACGGGCGTGCGGGTGGACAAGGTGCTGCTGCAAGACGGCCGTGCCCATGCGGTGGCTGCCCGCTGGCAGGGCGCCGACCATCGGTTCGAGACGCGCGGTGAGATCATTCTGTGCGCCGGCGCCATCGGTTCGCCAAACATTCTCCAGCGCTCCGGCATTGGCCCCCGGCCCTTGCTCGAACGCCTGGGTATCGATGTGCAGCACGAGCTGCCTGGCGTGGGTGGCAATTTGCAGGATCATCTGCAGCTGCGGCTGGTGTACAAGGTCAGCAACGCGCGCACTCTCAACCAGGTTGCCAACAGCCTGTGGGGCAAGTTCGGCATGGGCGTGCGCTACCTGTACGACCGCAGCGGGCCGCTGGCGATGGCGCCGAGTCAACTGGGCGCCTTCGTGCGCTCGAGCCCCGAGCAGCCCTCCCCCAATCTTCAATACCATGTACAGCCGCTGTCGTTGGAGCGCTTCGGCGAGCCGCTGCACCGCTTTCCTGCGTTTACCGCTTCGGTCTGCAACCTGCGGCCCAAGAGCCGCGGGCGGGTGGACATCAGCTCTGCCGATCCGGACGCAGCGCCGTTGATCGATCCCAACTATCTCAGCCATCCCGACGACGTGCAGGTGGCGGTCGATGCCATACGCCTGACGCGCAAGATCGTCCAGGGCTCGGCCCTGCAAGGCTTTGCCCCGCAGGAATACCTGCCAGGCGCGGACGTGCAGAGTGAAGAAGCGCTGCGCGCGGCAGCAGGACGCATAGGAACGACTATCTTTCATCCAGCCGGTACCTGTCGCATGGGCAACGACACCCTGGCGGTGGTGGATGCGCAACTCAAGGTTCGTGGCGTGCAGGGTCTGCGTGTGGCAGACGCGTCGATCATGCCGGAAATCGTCTCGGGCAATACCTGCTCACCGACGGTGATGATTGCAGAAAAGGCAGCGCAGATGATTCTGCATCCGCAGCCGCTGGAGGCCGTGCCGGCCACTGCGCTGCAGGTGCCGGAAACGATTTGACCGAGTGCAGGCAGTACTCGGAAAAGGCAACAGTGGAACAACAACAATAATCACTGAGGATGGCAATATGGCGGATTATCTGCAACACGGCGCGGCGGCTGCGCCTGCCGTGAACCGGGACGAGAAGAAGATCATCTTCGCATCGTCGCTGGGGACGGTTTTCGAATGGTACGACTTCTTCCTGTACGGCGCCCTGGCTGCGGTGATCAGCAAGCAGTTCTTCGCCGGAGTGAACGAGACCACAGCCTTCATCTTCGCCCTGATGGCGTTTGCCGCAGGCTTCCTGGTGCGACCCTTTGGCGCCTTGGTGTTTGGGCGTCTGGGTGACATGATCGGGCGCAAGTACACCTTCCTCATGACCATCATCCTGATGGGCGTCTCGACCTTTGCAGTGGGATTGCTGCCGACCTATGCCAGCATCGGCATTGCCGCGCCGATCATCCTGGTGCTGTTGCGCATGCTTCAGGGCCTGGCCCTGGGCGGCGAGTATGGCGGCGCAGCGACGTACGTGGCCGAACATGCGCCGCAGAAAAAACGGGGCTTTCACACCGGCTGGATCCAGTCGACAGCCACCCTCGGCCTGCTGCTGTCACTGCTGGTGGTGATGGGCAGCCGCTATATCAGTGGCGATCAATTCGAAGTCTGGGGCTGGCGCCTGCCGTTCCTGCTGTCGATCGTACTGCTGGGCATTTCCACCTGGATCCGCCTGAGCCTGAGCGAATCGCCCACCTTCACCAAGATGAAGGCCGAGGGCAAGACCAGTAAATCGCCGATCCGCGAGTCGTTCGGTTCCTGGCAGAACCTGAAGATCGTGTTGACCGCGTTGTTCAGCATCAATGCTGGGCAGGCCGTAACGTTCTACTGTGCGCAATTCTACGTGCTGTTCTTTCTGACGCAGATGCTCAAGATGGACCCGGCACTGGCCAATCAGCTGCTGATCATCAGTGTGGTCATCGGTGCGCCGTTCTTCGTGTTCTTCGGTTGGCTGTCCGACCGTGTCGGGCGCAAACCCATCCTGATGCTTGGCCTGCTGCTGGCGACCTTCGCCTACTTCCCCCTGTTCAAGGGTTTGAGCCACTACGCCAACCCGCAGATCGACAATGCCACTCGCAACTCGCCGGTCACGGTGATGGCGGACCCTTCTACATGCACCTTCCAGTTCGACCCAGTGGGCAAGGCCAAATTCGACAGCCCCTGCGACAAGGTCAAGACGTTGCTGATCAAGTCGGGTGTGCCGTACAGCTCGGCGGCACCGGTCGACGGCACGGATGTGGCAATCACGGTCGGTGAGCAACGGATCAACGGCTACGATGAGCCAGCCCTGCGCGCGGCCATTGCTCAGGCAGGCTACCCCGCCAAGGCCGATTCGAGCCTGGTCAATCAACCCATGGTGGTGTTGATCATCGTTGCCATGATCCTGATTGCCACGATGACCTATGGGCCGCTGGCGGCGGTGATGGTCGAGCTCTTCCCCACCCGCATTCGCTACACGTCCTTGTCCCTGCCCTACCACATTGGCAACGGCTGGTTCGGCGGATTCCTGCCCACGGTCTCGTTCGCGCTGGTGGTGTACACGGGGGATATCTTCTACGGACTGTGGTATCCGGTGCTGGTGACCGGTATCAGCTTCGTGGTGGGGATGTTCTGTTTGAAGGAAACCCGCCACGTGGACCTGGACAAGGTCTGACGTCTGGCTGAAAACCCAGCGGTGAAAGGCTCGAAAAGACGAGCCTTTCACCGCCGTGCAAAAAACTTATGCACCAATTGTCGGGTTTCGATGGGTTTTGAAAACTGCATAGCCAACAGAGGGTTACGCAGCTTTCAAAGACATTGCACGAGAAACAATACACAAGTTATCCACAGAAACTAGATAACCGGCGTGGGTGCGATTTCCGGATGCTCCGGCAGCGCGCCCATGGCTTGTTGAGTTTGCTCGTTCCAGGCCTGGACGCGCTCGTTCAAGGCCGCAATGGCCCGCGGTCCGGTGCCTTCGGCGTACATGGGTGCCCCGATGACCACCTCGATGGTACCGCGATGCTTGTTCCAGCCTTCCTTGGGCCAGTAGCGCCCGGCATTGTGCGCAATGGGCAACACCGGCAACTGCGCGTTCACCGCCAGGGCACTGCCGCTGCGGGTGAATTTGCCGATCTGGCCGTATGGCACACGCGTACCTTCCGGGAAGATCAGTACCCAGACGCCGTCCTTCAACAGCGTGTCGCCCTTGCTGGCGACTTCCTTGAGTGCCGACTTGGGATTGTCGCGGTCGATGGCGATGGGGCGCAGCATGGCCATGGCCCAGCCAAAGAACGGCACGAACAGCAGCTCGCGCTTGAGCACCTGGCTCAGGGGCTGGAAGTAGGCGGAAAGGAAAAAGGTTTCCCACGTGCTCTGGTGGTTGGAAACGATGACGCATGGAGTTTGCGGAACGTTTTCCGCACCTTTCACCCGTACGTCGATACCCAGCATGACGCGCGTCAGCCACAGCGCACAGCGGCACCAGTAGACGTTGATGAAACGGTAGCGCGCCTTGAAGGACAGAAAGGGCGCGATGAAAAAGCTCAGGGTGCACCACAGCAAGGCGCTGCTGCCCAGAAGCAGATAAAAGGCAAAGATTCTGATTGCCCGCAGGATCGACATAGCGGTGGATACCGTCAAGTGTGGATAAGGTGCCTGGCGACTGCCGCCAGGTCATCGAAAATCAGGGTTCCCTCGGGCAGGTCCTGGGTCAGGGTCCGTAGCCCTTTGCCGGTCTTCACCAGCACGGGTCGAGCAGCCACTGCCGTTGCGGCGTGCAGATCGCTCAGGCTGTCGCCGACGAACCAAACGCCGGTCAGGGGCGCGTCATAGTGGGCAGCGATGCGCTGCAGCAAACCCGGCCGCGGTTTGCGGCAGGTGCACTGGTCATTCGGACCATGGGGACAATGCACGATCAGGCCAACCTCGCCGCCCTGCTCCGCGACCAGCGCGCGCAGGTGGGCGTGCATGGCATCGAGGGTGGCCAGGTCGTAGTAACCGCGCGCCAGGCCAGACTGGTTGGTAGCGACGGCCACCGTCCAGCCAGCCTGGTGCAACTGTGCAATGGCCTCGATCGCTCCAGGCAATGGCAGCCATTCGGCGACTGATTTGATGTAGGCGTCGGAGTCATGATTGATGACCCCGTCGCGATCGAGAATCAGCAGTTTCAAGGCCTACCCCAGCAACGAAATGTCGGCGACGCCCAGGAACAGACCGCGCAGACGTGCCAGCAAGGCATAGCGGTTGGCCCGCACATTGGCATCTTCGGCATTGACCATCACCGCTTCGAAGAACGCATCCACTGGCTCGCGCAGGGCGGCCAGACGGGTCAAGGCTTCGTTGTAGCGACGCTCGGCAGCCATCGGCGCCACCGCATGGTCGGCCTGGGTGATGGCCGAGTACAGCGAGAACTCGTTGGCGTTGTCGAAGTACTTGGGCTCCACGGTGGCAGCAACCTTGCCCTCGGCCTTGCTCAGCAGGTTCGAGACACGCTTGTTGACGGCAGCCAGCGCGGCGGCCTCAGGCAACCGGCGGAACGCCTGGACAGCCTGCACGCGCTGATCGAAGTCCAGTGCCGAACCGGGTTGCAGGGCGCGCACCGAAAGATAAGTGGCCACATCGATGCCCTCGTCCTCGTAGCGAGCGCGCAGGCGATCGAAGATGAACTCCTGCACCTGCTCGGCAAGCCCGGCCGACTTGACCTGGGTGCCGAAGGCCGAGACGGCGAAGCTCACGGCTTCGTTGAGGTTCAGGTCCAGCTGCTTTTCGATCAGGATGCGCAGCACGCCCAGGGCCGCGCGACGCAGGGCATAGGGGTCCTTGCTGCCAGTGGGCAGCATGCCGATGCCGAAGATGCCGACCAGGGTGTCGAGCTTGTCGGCGATGGCCACGGCCGCACCGGTCAGGGTGCTGGGCAGCTCGGCGCCGGCGCCACGAGGCATGTATTGCTCGTTGAGTGCCAGCGCGACGTCTTCGGGTTCGCCGGCGTTGAGCGCGTAGTAATAGCCCGCCACGCCCTGCATTTCCGGGAACTCGCCGACCATTTCCGTGGCCAGGTCGCACTTCGACAGCAGGCCTGCCCGCGTCGCGCGCTGGGCATCGCCACCAATGCGCGAGGCAATGTAGGCCGCCAGCTTGGAAACCCGCACGGCCTTGTCGTAGACACTGCCCAACTGCGCCTGGAACACCACGTTTTCCAGGCGTTTGTTGAAGGCTTCCAGCGGTTGCTTCTTGTCCTGATTGAAGAAGAACTCGGCATCGGTCAGGCGTGGACGCACGACTTTCTCGTTGCCCTCGACGATCTGGCGCGGGTCCTTGCTCTCGATGTTGGCCACGGTGATGAAACGCGGCAGCAGCTTGCCGTCGGCGTTGAGCAGGCAGAAATACTTCTGGTTGTCCTGCATGGTGGTGATCAGCGCTTCCTGCGGGACATCCAGGAAGCGTTCCTCGAACGAACACACCAGCGGCACGGGCCACTCGACCAAGGCCGTCACTTCGTCCAGCAGCGCCGGTGGGACGATGGCGCTGCCTTCCTGCTGGGTGGCCAGCTCGGCGGTACGTCGGGCAATCAGTTCACGGCGTTCGTGGGCATCGGCCAGTACGTAGGCCTTGCGCATGTCTTCGCGGTAGCCAGCAGGCGAGCTGATGCGCACGTTCTGCGGGTGATGGAAACGGTGACCACGCGATTCACGGCCTGCCTTCTGGGCCAGGATCGTGCAATCGATGACGTCGTCGCCCAGCAGCATGACCAGCCACTGGGTTGGCCGCACGAACTCTTCCTTGCGCGCGCCCCAGCGCATGCGCTTGGGAATCGGCAGGTCGTTGAGGGAGTCTTCGACGATGGTCGGCAACAGGCTGGCCGTCGGCTTGCCGACGATGTTCTGGCTGAAGCGCAGCTTGGGTCCGCTGCGGTCGATCTCGCTGAGATCCACTCCGCATTTCTTGGCAAAGCCCAGTGCAGCCTGGGTCGGCTCGCCTTCGGCATTGAAGGCGGCCTGCAGCGGCGGGCCGTCGAGATTGATGCTGCGGTCCGGCTGCTGGGTATCCAGGCCGGTGATCAGCACAGCCAGGCGGCGTGGCGCAGCGTAGACGTTCTTGGCGCTGTAGTTCAGGCCGGCGGCCTGCAGGCCTTTCTCGATGCCGGCCAGGAAGGCGTCGGCCAGGGTGTTGAGGGCCTTGGGTGGCAGCTCTTCGGTGCCCAGCTCGACCAGAAAATCTTGAGCACTCATTGCGCAGCCTCCAGCTTGGCCAATACTTCATCTCGCAGATCGGGGGTCGCCATGGGGAAACCCAGCTTGGCACGGGCCATCAGGTAGGCTTGTGCCACACCACGGGCCAGGGTCCGCACGCGCAGGATGTACTGCTGGCGCGCGGTGACCGAAATGGCGCGGCGAGCATCGAGCAGGTTGAAGGTGTGGGACGCCTTCAAGACCATTTCATAGCTGGGCAGCGGCAGTGGCTGGTCCAGTTCGAGCAGGCGCTTGGCCTCGCTTTCGTAGAAATCGAACAGCTCGAAGAGTTTGTCGACGTTGGCGTGCTCGAAGTTGTAGGTGGACTGCTCCACCTCGTTCTGGTGGAACACGTCGCCGTAGGTCACCTTGCCGAACGGGCCATCGGCCCACACCAGGTCGTAGACCGAGTCGACGCCCTGCAGGTACATGGCCAGGCGTTCCAGGCCGTAGGTGATCTCGCCGGTGACCGGGTAGCATTCGATGCCGCCAGCCTGCTGGAAATAGGTGAACTGGGTGACTTCCATGCCGTTGAGCCAGACTTCCCAGCCCAGGCCCCAGGCGCCCAGGGTCGGCGACTCCCAGTTGTCTTCGACGAAGCGGACGTCGTGCACCAGCGGATCGAGGCCGATGTGCTTGAGCGAACCCAAGTACAGTTCCTGGAAGTTGTCCGGGTTGGGCTTCAGAACCACCTGGAACTGATAGTAGTGCTGCAGGCGGTTGGGGTTCTCGCCGTAGCGGCCATCGGTCGGACGGCGGCTGGGTTGCACGTAAGCGGCATTCCAGGTTTCCGGGCCCACGGCGCGCAGGAACGTGGCGGTATGAAAAGTGCCGGCGCCCACTTCCATATCGTAGGGCTGAAGCACCACACAACCTTGCTCGGCCCAGTATTGCTGGAGGGCGAGGATCAAGTCTTGGAAGGTACGCACGGCTGGCGTAGGCTGGCTCACGAAATTCACCTGTTTCTAGGGCTGCGAATATAAAGAGCGGGAGTATACCGCGAATCCGCGGCGCCTCTACCCATGGAGCCCTAATGCCTCGCTGCTTTTGGTGTACCCAAGACCCCTTGTACCAGGCCTACCATGACCTTGAATGGGGCGTGCCGCTGCGCGAGGCGGGCGCCCTGTTCGAGTTGCTTGCGCTGGAAGGGTTCCAGGCCGGCCTGTCGTGGATCACCGTGCTGCGCAAGCGTGAACGCTATCGGCAGGTGCTCCACGGCTTCGACCCGCAACGCCTCGCGCAGATGAGTGACGAGGAAATCGAGGTGCTGATGCAGGATCCGGGCATCGTGCGCAATCGCCTCAAGCTCAACGGTGTACGCAAGAACGCCCGCGCCTGGTTGCAGCTCGAAGACCCGGCAGCCTTCCTCTGGTCGTTCGTCGGTGGGCAGCCGCGGGTCAACCATCGGCGCGATCGCAGCGAGATCCCCACTGAAACCGAGGAAGCCCGGGCCATGAGCAAGGCCCTGAAGAAAGCCGGTTTCACCTTCGTCGGGCCGACCATCTGCTACGCCTTCATGCAGGCCTCGGGCATGGTCATGGACCACACCCAGGATTGCGACCGCTACGCCGAGCTGGCCGGCTGAGGCTAGAATGGGCGCCTGGGCAATTAAGGAGTGATCTGTGGATAAGTTCAAAGGGGCACTGATGGTCGGTGCCTTGCGGTTGTTCGCGCTGCTGCCGTGGCGCACCGTGCAGTGGGTCGGCACGGCCATCGGCTGGTTGATGTGGAAGCTGCCCAACCGCTCTCGCGAGGTGGTGCGCATCAACCTGGCCAAGTGTTTTCCGGACATGGACGCTGCCGAGCGCGAGCGCCTCGCAGGACGCAGCCTGATGGACATCGGCAAGACCCTGACCGAAAGCGCCTGTGCCTGGATCTGGCCGGCCCAGCGCTCGCTCGACCTGGTGCGCGAGGTCGAGGGGCTGGACGTGCTCAAGGATGCCCTGGCATCGGGCAAGGGCGTGGTCGGCATCACCAGCCACCTGGGCAATTGGGAAGTGCTCAATCACTTCTACTGCAACCAGTGCAAGCCGATCATTTTCTACCGTCCACCCAAGCTCAAGGCGGTGGACGAGCTGTTGCGCAAGCAACGGGTGCAATTGGGCAACCGCGTTGCGGCCTCGACCAAGGAAGGCATCCTCAGTGTCATCAAGGAGGTGCGCAAGGGTGGCCAGGTGGGCATTCCCGCCGACCCGGAACCCGCCGAATCGGCCGGGCTGTTCGTGCCGTTTCTCGGCACCCTGGCGCTGACCAGCAAGTTCGTGCCCAACATGCTCGCCGGCGGCAAGGCCGTCGGCGTGTTCCTGCATGCCGTGCGCCTGCCCGATGGTTCGGGCTACAAGGTGATCCTGGAAGCGGCACCCGAGGCGATGTACAGCACCGACACGTACACGTCGGTCGCGGCGATGAGCGGCGTGGTCGAGAAGTATGTGCGGGCCTATCCGAGCCAGTATATGTGGAGCATGAAGCGCTTCAAGAAGCGGCCGGCGGGTGAGGCCAGGTGGTATTGAGCTAGCGGCTGGCGTGGGGGCTTCTTCGCGGGCAGAGACCCGCTCCCACAGGGCATGCTTGCACTAGACCAGCTTTCACAGAGCGGGCTCCTGGACGGCCCGCTTTTTGGATGAGCGAGGCTGGGGGTCAGAAGAAGCTCAGGCCGACGTGGAAGAGCTTCTCGACGTCGCGGATGTATTTCTTGTCCACGACGAATAGGATCACGTGGTCACCGGCCTCGATCACCGTGTCGCTGTGCGCGATGATCACCTGGTCATCGCGAATGATCGCGCCGATCGTCGTTCCCGGAGGCAGGTCGATGGTTTCGATGGGCTTGCCGATCACTTTGCTCGAACGCGCGTCGCCATGGGCGATGGCCTCGATGGCCTCCGCGGCGCCCCGGCGTAGCGAGTGCACACTGACGATATCGCCCCGCCTTACGTGCGCCAGCAGGGTACCGATGGTTGCCAGCTGCGGGCTCAGGGCGATATCGATTTCGCCCCCCTGGACCAGGTCCACGTAGGCCGGGTTGTTGATGATGGTCATGACCTTGCGCGCGCCCAAACGCTTGGCCAGCAACGAGGACATGATGTTGGCTTCGTCGTCGTTGGTCAGGGCCAGGAAGATATCGGCCTGGGCGATGTTCTCTTCGAGCATCAGATCGCGGTCGGACGCGCTGCCCTGCAACACCACGGTGCTGTCCAGGGTATCGGAGAGGTAGCGGCAGCGTGCCGGGTTCATCTCGATGATCTTCACCTGGTAGCGGCTTTCGATGGCCTCGGCCAGGCGCTCGCCGATCTGCCCGCCGCCGGCGATGACCACCCGCTTGTTGCTCTGGTCGACCCGGCGCAGTTCGCTCATCACCGCGCGAATGTCTTCGCGGGCTGCAATGAAGAACACCTCGTCGTCGGCTTCGATGACCGTGTCGCCGCGTGGCAGGATCGGCCGGTCGCGGCGAAAGATGGCAGCCACCCGTGTATCGACCTTGGGCATGTGGTGACGAATCTGCCGCAGTTGCTGACCCACCAGCGGGCCGCCGTAGTAGGCCTTGACCGCCACCAGCTGTGCCTTGCCGCCAGCGAAGTCGATGACCTGCAGGGCGCCGGGGTACTCGATCAGGCGCTTGATGTAGTTGGTCACCACCTGTTCCGGGCTGATCAGCACATCCACCGGAATGGCGTCGTTGTTGAACAGGCCGGCGCGGGTGAGATAGGCCGACTCGCGCACCCGGGCGATCTTGGTGGGGGTATGGAACAGGGTGTAGGCCACCTGACAGGCGACCATGTTGGTCTCGTCGCTGTTGGTCACCGCCACCAGCATGTCGGCATCGTCGGCACCGGCCTGGCGCAGCACTGTCGGATACGAGCCGCGGCCCTGCACGGTGCGGATGTCCAGGCGATCGCCAAGGTTGCGCAGGCGTTCGGCGTCGGTATCGACCACGGTGATGTCATTGGCCTCGCCGGCCAGGTGCTCGGCCAGCGTGCCGCCCACCTGACCTGCGCCCAGGATGATGATCTTCATCCATTACTCCCCGTCAGTGGCCGCGTACGGCGGCGATCTTGATCAGCTTGGCATAGTAGAAGCCATCGTGACCGCCTTCTTGTGCCAGCAATTGGCGGCCATGAGCCTGCTTGATGCCGGCGGACGTGGCCAGGTCCAGTTCGCGGGCGCCGGGCGTGCGCGCCAGGAACGCTTCGATGACTTCGGTATTTTCCGTGGGCAGTGTCGAGCAGGTGGCATAGAGCAGCACCCCGCCGACCTCCAGGGTTGGCCACAGGGCGTCGAGCAACTGCCCTTGCAGCACGGCCAGGGCCGGAATGTCGTCGGGCTGGCGGGTCAGCTTGATGTCGGGATGGCGGCGGATCACGCCAGTGGCCGAACAGGGGGCGTCGAGCAGGATCCGCTGGAACGGCTGACCGTCCCACCAGGCTTGGGTATCGCGGCCATCGGCTGCGATCAACTGGGCTTGCAGCCCCAATCGCTGCAGGTTCTCGCGCACTCGAACCAGACGCTTTTCCTCGAGATCCACGGCTACCACAGTAGCCAGGGCCGGCTCGGCTTCCAGAATGTGGCAGGTCTTGCCGCCCGGCGCGCAGCAGGCGTCGAGTACCCGCTGGCCGGGCGCCAGGTCGAGCAGTTCGGCGGCCAGTTGCGCTGCTTCATCCTGGACGCTGATCCAGCCTTCGCTGAAGCCCGGCAGCCCGCGCACGTCGCAGGCTTCTGCCAGGACGATGCCATCACGGCTGTACACGCAAGCCTGGGCCGCCACGCCTTGTTCGGCCAGCAGGCCCAGGTAGGCATCGCGCGGCTGATGGCGACGGTTGACCCGCAGGATCATCGGCGGATGAGCGTTGTTGGCGGCGCAGATGGCTTCCCACTGCTCGGGCCAGAAGGCTTTCAGCGATTTCTGCAGCCAGCGCGGGTGCGCCATGCGCACCACCGGGTCACGTTCGAGTTCGGCAAGAATGGCCTCGCTCTCACGCTGGGCTCGGCGCAGCACGGCATTGAGCAGCGCCTTGGCCCAGGGCTTCTTCAGCTTGTCGGCACAGCCGACGGTTTCGCCGATCGCGGCATGGGCTGGAATCCGGGTGTACAGCAACTGGTAGAGCCCGACCAGGAGCAAGCCATGTACATCGGCATCGGCGGCCTTGAAAGGCTTCTGCAGCAGGCGCTCGGCCAGCGCGTCGAGACGGGGCTGCCAGCGGGCGGTGCCGAATGCCAGGTCTTGGGTAAGGCCACGGTCGCGCGCCTCGACCTTGTCCAGCTCCCTGGGCAAGGAGCTGTTGAGCGAGGCCTTGCCGCTGAGTACCGTCGCCAACGCACGGGCCGCCGCCAGACGCGGGTTCATTGGCCCAGCACCGTGCCGACCACGAACCGGTCGCGGCGGCTGTTGAACAGGTCACTGAAGTCGAGCGGCTTGCCTCCCGGCAACTGCAGGCGGGTCAGGCGCAGGGCTTGTTCACCGCAGGCTATGGTCAGCCCGTCCTTGTCGACCTGGATGATTTCGCCTGGCCGGCCGCTGCCTTCGGCCAAACTGGCGGCCAGCACCTTCAGCGCTTCGCCATTCAAGGTGCTGTGGCAGACAGGCCAAGGGAAAAACGCCCGCACCTGGCGCTCGAGCACCACGGCCGGTTGGGCCCAGTCGATGCGCGCTTCGTTCTTGTCCAACTTGTGGGCGTAGTTGGCCAGGCTGTCGTCCTGCGCCTCGCCCTGCAGGGTAGCGGCGGCCAGCCCGGCAATGGCCTGGACCACGGCCGGTGGGCCCATTTGCGCCAAGCGGTCGTGCAGGCTGCCGCCGGTGTCGTGAGCGTCGATCGGGGTGCTGACCTTGAGCAGCATCGGGCCGGTATCCAGACCCGCCTCCATGCGCATCACGGTAACGCCGCTGTCGGTATCGCCCGCCTGGATCGCCCGCTGGATCGGCGCCGCTCCGCGCCAGCGCGGCAGCAGCGAGGCATGACTGTTGATGCAGCCCAGCGGCGGGATGTCGAGCACCGCCTGCGGCAGGATCAGGCCATAGGCGACCACCACCATCAAATCCGGCGTCAGCGCGCGCAGCTCGGCCTGGGCCTGGGGGTCGCGCAGGGTCGCTGGCTGCAGGACGGGAATGCCGTGCTCCAGGGCCAATTGCTTGACCGGGCTTTGCATGAGTTTCTGCCCCCGCCCGGCCGGGCGATCGGGCTGGGTGTATACGGCAACGATGTCGTGCGAAGTGGCCAGCAGGGCCTTGAGGTGTTCGGCGGCAAACTCGGGAGTGCCCGCGAAGACGATGCGCATGGAGTTCTCGCTGTTGGGGGTGGGCCGCAACCCTTTGTAGGAGCGGCTAGCAGCCGCGAAGGGGCCCTTCCTGACGCACCGAGGTGCGTTGTTCGCGGCTACTAGCCGCTCCTACAAGGGCACCGAAATCAGGCCTGCTGCTTGTGCAGTTTTTCCAGCTTTTTCTTGATGCGGTCGCGCTTGAGGTTGGACAGGTAGTCAACGAACAGCTTGCCGTTGAGGTGATCGCACTCGTGCTGGATGCACACGGCCAGCAGGCCTTCGGCGATCAGTTCGTAGGATTTGCCGTCGCGGTCCAGCGCGGTGACCTTGACCTTCTGCGGGCGATCGACGTTCTCGTAGAAGCCGGGCACCGACAGGCAACCTTCCTGGTACTGGTCCATCTCGTCGGTCAGCGACTCGAACTCGGGGTTGATGAACACCCGTGGTTCGCTGCGATCTTCGGACAGGTCCATGACCACGATGCGCTTGTGCACGTTGATCTGGGTGGCGGCCAAACCGATGCCAGGGGCGTCGTACATGGTTTCAAACATGTCATCGACAAGCTGGCGAACGCTGTCGTCCACCACCGTGACCGGCTTGGCGACGGTACGCAGGCGCGGGTCTGGAAATTCGAGGATGTTTAAAATAGCCATATGCGTATGTGCTGCACTGTGAGGTAAAGTCGTTATTTCGCGTGAGCAGACATGATAAAGGGATTCACGGCATGAGGAAATCACTACTCGCCCTGCTGATGCTGGCAATGGCCGGCCTGGCGCAGGCGCAAGTGCAGCTCAGGGACGGCTATCCACAGCGCTACACGGTGGTGCGTGGCGATACATTGTGGGACATTTCCGGGAAGTTTCTCAGCCAGCCATGGCAGTGGCCACACCTCTGGCACGCCAACCCGCAGATCGCCAACCCGGACCTCATCTACCCTGGCGATTCGCTGGTGCTGGGCTTCGTCAACGGCCAGCCGCAGCTGATGCTCGAACGTGGCGCCTCGCGCGGCACCATCAAGCTTTCGCCCAGGGTGCGCACCACGCCCGTGGCCGAGGCCATACCCAGCATCCCGCTGGAATCGATCAACAGCTTCCTGCTGACCAACCGCATCATGGATTCGGTCGAGCAATTCAACGCCGCCCCCTACATCGTGGCCGGCAATGCCGAGCGCGTGCTCAGTGGCATGGGCGACCGCATCTACGCACGTGGCGCCTTCGACCCGGCGCAGTCGGTGTACGGCATCTTCCGCCAGGGCAAGACCTACATCGACCCCGACACCCAGGAATTTCTGGGTATCAACGCCGACAACATCGGCGGCGGCGAAATCGTCGCGACCGAGGGGGATATCTCTACCCTGGTACTGCAACGCTCGCGCGAAGAGGTCCGCCTGGGCGACCGACTGTTCAGCGATGAACAACGCGCGGTCAATTCGACGTTTTTCCCCAGCGCGCCAGAGACTGACATTCGTGGTGTGATCATTGATGTGCCACGAGGTGTTACACAGATCGGCAAGTACGACGTGGTCACCTTGAACCGCGGAACGCGCGACGGACTGCGCGAGGGCAACGTTCTCGCGGTGTACAAGACCGGCGAGACAGTGCGCGATCGTATCACCGGCGAGCAGGTCAAGGTCCCCGACGAGCGCTCCGGGCTGCTTATGGTGTTCCGCACTTATGAAAAGCTGAGCTATGGTTTGATCCTCAACGCCAACCGCTCGTTGGCAGTGATGGACAAGGTAGGCAACCCGTAGCGCATAAGGCACCGGGCATGACGAGGTCACGCCCGGGCGCTTTCCGATACTTTTGTGCACAGAGTTATCCACAGCTTGTCCAGCTGTCTGCGAGCCTGCCGATTCAAGGATGATCGGATGCCGCTTTTCGATACCACTGCTCAGACCCTTTCCGAACTCGAGGCGCGCCTGCGCTTGCATGTGCTGCCGGAAATCGGCCCGCAACGCTTCCACAAGCTCGTTGCGTACTTCGGCAGCGCGCGTTCGGCGCTTGCTGCGCCAGTCGGGCAATGGCGCGGGGCCGGCGGCAGCGACGCCAGTGCCCAGGCCCGCCGCGACCCCTGCATCCATCGCGACGCGGCGGCTGCAATGGCCTGGCTAGAGCGTCCGCATCAGCATTTGCTGATGTGGGACCACGCCGACTACCCCGCCCTGCTCAAGGAAATCGCCGATCCACCGCCGCTGTTGTTCGTACGCGGCGACCCCGGTGTGCTGGAGCGGCCGCAGATCGCCGTGGTCGGCAGTCGCCGCGCTTCGCCGCCCGGTCTGGACAACGCCCGGGCCTTCGCCCGCAGCCTGGCAGCGGCGGGATTTGCCATCACCAGTGGCCTGGCCCTGGGTGTGGACGGGGCGGCGCATCAAGGTGCGCTGGAGGTGGGTGGGCACACCATCGGGGTATTGGGCACCGGTCTGGAAAAACTTTATCCACAGAAGCATCGCGTGCTCGCCCAGGCCATCGTCGAGCGCAAGGGTGCGCTGGTTTCCGAGTTTCCCCTCGACGCGCAGGCGCAGCCGGGCAACTTTCCCCGACGCAATCGGATCATCAGCGGTCTGTCGCTGGGAGTGCTGGTCATCGAGGCCAGCCCGGCCAGCGGTTCACTGATCACCGCAAGGCTGGCCGCCGAGCATGGCCGCGAGGTGTGGGCGCTGCCCGGCTCCATTCATCACCCCGGCGCACGCGGTTGTCACCAGTTGATCCGCGATGGCGCGCAACTGGTCGAGACCATCGATCATATTCTCGAAGGGTTGCAGGGCTGGCAGCGTCTGCCACCGGTCCTGCCAGCGGCGCCAGCCCAGCCCGCCGATCCGCTGCTCGAGGTACTGGTGGCCGCCGCGCACACCACCGAAGGCTTGGCCACGGCGTTGGGATGGCCGTTGCCGCGGGTGATGGCGCAACTTACCGAGCTGGAGATGCAGGGGCGCGTGGTCAGCCAGGCGGGGCGTTGGTTTGCACGGGCCAGCTAAGTACACTGGCGGCAGTCTTCAATGGGAGTGACAGCAGATGGTGAGCAGTTGGCGTGTGCAGCAAGCGGCGCGCGAGATCCGAGCGGGCGCGGTGATCGCCTACCCTACCGAAGCTGTCTGGGGATTGGGTTGCGATCCATGGGACGAAGAAGCGGTGTACCGCTTGCTGGCCATCAAGGAACGCTCGGTCGACAAGGGCCTGATCCTGATCGCCGACAACATCCGGCAATTCGACTTTCTGTTCGAGGATTTTCCCGAAGAGTGGATCGATCGCATGGCCAGTACCTGGCCCGGCCCGAACACCTGGCTGGTGCCTCACCAGGGCCTGCTGCCCGAATGGATCACCGGTATCCACGATTCCGTGGCCCTGCGCGTGAGCGATCACCCGCAGGTGCGGGAGCTGTGCGCGCTGGTCGGGCCGCTGGTGTCGACCTCCGCCAATCGCCAAGGCCGCCCGGCCGCGCGCAGCCGCCTGCGCGTCGAGCAATACTTTCGTGGCGAAGTGGACGTCGTGCTGGGCGGCGCGCTGGGCGGGCGCAAGAGCCCGAGCGTGATTCGCGACCTGATCACCGGTGAAGTGATCAGGCCCTGAGGCCTGGCAGGGAGCCGCGTTCACGGGGCCCCCTGCCTGGTTTCATGGCAGCAGGATGGTCGAGCCCACCGTTTCGCGCGCGGCGAGTGCGGTCTGCGCCTTGGCGGCATCGCTCAGTGCGTACTGCTGGCTGACGTCGACCTTGAGCTTGCCGCTGGCGATCATCTCGAACAGCTCGTCGGCCATGCCCTGTACTGCGCCGGGCACAGCGTAGCTGGCCAGGGTCGGGCGAGTCACGTACAGCGAGCCCTTCTGCGACAGGATGCCCAGGTTGACCCCACTGACCGCACCCGACGCATTGCCGAAGCTGACCATCAAGCCGCGCGGCTGGAGACAGTCCAGCGAGGTTTCCCAAGTGTCCTTGCCGACACCGTCGTACACCACCGGGCATTTCTTGCCGTCGGTCAATTCGAGCACTCGCTTGGCCACGTCTTCGTGGCTGTAGTCGATCACCTCCCAGGCACCCAGGGCCTTGGCCCGTTCGGCCTTGGCGGGCGAGCTGACGGTGCCGATCAGCTTCACGCCCAGTGCTGCCGCCCATTGGCAGGCCAGCGAGCCCACACCACCGGCGGCGGCATGGAACAGGATGGTTTCGCCGGCCTCGACCTTGTAGGTCTGACGCAGCAGGTATTGCACGGTCAGGCCCTTGAGCATCACCGCAGCGGCCTGTTCGAAGCTGATGCTCGAGGGCAGGCGTACAGCCATGGCCGCTGGCAGCACGTGCAGATCGCTGTAGGCGCCCAGGGGGCCACCTGCGTAGGCCACACGGTCGCCGACCTTGAACCGGTCCACCTCGCTGCCGACCGCCTCGACCACGCCAGCGGCCTCGGTGCCCAGGCCCGAAGGCAGTGGCGTCGGGTACAGGCCGCTGCGGAAGTAGTTGTCGATGTAGTTCACGCCCACGGCGTGATTGCGTACGCGAATGTCTTGCGGGCCCGGTTGCCTGGGCTCGAAGTCGACGAACTCGAGGACTTCCGGGCCGCCGGTGGAACCGAACTGGATACGCTTTGCCATCTGCTCACTCCTGCTGTCGTTGGGCGAGGGCCTATCGGACGCCTTTGCTTGATCGGCGTCAACTGCCGCACGCGGTGAGCGATGCTATGCTACGCGCCGACTTGATCGCCGGTCAGGCGTGTTCCCAGGCCGCTGGCGGTATTTGCCCTTTTTCAAGGTGATGCCATGACTACCCGCACAGAGGCCGTAAAGGCCTATCTGCTCGATCTGCAGGATCGAATCTGCCACGCCATGCAGGCCGAAGACGGCGGCGCGCACTTCGTCGAAGATGCCTGGACGCGCGCAGCGGGCGGCGGCGGGCGCACCCGGGTGATTGCAGACGGTGAGTTGATCGAGAAAGGCGGGGTCAACTTTTCCCATGTATTCGGCACTGGCCTGCCTCCTTCGGCCAGCGCCCATCGACCGGAGCTGGCCGGTCGCGGCTTCGAGGCACTGGGCGTGTCGCTGGTGATCCACCCGCACAACCCGCACGTGCCCACCTCCCACGCCAACGTGCGGTTCTTCATTGCCGAAAAGGAAGGCGAAGAGGCCGTCTGGTGGTTCGGCGGCGGCTTCGACCTGACGCCCTACTACGCTCACGAGGAAGATTGCATCCACTGGCATCGTGTTGCGCAACAAGCCTGCGAGCCTTTTGGCGCCGATGTCTATCCACGCTACAAGGCCTGGTGCGACCGCTATTTCCACCTCAAGCACCGGGGCGAGCCGCGTGGCGTGGGCGGCCTGTTCTTCGATGACCTGAACGAATGGGATTTCGACACCAGCTTCGCCTTCATGCGCGCCATCGGCGATGCCTTCATCGACGCCTACCTGCCCATCGTGCAGCGGCGCAAGGCCATGGCGTACACCGCGCAGCAGCGTGAATTCCAGGAGTTTCGCCGCGGGCGCTACGTCGAGTTCAACCTGGTCTACGACCGCGGTACGCTGTTCGGCCTGCAGTCGGGTGGCCGTACCGAGTCGATCCTGATGTCACTGCCGCCGCAGGTGCGTTGGGGCTATGACTGGAAAGCCGTACCTGGCAGCGAAGAAGCGCGGCTCACCGACTACTTTCTGCAGGATCGCGACTGGCTGGCGCAGACCCCTACCCTATGATTCAGGAACCGATTCGCATGGACAGTTACGTGGTTTTCGGCAACCCGGTGGGGCACAGCAAATCACCCGCCATTCACCGTTTGTTTGCCGAGCAGACGGGCCAGGCGCTGGTATACGACACACGGCTGGCGCCCATCGACGACTTCACCCGCAGTGCCTTGGGTTTTTTCGAAGAAGGGCTGGGCGCCAACGTCACCGTACCGTTCAAGGAGCAGGCGTTCGGCCTGTGCAGCGTACTGACCCCGCGCGCGCAGCGCGCCGGCGCGGTGAACATGCTCAGTCGGCTGCCCGATGGCAGCCTGCGTGGCGACAATACCGACGGCGTGGGGCTGGTGCGCGACCTGGTCAACAACGCCGGCGTGACCTTGCAGGGCAAGCGCATTCTGCTGTTGGGTGCCGGCGGCGCGGTGCGTGGAGTGGTCGAGCCGTTGCTCGAACAGCAGCCACTGTCACTGGTGATCGCCAACCGCACGGTCGAGAAAGCCGAACAGCTGGCGCAGCTGTTCGCTGACCTGGGCCCGGTGGCGGCCAGTGGCTTCGATTGGCTGGAAGAGCCGGTGGATATCATCATCAATGCCACTTCGGCGAGCCTGGCGGGCGATCTGCCACCGATCGCCGCCAGCCTGATCGAGCCCGGTGTGACGGTCTGCTACGACATGATGTATGGCAAGGAGCCAACGCCGTTTTGCCGCTGGGCCAGCGAACACGGCGCACGGCTGTCGCTGGACGGTTTCGGGATGCTGGTCGAGCAGGCAGCCGAAGCGTTCACCTACTGGCGCGGCGTGGCGGTGGATACGGCGCCGGTGCTGAGCCAGCTGCGCCGGGAAATGGCGGCGGGTTGAGTTGATTGAAGGGTGTCAGTGAAGGCCTCTTCGCGAGCTCTCTGCCCGCGAAGGGGCCATGACTGACACCCATCAAATCAAAGCCCGTCAAATCAAAGCTTCGCGCGTACCGCCGGCAGCGCATCTTTGCCATCCAGCGTTTTCACACCCTCCAGCCACTTCTCCAGCACCGCCGGATTGGCTTTCAGCCAGGCCTGCGCCGCCTGTGCGCTGGTTTTCTTGTTGTTGGCCACATCGGCCATGATGCTGTTCTCCATGTCCTGGGTGAACACCAGATTGCTGAGCAGCTTGCCGGTGTTCGGGCAACTCTCGGCATAGCCCTTGCGGGTGAGGGTGTGCACGGTGCCGGTCGAGCCGAAATACTTCTCGCCGCCGGTGAGGTACTTGAGCTTGATCTGTACGTTCATCGGGTGCGGCGTCCAGCCGAGGAAGACCACGAACGACTTCTTCTTCACGTTGCGATTGACCTCGGTCAGCATCGCCTGCTCGCTGGACTCGACCAGTTTCCAGTCACCCAGGCCGAATTCGTCCTTCTTGATGATCTCGGCCAGCGATAGGTTGGCCGGTGCCCCTGAACCGATCCCGTAGATCTTCTTGCCGAACTTGTCGGCGTGCTTGTCCAGGTCGGCGAAATCCTTCACACCCGCGTCATACACGTAGTCGGGGACGGCCAGGGTGAACTCGGTGCCGTCCAGGTTCTTGGCGTACTGCACCACGTCACCATTGGCCACGAACTTGTCGTAGAAACCCTGCTGGGCCGGCATCCAGTTGCCGAGGAAGACATCCACCTGGCCATCCTTGAGACCGCCAAAGATGATCGGCACCGCCAGCGTGTCGATCTTGGGCCGGTAACCCATGCCTTCCAGCACCAGGCTGGTGAGCGCGTTGGTGGCGGCAATGTCGCTCCAGCCCGGGTCGGCCATCTTCACCGTCTCGCACCGTTGTTCGTCGGCGACCGCCGTGGTTCCGGCAACGGCCAGCCAACCGGCGGCCAGGGCTGTGGATATCTTCATGGTGACCTTCATGCGACTTCCCCTCAGAGCTTCGAATGTTATGGGCAGGGTTGTGGATAACGTGCCTTGCGCTCCAGGTCGTCCAGGTCGATATGGTTGCGCATGTACTGCTGACTGGCGTCCACCAGCGGCTGGTGGTCCCAGCTCTTCAGATTGCCTTGGGCCAGTGCGCCGGCCACGAAGCGGCGCCGGCGCTGGCTGGCGAGCACCTGTTGGTGTATCGCCGGCATGTCCCATTTGCGGCGGGCTTCACTCAGGAAAGCCTCGAACAGTGCCCGGTGCGGGGGTGACTGGCTCAGGTCTTCACGTTCGCGTGGGTCGTTATCCACGTCATAGAGTAGGCAAGGGTCGACCTCGCTGTAGATAAATTTCATCGCGCCACGGCGGATCATCATCAACGGGCTGTGGGTACCTTCGGCCATGTATTCACCGAACGCTTCGTCATGCCCCTTTTCACCCTGCAGATGGGCCACTAGCGAACGTCCGTCCAGCGGCAAGCCGGGTTCCAGTTCGCCACCGGCCAGCTCGACGAAGGTCGGCAGCAGGTCGGCGGTAGACACTGCGGCCTGCACTCGCCCTGGCTTGAACTGCCCGGGCGCGCAAACCAGCAGCGGCACCCGCGCGGCCATCTCGAACCAGTGCATCTTGTACCAGAGCCCACGCTCGCCGAGCATGTCACCGTGATCGCCGGAGAAGACGATGATGGTGTCGTCGGCCAACCCGGTTTCTTCCAGGGTCTGCAGCAGTTTGCCGACGTTGTGATCGATGTAGCTGCACGCACCGAAGTAGGCGCGGCGTGCATCGCGGATCTTGTTCACGGGCAGGGGCTTGTCCCACAGGTCATAGACCTTGAGCAGGCGTTGCGAGTGGGGGTCCAGCGCGGCCTGGTCCGGTACATCCTGAGGCAGTGGGATGTCTTCGTCGCGGTACAGGTCCCAGAACGGCTTGGGAATGGTGTAAGGGTCGTGCGGATGGGTCATCGAAACCGTCAGACAGAATGGCCGATCGCCGTCTTCGCGAATGTGATCGAACAGGTACTGCTGGGCTTTGAAGACCACCTCTTCATCGAAATCCAGCTGGTTGGTGCGCACGCACGGGCCAGCCTGCAACACCGAGGACATATTGTGGTACCAGCTGGGGCGAACGTCGGGTTCGTCCCAATTGACCGCCCAGCCGTAGTCGGCCGGGTAGATATCGCTGGTCAGGCGTTCCTCGTAGCCGTGCAGCTGGTCCGGGCCACAGAAATGCATCTTGCCCGACAGTGCGGTGCGGTAACCCAGGCGCCGCAGGTAGTGGGCATAGGTCGGTACGTCGGCGGCAAAGTCGGCAGCGTTGTCGTAGGCGCCGATCTTGCTCGGCAACTGGCCGCTGACCAATGTGAAGCGCGAAGGCGCGCACAGCGGGCTGTTGCAGTAGGCCGCATCGAAGACCACCCCGGTCTCAGCCAAACGGCTGATGTTCGGCAGCTTGATCGGTGATGGCGCGTAGATCGGCAGCATGGGTGCGGCCATCTGATCGGCCATGATGAAAAGAATGTTCTTGCGCTTCATCGGCTCAGGGCATTCCATAGTGGAGATTAATGCGAAATTTCTGCCGTCCACCATGCGGTGCAGCTGTGGCCTGGTAAAGCCCATGCCGGACAATACCTAGGATAAGTAGCGCTTATGTTTACGAGCCTTGGAGAGATGTCTCTTGACCTGTTGCGGGCTTTCGAGGCGGCCGCCAGGCTGCGCAGCTTTACCGCTGCCGCGGTCGAGCTGGGTACGACGCAGCCTGCCGTCAGCCAGCAGATCAAACGGCTCGAGGAACAGCTGGCCATCCGCCTGTTCGATCGTATCTACCGAGGCATCGAGCTGACCGACGCAGGCTACACCTTGTTCGAGGCGGTACATGGAGGGCTGCGCGGCATTGACGACTGTCTGGGCTTGATCACCAGTCAAACCCAGCACGAAGTGCTTCAGGTCTCTACCGACTTCGCGTTCGCCGCCTACTGGCTCATGCCACGTCTGCATCGCTTCCACCAACGTTATCCACAGGTCGACGTCAGCCTGGTCACCAGTGAACGCAGCCACGCCATGCTTGGCCCGAACATCGATGTGGCGGTCCTGTTCGGCGATGGCCGTTTTCGCCAGGGCGAAAGCCATTGGTTGTTCAACGAGGAAGTCTTCCCGGTGTGCAGCCCGCGCCTGTTGAAGGATCGAACGTCACCGTTGGACCTGGACATATTGCTCGAATGGCCGCTGCTGCACCTGCGCGGCGAAAGCAACAATCAGTGGTTCGATTGGATCGGCCTGTTCCGTGCCCTGCATATTCCCAGTGCGCCGGCGCCTGGACAATTGCGGTTCGACAACTACACGCTGCTTATCCAGGCCGCGATCGCCGGCCAAGGGGTTGCTATCGGCTGGCGTCATCTGGTGGATGCACTGTTGGAGCAGCAACTGCTTTGCTGCCCTTTCGAAGGCGCCGCCACATCGGCGTTGGGTTATTTCGTGGTGGTGCCGCAACGCAAACGCCGTGGACAAATGGTGCAACGGTTCGTGGATTGGGTGATGGAGGAGCAGAGCCGGCGGTAGAGGGGATATCTCACATTCACTTGGGAAACGGCTGCTACTGCACAATCGGTCGACTGGCTAACCTGCATGTCCCGCCGATCAGGAATGCATCGACATGCGCCGTGCCATAGCAGTCGCCGTTGTATCTACCGCCGTTTCAGGATGTTATCTACCCATCCCTCAGGATTATCACCCGCCTACCCCAATCGATATCTTCACCTATACGATCATCCGCATGATGCCGGATGGTCACTCGCCTTCCCTTCGTCTTGATGAAGGTAGATCCATAGGCGCTCGGGCATTTCGACCGTTGGACCATGCATCACTGGTAGCGTTTTTCAAAGGCATGAAAGGCGAATGCGTTTCTGCTCAACACGCCTCGAACCGGATTGTATGTACGGTAATCAGCGAAACCCATTTCCAGCAGCCGGATCGCAACGTCGAAAAAGTGAGCGGCTGTTGGGGCAATATCACGCTTGTTTACGGTTTCGACTATCTCGAGCCTGTTTCAGATCTATCGAATTGGTCATCCATGGACTTTTTGGCTAGTGGCATGGGGTGTATAAGCGCTTGGGCGGCTTCTCATTAGAATATGAGAAAATATTAATTATGTATTTAACTCCATAAGCCGGGTAGTGGAAGCATAGACCGCGGGCTACAGTTCGCGAAGTCATACATCCATCCCTTAACAGGAGTTACCCATGTCACAGCAATATCAAATCGAAGCACGTTCACATGCTATCGCCGGTCTATGGAGCCACAACTTTTGGGCGCTTCGTCACCCGAACGGAGAGGTCATGGCGGAGCTACATGGCTTAGCTACCGACCGCGTCACGCTTCGTACGGCGACAATTGGCACCTCTAATCGCCACTCATTGAGAGCATGGCATTTTGCAGTTAAAAAACATCACGCTGAGGTGGGTGTAATAGGTCACCAGGTGACTACGGGGTATCTCTACCAAGAAGGACAGACTCGAAAAGTGGTCTTGTCCGGAGACAGCGGAAATATACTACCTCGGTGGCGTGCCGCCGTGAAGTCGATTGGGCTTATAAACGATATGAATCTCGACTACCCACCGGGGGGTATCAAGGTGATTGGCAATACAAAAAACAGCAATTCTATGTTTACAACATTTGGAGATTTGATGGGTTTGTCTCGATTTAGTTTTTGGGGTGTGTTCGAGCCTGGTATCGATAATCCTGTTTTGCATGAAGAGATTGTAAGCGCCTTAAGAGCTCTGTTCGATGAAAGCTTGGATGTTCCGGTGCAGCCGTCAATGCCGGTTTTGAGCTCGCCTGTTGATAGCCTATCCGCTGCAAATTTCCCTCTGTCTGCGTCCGGTGGAGCGCCTAGCCATCTAGAGGCTGGGTATGGTCAATGGGGGCTAAATGCGCCTTTCCATGGAAGTGTTAGCATTCCATTCTTTGAGTATCACGATATGTCCGGCATTCCCAGACGCGTTTATGCCGAGTGACATTGGCTATGCGCTAGAAGTGATTCGAAGCGAATGCGCTGAATAGTTTGCTGCGTTGCTGCTATGAGTCGGCGTGGTTCTGCTGCAAGCTATGCAGCGCCTATCTCACCGTTTTCGCGGCTGTACGCCGCTCCTACAAAGAAATGCGACCGTGTAGGAGCGGCGTACAGCCGCGAAGGCGTCACGACAGGCAGTGCATCTCTAGATGGTTGATCAGTTCAACACCCCCTGCAATACCTCATAAACGATCCCGGTACCAATGGCGATCAGCACCACATCCGTGCCCATGCGGCGCCATTCGTAGCCTTCGTAACGTGGTAGATGCTTCAGCGCGGGACCGTCGAGGCGGGCACCGTAGCCGCGAGGCAGGGGTTGTCCCTTGATGGCGCGAATACTGGCGGGAGGTGGGTTGCCGGGCCGGAAGACGTCGCGATGATCCTGAATGGTCTGGCGTACGGGGCCGAAATCCTGGGGTGGACCACCGCGCGCGATGCCGCCACCTGGGTTGCCTGGGCCACGGTTGCCCGGACCGCGCTCGTCATGATCAGGCCGATCGGGTCCGTCCTGCCGCTGATGGGGTTGTTCCTGGCGTCCTTGACGTTGCTCATCCGCTCCACCCGGACCACCGGGAGCGGCTTGCACCAGCGGTGCACAAGCGATCAGCAATGCACCCATGCTCAGGATCAGGTTTTTTGGCATGTTCATCATGGATTTCCTTCACGGCCAAACAGCAAAAAGGGGCACCGAACACAGGTTCGATCCCCCTTGGTCTTGCCGTTTAGTCCCGTGAACCAGAGGCTAATTCCTCTGTATTGGAATCTTTACCTTCAGCTGACACGAGCCTTACGTACGCCCTGCGCCAGTTGACTGCATAGCGACAGCACATCTTCCACAGCCTGACCGTGGTGCTGGGCATGGGCGATCTTGTCCACCAGTGCCGAGCCGACCACCACGCCATCGGCCAGGCGGGCAATGGCGGCAGCCTGGTCAGGGGTGCGGATGCCGAAGCCGACGCTGATCGGCAGGTGGGTGTGCCGGCGTAGTCGCTCGATGGCAGCGCCGACATGCTCGGTGGTGGCCGAGCCTGCACCGGTCACACCGGCCACCGACACGTAGTAGACGAAGCCGGAGCTGCGCTCCAGCACCCGTGGCAGGCGCGCATCATCGGTGGTGGGGGTGGTCAGGCGAATGAAGTCGATACCCGAGGCTTGCGCCGGGGTGGCGAGTTCGCCGTCGTGCTCGGGCGGCAGGTCGACGATGATCAGGCCGTCGACACCGGCTTCCTTGGCCTGGGCCACGAAGGCTTCGACGCCGAAGCGGTGGATCGGGTTGTAGTAACCCATCAGCACGATCGGCGTGGTGCTGTCGTCGACGCGGAATTCGCGGACCATCTGCAAGGTTTTCGCCAGCGTCTGCCCGGCGTTGAGCGCGCGCAGGGTCGCCAGCTGGATGGCCAGGCCGTCGGCCATCGGATCGGTGAAGGGCATGCCCAGTTCGATCACATCGGCGCCGGCAGCCGGCAAGCCTTTGAGGATGGACAGCGAAGCATCGTAGCCTGGGTCGCCCGCCGTGACGAACGTCACCAGCGCGGCGCGGCCTTCGGCCTTGAGGTCGGTGAAGCATTGTTCGAGGCGGCTCATGCCAGTGTCTCCTTCGGGTGGGCGCCCATATGGCTCATGACGGTTTGCATGTCCTTGTCGCCGCGGCCGGACAGGCACACCACCATCAGATGGTCGGCGGGCAATGTTGGCGCGCGCTTCATGGCCTCGGCCAGGGCGTGGGCGGTTTCCAGCGCCGGGATGATGCCTTCCAGGCGGCAGGTGGCGTGGAACGCGGCCAGCGCCTCTTCATCGGTGATGCTGGTGTAGTTCACGCGCTTGATTTCATGCAGAAAAGCGTGTTCAGGGCCGATACCGGGGTAGTCCAGGCCGGCCGAGATGGAGTGCGCGTCGGTGATCTGCCCATCGTCGTCCTGCAGCAGATAGGTACGGTTGCCGTGCAGTACGCCGGGCACGCCGCCGTTGAGGCTGGCGGCATGCTTGCCGGAATCCACGCCATGGCCGGCGGCTTCGACACCGATGATTTCCACGCTGCTGTCATCCAGGAAAGGATGGAACAGGCCCATGGCATTGGAACCGCCACCTACGCAAGCCACCAGGCTGTCGGGCAGGCGCCCTTCCTTCTCCTGCAACTGCTCGCGGGTTTCCTTGCCGATGATCGACTGGAAGTCGCGAACCATGGCCGGGTAAGGGTGCGGGCCGGCCACCGTGCCAATCAGGTAAAAGGTGTCGTCGACATTGGTGACCCAATCGCGCAAGGCGTCGTTCATGGCATCTTTCAAGGTGCCGGTACCGGAAGTGACCGGCACGATCTCAGCGCCCAGCAGCTTCATGCGAAACACGTTGGCCTGCTGGCGCTCGATATCCGTGGCGCCCATGTAGATCACGCAAGGCAAGCCGAACCGAGCCGCCACCGTGGCCGTGGCCACGCCGTGCATGCCGGCGCCGGTCTCGGCGATCAGGCGCTTCTTGCCCATGCGCTTGGCCAGCAGCACCTGGCCGATGCAGTTGTTCACCTTGTGCGCGCCGGTGTGGTTGAGCTCTTCGCGCTTGAAGTAGATTTTCGCCCCGCCGCAGTGTTCGGTCAGGCGCTCGGCGAAATACAGCGGGTTGGGCCGGCCGATGTAGTCGCGTTGGAAGTAGGCGAGCTGCTCGAGAAATTCGGGATCGGCCTTGGCGGCTTCGTATTCGCGAGCCAGCTCCAGCACCAGCGGCATCAGGGTTTCGGCGACGTAGCGGCCACCGAAGGCGCCGAACAGGCCGTTGCTGTCAGGGCCACTGCGAAGATTGGTCTGGGTCATGCGAAGCTCCAGGGGAATTGAATGACGATGTAGCCACTGTACCCACGACAACGATCGAAGAAAACCGATAAGATCTCGACAACCTGTCAGGATTTCTCACAATACCATGAGCCGTGACCTGCCCCCGCTGAATGCCCTCAAAGCGTTCGAAGCCACTGCCCGGCTCAACAGCGTCAGCAAGGCGGCTGACTACCTGAGCGTTACCCACGGTGCCGTGAGCAGACAGTTGAAAGTGCTTGAAGAGCATCTGGGCATCGCGTTGTTCGTCAAGCAGGGGCGTGGCTTGAAACTCACAGATGCCGGCATTCGACTGCGCGATGCCAGCGCCGAGGCCTTCGAGCGTTTGCGTCTGGTCTGCACGGAGCTCAGCCAGGCCCAGGCTCAGGCACCGTTCGTTCTGGGGTGCTCGGGAAGCTTGCTGGCGCGCTGGTTCATACCTCGATTGGGTCGGCTGAACAGCGAGCTGCCGGACTTGCGTCTGCACCTCTCGGCTGGCGAAGGTGACCTGGACCCTCGCCGTCCCGGGCTGGATGCCTTGCTGATGTTCGCCGAGCCCCCCTGGCCCGCCGACATGGACGTGTTCGAGCTGGCCGAAGAGCGTATCGGCCCGGTACTCAGCCCGCGCTTCCAAGGGTTCGAAGCTTTGCAGGGTCGGGCGGGCAGCGACTTGCTCGGGCACTCGTTGCTGCACACCACATCGCGGCCACAGGCCTGGCCCAGCTGGGCACGGCGCAACGGCCTGGATCCCGAGGCGTTGACCATGGGACAGGGGTTCGAGCATTTGTATTATTTGCTGGAGGCAGCGGTGGCCGGGCTGGGCATTGCCATCGCGCCCGAGCCGCTGGTGGTCGATGACCTGCGTGCCGGGCGCCTGGCCGCGCCATGGGGGTTTACGCAAACCCCGGCGCGGCTGGCACTTTGGGTCCCGCGACGCGCCGCAGACGGGCGCGCCCGACAACTGGCGCTATGGCTTGCGCAAGAGCTCGAACGCCAGGTCGATTAGTTGCTGCGATTGCACATCAGGTAGGCGGCGATCAGGCCCAGCGCGCCAACGGCTACGCCAGCGGCGGCCCAAGGGTGCTCCTGAGCATAGTCACGGGTGGCAATACCGGTTTCCTTGGTCTTGACCTTAACTTCTTCATACGCGTCGCTGATCAGGCTGCGCGAATGGCTCAGCGCGGATTCCGCGTTGGCTTTCAGCGCCTTGAGCACCTTGCGCGATTCCTCGGTGGAATCTTCTTTCAGGCTTTCCAGGGAGCGGAGCAGGCTTTCGATTTCTGCTTCCATGCTCTGCAGCGAAGCTTTGCGTGACGAAATTGCCATGGGTAACTCTCCTTCATTGTGGTGAATAGCGTGTGTAGATTCCGACTGCGCTGCAAGATGAAAGTGCAGTGCGTGTGAACTTTTAGCGCAGAAATCCCCACACAGGTAGACAACCACTTCAGTAGCCACCCTAATGGAGAGCATCATGAGCGATCACCACACGTACAAGAAGGTTGAACTGGTAGGTTCCTCGACCACCACCATCGAAGACGCCATCAACAACGCGTTGGCCGAAGCGAGCAAAAGCATCGAAAAAATGGAATGGTTCGAAGTGACCGAAACCCGTGGCCATATCGAAGACGGTCGCGTGGCGCATTTCCAGGTCACACTCAAAGTCGGTTTCCGTATCCAGAACAGCTGACAGAAAACACAGAATCTTCCGACTGGCCGAATGCCATAGGTTGAGTTACAACACATTACCGGCGTGTCGACCTGAATCCAGGCGGCCCGCCGTTTGTCTTTAAACCGGCACTATCAGACCAAGGATGTAAGCGATGAAGCGAGTTTTATTGGCTGTGGGTTTGTTGAGCCTGGCAAGCGGCGCGTTCGCTGCGGGCAAGTCGTGTGAAGAACTCAAGGGCGAAATCGCCGCGAAGATCGACGCCAATGGCGTGTCGGGCTACACGCTGGAAGTGGTCGACAACGTCACTCCGGATGCCGGTTTCCAGGTAGTCGGTTCGTGTGAAGGCGGTACCAAGGCTATCGTCTACAAGCGCTGAAGATTGCAGCCGCCACCCGCTCCCACAGAAAACGAAATCCCCTGTAGGAGCGGTCAGCGGCCGCGAAACGAACCCCGCAATACACCAGGTCGGTGCAAGGCTCAGCCCCGCATCACCTGCGCCAATAGCTCATACGACCGCAAGCGGTCGGCATGCTCGTACAGATCGCAGGTAAAGATCAGCTCATCTGCCTGAGTCTGTTCCTTCAGCACGTCCAGCTTGGCACGGATCTTCGCCGGTCCTCCCACCATCGCCAGGCCCAGAAAGTCCCCGACCGCGGCCTTCTCATGGGGCAACCACAACCCTTCCATGCTTTTCACGGGTGGCTGCTGCACCAGAGTCTGGCCACGCATCAGGTTGAGGATGCGGCGGTAGACCGAGGTTGCCAGGTAGTCGGCGTGCTCGTCGCTGTCGGCTGCCACCAAGGGCACGCCGAGCATCACATAAGGCTTGTCGAGCACCTCGGAGGGCTGGAAGTGGGCGCGATAGACCCGGATTGCCTCATGCATGTAGCGCGGCGCGAAATGCGAAGCGAAGGCGTACGGCAGGCCGTACATGCCCGCCAGCTGCGCGCTGAACAAGCTGGAGCCCAGCAACCAGACCGGCACGTTGGTGCCGCTGCCCGGCACCGCAATCACCTTCTGATCCGGAGTGCGTGGCCCCAGGTAGGCCATCAACTCGCGGACGTCGTCGGGAAAATCGTCGGCACTGCCGGAGCGCTCACGGCGCAACGCGCGCGCCGTCATCTGGTCCGACCCCGGCGCGCGGCCCAGGCCCAGGTCGATGCGCCCCGGATACAGGCTTTCCAAGGTTCCGAACTGCTCGGCGATCACCAGCGGCGCATGGTTGGGCAGCATCACCCCGCCCGAGCCGACGCGGATCGACGAAGTGCCCCCCGCCAGATAGCCCAGCAGCACCGAGGTCGCCGAGCTGGCGATCCCGTCCATGTTGTGATGCTCGGCCACCCAGAAACGGTTGTAGCCCCAGCCTTCGGCGTGGCGTGCCAGGTCCAGCGCGTTGTGCAGCGACCGCGCCGGGCCGTGGTCGGCACGCACCGGTACAAGGTCGAGGACGGAGTATTTCGTATCGGTCAAACCAGTCATGATCATTGGCATCCTGTGGGTATGTGGCAGGTGGGATGCCCCGCGCATCTTTGCTACCGAGTGTGTAATCAATATGGGCTTATGGTTCGGATTCAATAGCCAGCGGTCAGAACGGCGCTGAACTTGCCTCGCGCCGTGGCCTCTGAACACTTGTCACCGCGCGAACCCGTCGCGCCCATCAAGGAGGCTTTATGAGCATCAAGAAAACCGCATCGGCTGTCTGGAAAGGCGATCTGAAAACCGGCAAGGGCGAGATCTCGACGCAAAGCGGCGCCCTGAAAAGCAATCCCTATGGTTTCAACACCCGCTTCGAAGGCCAGCCAGGCACCAACCCTGAAGAATTGATCGGCGCGGCCCATGCCGGCTGCTTCTCCATGGCCTTCTCGATGATCCTGGGTGGCGAAGGCTTCACGCCAGACCAGATCAACACAACGGCCGAGGTCACGCTGGACAAGGAAGGCGAAGGTTTCGCGATCACCGCCATCAAACTGACCATGTCGGCGAAGATCCCCAACATCGACCAGGCCAAGTTCGAAGAACTGGCCAACAAGGCCAAAGAAGGCTGCCCAGTGTCGAAAGTGCTGAACGCCCAGATCACCCTGGACGCTAAGCTGGAATCTTGAGGTAGGGTTGCGCCCGGTTGCCGTACACTGCTCACTCACCTGGAGAATTGCCCATGAAACGATTCATTTTGGCGATGACATGCAGTGTCCTGGCAACCTCGGCGTCGGCTGCACCCGTGTCGTGCGAAGAATTGAAGGCCGAGATCGAAAAAAAGATCCAGGCGGCAGGCGTTGCGTCCTACACGCTGGAAATCGTCGACAATCTGGACGCCAAGGACCCGAGCATGGTGGTGGGTTCGTGCGACAACGGCACGCGCAAGATCATCTATCAGAAGAACGACACCTGATCCCGCGGCATCCGCTGCTGCCATTCAGTGGTGCACTGCTGCGCCTGGATTCAGGGAATGCAGTGAATCGCCCGATCTTCGGCAACAATCTCCCGGCTTGAATCGTACAGACGGGCACTGGCCTGCATGGCAATTGCCCTGCCCTCCAGGCGGTAGCGCTGGCCTGCCTTGAAGCCGTCATAGCGCACGGTCAGGTAGCAGGTACGGTCGAACGGGTCGTTGACCAGCCCGCCACCGGCGTACATTTCGTAGTCAAAACGCACTTCCAGCTCATGGCTGCCCGGATCTACCTGGAAGTAGCGGCCGTCATTGAGTTTGCGACCATCCAGACTTTCTGCCATGACCAGGCGACCGGTCGTGGTGAACATCTCGATCCAGGCCTTGCCAGGGTCAACGGCCGGCAACGGCGGATTGGCGCAGCCAGCAAGCGTGGCGAGGGTCAACAGGGCGAGCACGGCGCGCATGGAAGCTCCTTGGCTGCAGGAAGAAAGTGAGCAGGACAAAGGTCGAGTCTAGAAGCTTTGCGTCGGCGCTGCGAGTCGCCGCCGACGGTGGCCATGTTCAGGCCAGTGCTCAGGCGCTCTGGCAGCCCGCAGGTTGCGCCTGGCCTACCAGTTTGCGCTGCTCGTCGTAGAGCCTGGCCCACGGGCGAAAGCCGACGCTGCCGGCTTCCAGGAAATACCGCTGCCCCGCGTCGAAGCCGGCATAGGTGAGGTTCAGTTCGCAGTTGCGCCACAGCGGCGCGGGGACTGGGCCGATGTTGGTCGGCTGCACGGGGAACTGCAAGCGCACGGTCAGCTCATGGCTGCCGGGTTCGACTTCGAAATAGCGGGTGTCGCCCCATTCCCGCTCGTCGACTTGGGTCGCCTGCAGGGCGTTGTGCCCCTTGGCCTGCAGATCGATCCAGGCCTGGTTGGGGTCCGGGTCGGGCAGACCGGCGCAGCCGGCAAGGGCCAGCATGCCGCCAGCAATGATCAATGCGCGCATGGAATTCTCCTGATGGGATCGTAAGATGCAGGGTCAGCGCCGATAACACCTGCTCGCTGGCGGGCCTGGCCATGGAAAACCACATGCATGAATTCGTTGTTGTTCGTCGTTCCATTCTTGCCGCACTCGACCGCGGTTTGCGCGCTTTTGTTCCCCTGTGCCTGTTGTTCCTGCTCAGCGGTTGCACCAACGTCGGCTATTACGGCCAGTTGATGCAAGGCCAGTGGCAGCTGCTGCAGGCGCGTGAGCCGGTGGCGCGGATCCTGGCCGACCCCTCGCGCGATCCTCGTCTGCGCGAGCAGTTGCAGCGTGCCCAGGCCGCTCGCGATTTCGCCAGCGTGCATCTGCACCTGCCGGACAACCGCAGCTATCGGCTGTATGCCGACATCGGTCGGCCGCTGGTGGTGTGGAACGTGTTCGCCACGCCCGAGTTTTCCCTCGCCCCGTTGACCCACTGCTTTCCCATCGCGGGGTGCGTTGCCTACCGCGGCTACTACAGCCAGTCCGGCGCGCGGGGCGAAGCGGCGCTGCAGAAGCTGGCGGGCCGGGATGTGTACATCGGCGGCGTCGAAGCCTACTCGACCTTGGGCTGGTTCGATGATCCGATTCTCAACACCATGCTGGGCTGGGGCGACGAGCGCCTGGCCACGCTGATCTTCCATGAGCTGGCGCATCAGCGCGTGTATGTGCAGGACGACACCGAGTTCAACGAGTCCTTCGCCACCTTCGTCGAGCAGGAGGGCACTCGGCAGTGGCGGGCCTGGCGCGGTTTGGCAAAGGCGGCAGGCACACCTGCACTACAACGTGAGCAGTTCACCCGGCTGGTGCTCGAGACCCGCGAACGCCTGGGTGCGCTGTACGCACAGCCGCTGTCGGCCGAGGCCATGCGCGCAGGCAAGGCTGCCGAGTTCGAGCACCTGCGCCGCGAGTATCGCCAGTTGCGCGATGGACGCTGGGGTGGCGACCGGCGTTTCGATGCCTGGATGAACGGGCCGATGAACAATGCCAAGCTGCTGCCGTTCGGATTGTACGACCAATGGGTGCCGGCGTTCGCCGGCCTGTTCCGGCAGGTCAATGGTGACTGGCGCGCGTTCTATGCCCAAGCGGAAAAACTGGGCAAGTTGCCGATGGACCAGCGCAGGACCGAGTTGAATCGGTTGGGCAGATGAGGTTTGCAGTGGTTTCGCGGGCCCTTTCGCGGCCACTGGCCGCTCCTACACGAAGCCTTGCGTAACCCGGTATCTATACCGCTGCACGAATCCCCGTAGGAGCGGCGACTGGCCGCTCCTACACGAAGCCTTGCGTAACCCGGTATCTATACCGCTACACGAATCCCCGTAGGAGCGGCCAGTGGCCGCGAAGAGGCCCGCACCTTCACCACATCATCGCGCGCCTTGCAAAAACGCCTCATGCAGCGCCTGCAACGTGTCGAAATGATACGTCGGATTTTCCAGGACCAGCTCTTCCCGCGAACCGAACCCATAGCCCACCGCCGCGCAATCCAGGCCATTGAGCCGGGCACCGATCAGGTCATGCTTGCGGTCGCCGACCATCAAGGTCTGCGTCGGCTGCAGCCCTTCCTGCTCGAGGATATGAGCGATCAGTTGCACCTTGTCGGTCCGCGTGCCGTCGAGCTCGCTGCCGTAGATGACCTTGAAGTGCCTGGCGAAATCGAAATGGCGGGCGATTTCCCGGGCGAACTCCCAGGGTTTGGACGTGGCGATGTACAAATGCCGGCCCTGCGCCTGCAATGTTTCGAGCAGCGCGATGACACCGGCGAAGATCTGGTTTTCATACAGGCCCGTGACGCGGAAACGCTCGCGGTAGAAATTCACTGCCTGCCAGGCGCGGGCTTCGTCGAAACCATAGGCGTGCATGAACTGCTCCAGCAGGGGTGGGCCAATGAAATGCTCCAGGTTGCGCAGATCGGGTTCGTCGATGCCCAGTTTGGCCAAGGCATACTGGATGGAGCGGGTGATGCCCTCGCGCGGGTCGGTCAGGGTGCCGTCGAGGTCGAACAGAATGTTTTGATAATGCACGGAATCAGTCCTTGTCGAAGCCTTCGGCCAGGTGTTGGTCCTTGAGCTTCACGTAGTTGCCAGCGGTGTAGGTGAAGAACGCGCGTTCCTTGTCGGTCAGCGGCCGCGCCTGCCGAGCCGGACTGCCCACGTACAGAAAGCCACTCTGCAGACGTTTGCCTGGTGCTACCAGGCTGCCGGCGCCGATGATCACGTCGTCTTCCACCACCGCGCCGTCCATGACGGTACTGCCCATGCCGACCAGGATGCGATTGCCCAGGGTGCAGCCGTGGAGCATGACTTTGTGTCCAATGGTGACATCATCGCCGATCAGCAGCGGGAAACCGTCCGGATTGAACGGGCCGGCATGGGTGATGTGCAGCACACTGGCATCCTGCACGCTGGTGCGCTTGCCGATGCGGATGCGGTGCATGTCTGCGCGCACCACGGTCAGCGGCCAGATCGAACTGTCGGCGCCGATCTCGACGTCGCCGATGACCACCGCCGAGCGGTCGACGAAGGCGCGTTCGCCAAGGCGCGGCGTATGCTGCTGGAATGTGCGAATAGCCACGATAGGCATCCTCTGTGTTGTCGATAGCTGCGGTGAATCGCAATTGTAATTAAGATGTCCCAGTGTTTCTTCAATAGCCAAGGTGTTTAACCGTGAGCGCGAATCCCCTTCTGCAGTCCTACGACCTGCCGCCGTTCTCGGCGATCCGTGCCGAGCACGTACAACCGGCGATTGAACAGATCCTGGCCGACAACCGCGCGGCCATTGCCCACATTCTGCAAACCCAGGGCAGTCAGCCTACCTGGGCCGGCCTGGTGCTGGCCATGGACGAGCTGAACGACCGCCTGGGCGCCGCCTGGAGCCCGGTCAGCCACCTCAATGCCGTGTGCAACAGTGCCGAACTGCGCCAGGCCTATGAAGCGTGCCTGCCGGCGCTCAGTGCCTACTCCACCGAGCTGGGCCAGAACCGCGAACTGTTCCAGGCCTTCGAAACCCTGGCCAACAGTCCTGAAGCTGCGAACTTCGACGTTGCCCAGAAAACCATTCTGGAGCATTCGCTGCGCGATTTCCGCCTGTCCGGTATCGATCTGCCGGTGGATCGGCAGCAGCGCTACGCACAGGTACAGAGCAAGCTCTCGGAACTGGGCAGCCGTTTCTCCAACCAGCTGCTCGATGCCACCCAGGCCTGGACCAAGCATGTTACCGACGAAGCGGCCCTGGCCGGGCTGACAGACTCGGCCAAGGCACAGATGGCTGCGGCGGCGCAGGCCAAGGGCCTGGACGGCTGGCTGATCAGCCTCGAGTTCCCCAGCTACTACGCGGTCATGACCTACGCTCACGACCGCGCCCTGCGTGAAGAACTCTACGCAGCCTACTGCACCCGCGCGTCGGACCAAGGCCCCAATGCTGGCCAGAACGACAACACGCCGGTGATGCGCGAGATCCTCGACCTGCGCCAGGAGCTGGCGCAGCTGCTGGGCTACGCCAGCTATTCGGAGTTGAGCCTAGCCACCAAGATGGCCGAATCGACCGATCAGGTGTTGACCTTCCTGCGTGATCTGGCTCAGCGCAGCAAGCCGTTCGCGGCCCAGGATCTGGAACAGCTCAAGGCCTACGCCGCCGAACAGGGTTGTGCCGACCTGCAAAGCTGGGACAGCGGCTTCTATGGCGAAAAGTTGCGCGAACAGCGCTACAGCGTTTCCCAAGAGGCGCTGCGCGCCTACTTCCCCATCGACAAGGTGCTGGGCGGCCTGTTCGCCATCGTGCAGCGCCTGTACGGCATCGAGATCGCCGAGCAGAAAGGGTTCGACACCTGGCACCCCGACGTACGCCTGTTCGAGATCAAGGAAAACGGCCAGCACGTGGGCCGCTTTTTCTTCGATCTCTATGCGCGCGCCAACAAGCGCGGCGGCGCCTGGATGGACGGCGCGCGCGACCGGCGTCGCACCGAGGCCGGCGAGTTGCAGAGCCCGGTGGCCAATCTGGTATGCAATTTCACCCCGGCCGATGCCGGCAAGCCCGCGCTGTTGACCCACGATGAAGTCACCACCCTGTTCCACGAGTTCGGCCATGGCCTGCACCACCTGCTGACGCGGGTCGAGCATGTGGGCGTCTCGGGTATCAACGGCGTGGCGTGGGACGCAGTCGAGTTGCCCAGCCAGTTCATGGAAAACTGGTGCTGGGAACCCGAAGGCCTGGCCCTGATTTCGGGTCACTACGAAACCGGCGAGCCGTTGCCCCAGGACCTGCTGGAGAAGATGCTGGCGGCGAAGAACTTCCAGTCCGGCTTGATGATGGTCCGGCAGATCGAGTTCTCGCTGTTCGACTTCGAACTGCATGCCTCCCACGGCGACGGCCGCAGCGTGATGGAAGTGCTCGACGGTGTCCGCGACGAGGTTTCGGTCATGCGTCCACCGGCCTACAACCGCTTTCCCAACAGCTTCGCGCACATCTTCGCCGGTGGCTACGCGGCCGGTTACTACAGCTACAAATGGGCCGAAGTGCTGTCGGCTGACGCGTTCAGCAAGTTCGAGGAAGACGGGGTGCTCAACGCCGACACTGGCCGCGCTTTCCGCGAAGCCATTCTGGCCCGCGGCGGGTCGCAGGCACCCATGGTGCTGTTCGTCGACTTCCGCGGCCGCGAGCCTTCCATCGATGCGCTGCTGCGCCACAGCGGGTTGAGTGAGGAAGCGGCAGCATGATCACCAAGAAACGCTTCATCGCCGGGGCCGTCTGCCCGGCCTGCAGCGAGCCGGACAAGCTGATGATGTGGAGCGTGGACGAAGTTCCGCATCGCGAATGCGTGGCCTGCGGCTACAGCGACACGCTGAACGCGCAGGGCCAATCGGTGCCCAGCGAGCTGGGCACGCGGGTCAATAAGGTGGCCGTCAAGGTCGCCCGGCCCACTTCGCAACCGGTGCAGTTCTTTCCCAACCCCAAGCTCAAGAAGCCTTGAGCCAGGCGTGCCGTCGACTTGCCGCAAGGGCAGGCCGACGGCAATAGCCGGCTACCACGTCATGCTTCGTTCCCGTTCCTAGACTGGCGCGCCACTCAGGCGTCATTCAAGGAATCGAACATGACCGCTGCGCACCTCGCTGTACTCCCCGCCCTGCTTGCCGAAAACCCCCTGCTGGGCCATCACGATGTGATCCCCTACCACTTGATCAGGGCCGAACACGTCGAGCCGGCGATCGAGCATGTGATCCAGACCAACCTCCGGCAGCTGGCGCAATTGCTCCCCGAGCAGCTCGCGGCACCTACATGGGAAGGCTTGGTCAAGCCATTGGAAGACATGCACCAGCGCCTGCTGGCGGTGCTGCAGCCCGAGCAGTTGCTCAGTCGTCATCAGCACCTGGCGGTGATCGACGCCTATGCGCGCTGCCGCGATCGGGTGCAGGCCTATGAATTGGCCATCAAGCACAACCGTACCGTGCATGCCGTGCTGCAGCTGTTGCAGCAGAGCCCGCAGGCGCTCGATTTCGATCCGACCCAGCAGGCTGCATTGAGCCATGCGTTGCGTGCTTCGCGCCTGGCCGGGGTAGGCACCCAGCCGTCGATCCAAAAGCGCATTGGGCGTCTGCAGATGGAGCTGGCCGGGTTGTACCAAACCTTTGCCGACAACCTGAGTGCAGCCAGCGAAGCCGGGGCCTTGGCGTTCGACAACGAAACCGCTCTGGCAGGCATTGCTCCCGCGGTACTTGCCAGCATGGCGCTATGCGCGCGCGAGGCCGGCCAGTCGGGCTGGCGGCTGCCACTGGAGCTGCCACTGGTGCTGGCGGTATTGAGCCAGGCTCATGACCGCGCGCTGCGCGAGCAGGTTTACCGCGCCTTCTACACCCAGGCTTCGGAGCAAGGCCCGCAGGCCGGAACCTATGACAATGGACCGGTGCTGCAACGCATCCTTGCCGCCCGCGCCGAGCTGGCCGAAGCGGGTGGCTATCGCAGCTATGCCTCGCTGGCCCAGGCCACGCGCATGTTCGACGAGGCCGCGGACGTGGAGCAGCTCTTGCTGCAATTGATCGACAAGGTCCGCCCTGCGGCGCAGGCGGAGTTCGCCCCGCTGCAGGAACTGGCCGCGCTGTTCGGAGTGCCGGCGCTGCAGCCCTGGGACTGCAATTACTATCAGGAGAAATACCTGCAGATCCATCATGGGGTGACAGAGCTCAAGGTGCGTGAGTACTTTCCCGTGCAGGCGGTGCTCGATGGGCTGCAGCGTCTGCTCGAGCAGCTGTTCGACGTGCAGTGGCTGCAATGCCCGCCAGCACCGCGCCAGCCGGCATCGGTGCACCTGATTCAACTCAGCGAGCAGGGGCAGGTCCTGGGCCATATCTACCTGGACCTGCACAGTCGGCCGAAGAAACGCGCGGGTGCCTGGATGGAAGCCTTGCGTGACCGCCACCGTTTCGCCGATGGTCGGCTGCAGCTGCCCATCGCCCACGTGGGGTGTGATTTCGCCGCCGACATGCCAGCGTTTCCCTGCCTGCTGAGCCTGGGCGAAATCCAGACGTTCTTCCACGAGCTGGGGCATGCGCTGCACCATGTACTGACCCGCATCGACCATGGCAGCGTCTCTGGCATCAAGGGCGTGGCCGAAGATGCGGTGGAATTGCCCAGCGGCGTGTTCGAGCACTGGGCCATGCAGCCTGAAGTTCTGCAATCGATGTCGCGACATCACCGGACCGGCGAAGCCATCGGTACCGCCTTCGTCGAGCGGGCGCTCGCGGCCCAGGCCCGCTTTCGTGGCCAGGCCCTACTGTGGCAACTCGAATACGCTCTGGTCGACTATCGCCTGCACAGCCACAGCGACACCCTGTCGGCGCAGCAGATTGGCGAACAGGTGCTGGAGCAGACGCAGATCGTCCGTCATCCGCCCTATGTTCGTTGGCTCAACACTTTCGCCCACCTGTTCACCGGCGCCGACTACGCCGCCGGGTACTACAGCTATGTCTGGGCGCAGGTGCTGGCCGCTCATCTGTTCGCCCGCTTCAAGCGTGAGGGGCTGTTCTCGAGTCAGGTCGGCGGGGATTTCGAACGTTTGATTCTGGCATCGGGAGGGACGCGACCTTTTGCGGAACTGGTCGAGAGCTTCGCTGGCAGCGAGCCGGGTATCGAAGCGCTGTTGCTCGATCTGGGCGTCAAGACGTGAGCCGTTCGGGTAACGAAAGACGTGAAGACTGAGCACAGGTAGGCTGAAACCGGTTTCATTTGGCGTCACAAATAGATACATTTATCGGCTGAACCGTCAGGGCGGCATTTTGCCGCGCCTGGCTTCGTGCCGAATGTGTCGCGTCTGCGCCTTCAACAAAGCACCACCCGCCTCCGGCCGCGTGGTGCAACGAACACGTACCGCTGGGCTGCGCATCGATAAAACCGTATCGAACAGCTGATGAGAACCTTGATGTCCGAGCAAGAAAACAACCCGCGCCGGGATTTTCTGCGCAAAACCCTGACCCTCATTCCGGTGGTGACCGTTGCCAGCAGTGGCCTGGGCGTCGCTGCCCTGACTGCCTATGCCGATACTCGCTCGCCAGCGCCAGCGCCAGCCCCCGCGCCTGCCGCCGACTACCAGCCGTCATTTTTCACCGCTGAAGAATGGGCGTTCGTCCAAGCCGCAGTGGCTCGCTTGATTCCGGCGGACGATCTGGGCCCCGGTGCTCTGGAAGCCGGAGCGGCGGAATTCATCGACCGTCAGATGAACACGCCCTACGCCACCGGCGCGCTGTGGTACATGCAGGGTCCGTTCGTCACCGACGCCGCGCCGCAAATGGGCTATCAGCTGCAGTTGGTGCCACAGCAGATCTATCGCTTGGGCATCGCTGCCACGGACACCTGGTGCAAGGCTCAATCAGGCAAAAGCTTTGCCGAGCAAGACAGCGCTACCCAGGAGCGTATTCTCAGCAAGATCGAAGCAGGCGAGCTGGTTTTCGAGGAATTGCCGGCCACGGCATTTTTCAGTCTGATGCTGCAGAACACCCGCGAAGGCTTCTTCTGCGATCCGGTGCATGGCGGCAACAAAGGCATGGTCGGCTGGACGCAGATCGGTTTTCCCGGCGCACGCGCCGATTTCATGGACTGGGTGGAACGCAACGAACAATACCCTTTCCCGGCAGTGTCGATTCGCGGCGAGAGGGCCTGACATGGCAACGGTAATGAAGAAGGTCGACGCGGTCATCGTCGGGTTCGGCTGGACCGGCGCGATCATGGCCAAGGAGCTCACCGAGGCGGGCCTCAACGTGGTCGCGCTGGAGCGCGGCCCGATGCAGGACACCTACCCCGACGGCAGTTATCCACAGGTGATCGACGAGCTGACCTACAGCGTGCGCAAGAAGCTGTTCCAGGACATCTCCAAGGAAACCGTGACCATCCGTCACAGCGTCAACGACGTCGCCCTGCCCAACCGTCAGTTGGGTGCGTTTCTGCCAGGCAAAGGCGTCGGCGGTGCCGGCCTGCATTGGTCCGGCGTGCATTTCCGGGTCGATCCCATCGAGCTGCGCATGCGCAGCCACTACGAAGAGCGCTACGGCAAGCAGTTCATTCCCAAGGACATGACCATCCAGGATTTCGGCGTCAGCTATGAAGAGCTGGAACCGTTCTTCGATTTTGCCGAAAAAGTCTTCGGCACCTCGGGTCAGGCCTGGACGGTGAACGGGGTGCGTGTCGGCGAAGGCAAGGGTGGCAACCCGTATGCCCCGGATCGTTCCAACCCTTTCCCGCTGGCCTCGCAGAAGAACACCGTGTCGGCGCAGCTGTTCCAGAAGGCTGCGGCCGAGGTCGGTTACAAGCCGTACAACCTGCCCTCGGCCAATACCTCGGGGCCGTATACCAACCCCTATGGTGCGCAGATGGGCCCCTGCAACTTCTGCGGCTTCTGCAGCGGCTATGTCTGCTACATGTATTCCAAGGCGTCACCGAACGTGAACATTCTGCCGGCGTTGCGTCAGGTCGACACCTTCGAGCTGCGCACCAATGCCCACGTGCTGCGGGTCAACCTGGACAGCAGCAAGCGCAAGGCAACCGGGGTGACCTACGTCGATGCCCAGGGCCGTGAGGTCGAGCAACCGGCGGACCTGGTGATCCTCGCAGCCTTCCAGTTCAACAACGTGCGCTTGATGCTGCTCTCCGGCATCGGCCAGCCTTACGACCCCAAGACCGGCGAAGGTGTGGTCGGCAAGAATTTCGCCTATCAGAACATGGCCACCATCAAGGCTTTCTTCGACAAGGACACCCACACCAACAACTTCATCGGTGCCGGTGGCAACGGCGTGGCGTTCGACGACTTCAACGCCGACAACTTCGACCATGGCCCCCATGGCTTCGTCGGCGGCTCGCCGATGTGGGTCAACCAGGCCGGCAGCCGGCCCATCGCCGGCACGGCCAATCCACCCGGTACGCCTGCCTGGGGCAGTGCCTGGAAGAAGGCCACTGCCGACTACTACACCCATCAGGTGTCGATGGATGCCCACGGCGCCCATCAGTCCTATCGCGGCAACTACCTGGACCTGGACCCGGTGTACCGCGATGCCTATGGCCTGCCGTTGCTGCGCATGACCTTCGACTGGCAGGAAAACGACATCAAGATGAACCGCTTCATGGTCGAGAAAATGAGCAAGGTCGCCCAGGCCATGAACCCCAAGGCCATTGCCCTGCTCGGCAAGAAGGTCGGCGAGCATTTCAACACTGCCTCCTACCAGACCACCCACCTCAACGGCGGCGCGATCATGGGTACCGACCCCAAGACCAGCGCGATCAACCGTTATCTGCAGTGCTGGGATGTGCCTAACGTGTTCGTTCCAGGCGCCTCGGCCTTTCCTCAGGGCCTTGGCTACAACCCCACTGGCCTGGTGGCGGCATTGACCTACTGGTCGGCGCGGGCCATTCGCGAGCAGTACCTGAAGAACCCCGGCCCGCTGGTGCAGGCATAAGGAGCGCAGAGATGAACGTTATCCAGATCGCTGCGTTGACCTTGCTGGCCAGCCTGTCGACCAGTCTGCCGGCCTGGGCCGCCGAGTCCGACGACGCCCTGATCGAGCAGGGTCGCTACCTGGCCCGTGCCGGTGACTGCGTGGCTTGCCATACCGCCAAGGGCGGTGCGCCATTCGCGGGTGGGCTGGGCATGGAAACCCCGATAGGCACGGTCTACTCGACCAATATCACGCCGCACGGCGACGGCATCGGCAATTACAGTTTCGACGACTTCGACAAGGCCGTGCGCCACGGCATCGGCAAGAGCGGCAGCAGCCTGTACCCGGCCATGCCCTACCCGTCGTATGCGCGGGTCAGCGATGCCGACATGCAGGCCCTGTATGCCTACTTCATGAAGGGTGTGGCGCCGGTGGCCGAGCCGAACAAGGCCACCGACATTCCCTGGCCGTTGAGCATGCGCTGGCCGTTGGCGATCTGGCGTGGTCTGTTCGCGCCCAAGGTCAGTGCCTATCAGCCACCGCCGGGCTCGGATCCGGTGATCAGCCGCGGTGCCTATCTGGTCGAAGGGCTCGGGCATTGCGGCGCCTGCCATACGCCGCGGGCGATCACCATGCAGGAGAAGGCCCTCAGCGCCGCCGACAGCGCCGACTTCCTGGCTGGCAGCGCACCGCTCGAAGGCTGGATCGCCAAGAGCCTGCGCGGCGATCACAAGGACGGCCTGGGCAGCTGGAGCGAAGAGCAACTGGTGCAGTTTCTCAAGACCGGCCGCAGCGACCGCAGCGCGGTGTTCGGCGGCATGAGCGACGTGGTCGAGCACAGCATGCAGTACATGAGCCATGAAGACCTGACCGCAATTGCCCGCTACCTGAAGACGCTTCCGGCAGTGGACCGGGCCGACAAGCCGCATGAATACGATGCGCGCGTGGCCGATGCGCTGTGGAAGGGCGACGACAGCAAGGTCGGCGCCGGGCTGTACATCGACAACTGCGCAGCCTGTCATCGGACCGATGGCCAGGGCTATACCCGGGTGTTCCCGGCCTTGGCCGGCAACCCGGTGCTGCAGACCGAGGATGCCAGTTCGTTGATCCATATCGTACTGGCCGGGGGCACGTTGCCAGCGACGCACACGGCGCCGTCGACGTTCACCATGCCTGCCTTCGCCTGGCGCCTGTCCGACCAGGAAGTGGCCGACGTGGTGAACTTCATCCGCACCAGCTGGGGCAACCAGGGCTCGGCGGTGTCGGCCAGTGACGTCAAGCAGATGCGCGGTGACGACATGAAACACACTTCCGGCGATGACCTGGGGCAGTCCACCAGCCATTGATCGAGGCAGCCGGCCTCTTCGCGGGCAGAGGGCTCGCCGCCCGCCCCGCTCCCACAGGTATGTGAATGGGTGACCATCCTTGTGGGAGCGGGTCTCTGCCCGCGAAAGGGCCTCACTGACACCCTTCAGTAAAAAGGCGTTCTACTCCTGTGGGAGCGGGTCTCTGCCCGCGAAGAGGCCCTCACCGAATCCCTTCAGTAAAAGGCCTTCCCTTCAATCGGCATTGAAACGATCACGGCTGTTGCTCAAATGCAGCCACATCGCCGCCCGCGCCGCGTCGGCATCCTGCTTGCGAATGGCCTGGTAGATCGCTTCATGCTCGAGGTTCGCCAACTGCCCTAGCTGGGACAGATCGGCGTCACCTTTCTCCAGCGCATTCAGACGAGTGCGCGGGATCATCGCATCGCCCAGGTGCTGCAGGATGTCGGTGAAATACGTATTGCCGGTCGCCTCGGCAATCAGTTGATGAAAGCGTTTGTCTTCCTCCACGCAACTGTCGTTGTTGGCCAGCGAGCGTTGATAGTCATCCAGCGCCTTGCGCATGCGTTCCAGTTGAGCGTCGCTACGACGCTTGGCCGCCAAAGCCGCCGCCTGGGTTTCCAGGCCCAGGCGCAATTCCAGGATGCCGCGCACGCTGAGCGCCGTATCCACGTTCAAGCGCAGGCCATGGGCCGGCTCGCGCTGCAAAACGAAGGTGCCGACGCCATGCCGGGCCTCCACCAGCCCGGACGCCTGCAAGCGTGACAAGGCTTCGCGCACCACGGTCCTGCTGACCCCGTGCTCGGCCACGATGGCGCCCTCCGACGGCAGTTTGGCCCCTGGCGCCAAGGTGCCCAGGCGGATCTGCTGGCTCAAGGCCTCGACCAGCACATGGGCCAGGCTGTTGGGTCGCTTGGACATCGATGAGCCCCCCTTGAGGAAAAGTCCGATCATACCTTGGGTGTATCACTCAGGCATTGCGCGGGGCTCGGTACGGGTTTCGCGGAATGACCATCGACATCGCCACCTGCTCGCCAAGATGTATGACAACGACGGATGGCATGCTTAAAGCCTGCATAAGCGTTGAGTTTGAATCATGCTGAGTTGTATGATGTCTGCCGACCGAGCACCCAGCTGCCGCTCGATCCACACACTACCCGCATAAAAACAATCAGTGGGAGATTTGAATTGTGAGCAATTCAAACGTTGCAACCGGCGATGCCGTCCTGGCCCGCGCCGTCTCGAAAGTGAAGCGTCACGTACTTCCGCTGTTCGTCATCATGTTTATCGTCAACTACATCGATCGGGTCAACATCGGCTTCGTGCGCACGCACCTGGAGCATGACCTGGGCATCGGTGCGGCAGCCTACGGATTCGGCGCCGGGTTATTCTTCATCGGCTATGCCCTGTTCGAAGTGCCGTCCAACATGCTGTTGCAGAAAGTCGGCGCACGGGTCTGGCTGACGCGGATCATGTTCACCTGGGGCATCGTCGCGACGATGATGGCGTTCATTCAGAACGAAACCCATTTCTACATCCTGCGCTTTTTGCTGGGGATCGCCGAAGCCGGTTTCTTCCCGGGGGTGATCTACTACTTCACCCGCTGGTTGCCTGGGGTCGAGCGTGGCAAGGCGATTGCGATTTTCCTCAGCGGTTCGGCCCTGGCCTCGCTGATTTCCGGGCCACTGGCCGGTGCCCTGTTGCAGATCGAAGGGCTGGGCATGCACGGCTGGCAGTGGATGTTCCTGATCGAAGGCCTGGCCTCGGTGCTGTTGTGCTTCTTCGTCTGGTTCTGGCTGGATTCCAAGGTTCACGACGCCAAATGGCTGACCCAGGAAGAGAAAGACACGCTGGTGGGCGAGATTGACCGCGAACAGCGCGAACGTGATGCCATGCACACCGTCAAGCCTACCTTGGGCACCCTGCTCAGGGATCGCCAGATCCTGCTGTTCTGCCTGATCTACTTCTGCATCCAGCTGACCATCTATGCGGCGACCTTCTGGCTGCCCAGCATCATCAAGAAAATGGGCGGCCTGGACGACCTGCAGGTGGGCTTCCTCAATTCCATACCCTGGCTGATCTCGATCATTGCCATGTACGGCTTCGCGGCCCTGTCCGGCAAGTTCAAGTTCCAGCAGGCATGGGTGGCCACGGCCTTGCTGATCGCCGCCGCCGGGATGTTCATGTCGACCACCGGTGGGCCGGTGTTCGCCTTCGTCGCCGTGTGTTTCGCCGCGATCGGTTTCAAGTCGGCCTCGTCGCTGTTCTGGCCGATTCCCCAGGCGTACCTGGATGCACGCATCGCTGCGGCGGTGATCGCCCTGGTCAACTCGGTGGGCAACCTGGGTGGCTTCGTCGCACCGGCCACCTTCGGCTTTCTGGAGCAGAGCACGGGCTCCATTCAGGGCGGGCTGTACGGCCTGGCCGGTACCTCGGTGCTGGCCGCGATCGTGGTGTTCTTCGCGCGTACCCAGCCCAAGCCCGGCAAGCCTGCCAATGGCCTGGCCGAACCCGCGCAGGCCCGGCCGCTCTGACGGGCACGCCGGCCTGCACTGTTTTCGCCAGGCCCATGCGGCGCCTGGCGTGGATTCAATGACAAGGACAACAACATGGAGAAGGAAAACAACATGACCGCGCACAACGCTCCTGTCGTCACCAGCCTGCAAGTCATCCCGGTTGCCGGGCACGACAGCATGCTGCTCAATCTCAGCGGCGCCCACGGCCCGTTCTTCACCCGCAACATCGTGATTCTCAAGGACAGCGCGGGTAACACCGGTGTTGGCGAGGTGCCCGGGGGCGAGCGCATTCGCGAAACCCTGGAAGACGCCCGCAGCCTGGTGGTGGGCCAGCCCATCGGCCAGTACCAGCAGATCCTCAACCGCATGCGCACCACCTTCGCCGCCCGTGACAGCGCCGGCCGCGGCCTGCAGACCTTCGACCTGCGCATCACCATCCATGCCGTGACGGCCATGGAAGCCGCCCTGCTCGACCTGCTTGGGCAGTTTCTCGAGGTGCCGGTGGCGGCGCTGCTGGGTGAAGGCCAGCAGCGCGACGCCGTGAAGATGCTGGGCTACCTGTTCTACGTCGGTGATCGTGGCCAGACCGACCTGGCCTACCGCAGCGAGCCGGACGCCGGCGACGACTGGAGCCGCCTGCGCCATGAAAAGGCAATGACCCCCGAGGCGGTCGTGCGATTGGCCGAAGCGGCCAAGGCCAAGTACGGCTTCAATGACTTCAAGCTCAAGGGTGGCGTGCTGCGCGGTGCCGAGGAGATTGAGGCGGTGACCGCACTGGCCGAGCGCTTCCCCGAGGCGCGCATCACCCTGGACCCCAACGGTGCCTGGTCATTGAAGGAGGCGATCGGCCTGTGCCGTGACCAGCACCATGTGCTGGCCTACGCTGAGGACCCATGCGGCGCGGAGAACGGCTACTCGGGGCGTGAAGTCATGGCCGAGTTCCGCCGTGCCACCGGCCTGCCCACCGCCACCAACATGATTGCCACCGATTGGCGCGAGATGGGCCATGCCATCCAGCTGCAGTCGGTGGACATCCCGCTGGCCGACCCACATTTCTGGACCATGCAGGGGTCGGTACGGGTGGCGCAGATGTGCAACGACTGGGGGCTGACCTGGGGCTCGCACTCCAACAACCACTTCGACATTTCCCTGGCCATGTTCACCCAGGTGGCGGCTGCGGCGCCGGGTGAGATCACCGCGATCGACACGCACTGGATCTGGCAGGACGGCCAGCGTCTGACCAAAGAGCCGCTGCAGATCGTCGATGGCTTCGTTAAGGTGCCGGCCAAACCGGGCCTGGGCGTGGACATCGACATGGACGAAGTGGCCAAGGCCCACGAGCTGTACAAGGCCAAGGGCCTCGGCGCGCGCGATGACGGCATCGCCATGCAATACCTGATCTCGGGTTGGCAGTTCGACAACAAGCGTCCCTGCCTGGTGCGTTGAACCGCCAGCTGCACCGTATGCCCTCATGACGCGGCTTGCGCCGCTGCTACAGCCGACACCGGAGCGGCTTGCACCGTGGTTGCGGATCGCATGATCCCTGTAGCAGCGGCGCGAGCCGCGTCGGCGGTCCATGTGGTGCATCTGGGAAAACGCGGTGACGCCTGACGCGGCTCGCGCCGCTGCTACAGGGACCGCGTGCTCCTGTAACACAGTTCATCGTCTCGACAACCCTCATCCCCGCGCAATAGACGCCTCGATTCAGGTTCAGTTAAGTTTTCACCGGTAGGGTTAGTGACAAATGACTCACGAGTCATAATCCTGTGTGAATCGTCTCATCCAGCCATGAGCTGTGGGAATTTTTACCCGGTAAACTGGGAACCATCTCAAATCCAGCAAGAGGATGAATCATGAGCGACAAGGATCCTACACCGAGCCATGCCGATACGGCTGAAGCCTCCCTGAAGCAGATCGTCGACGGCTTCCTGCATTTCCATCATGACGTCTTCCCCCAGCAACAGGAATTGTTCAAGAAGCTTGCCACTGCGCAAGCGCCACGGGCCATGTTCATCACCTGTGCAGACTCGCGAATCGTCCCTGAACTGATCACCCAAAGCTCCCCCGGCGACCTGTTCGTCACCCGCAACGTCGGTAACGTCGTACCGCCCTACGGGCAAATGAACGGCGGCGTTTCCACAGCGCTGGAATACGCCATCCTGGCGCTGGGCGTGCAGCACGTCATCGTCTGCGGCCACTCCGACTGTGGCGCCATGCGTGCCGTGCTCAACCCGGCTTCGCTGGAAAAGATGCCAACGGTCAAGGCCTGGCTGCGCCATTCGGAAGTGGCCCGCACGGTCGTCGAAGACAACTGCAACTGCGCCAACGAAGCCGAAAGCATGAAAGTGCTGACCGAAGAAAACGTCATCTCCCAGCTGCAGCACCTGCGCACGCACCCATCGGTAGCCTCGCGCATGGCCAGCGGCCAGTTGTTCATCCACGGTTGGATCTACAACATCGAAACCAGCGAGATCAAGGCCTACGACGCCGAACAGGACTGCTTCCGTCCCCTCGACAGAATGACCACGACCCCGAGCGCGACGCCCAAGGGCCGGTTCTAGGTAGCCGCGTCATTCGTATGACAGGGCCCGTCTGGCCGTAATCTGTCGACAGCACACCTCATCGTTCGCTTGCCGAATCCACCTGTACCCAGCCGCGTTGGCTGGGCTTCAGGGGATTGGGCAGGCACGCTGCTGCCTGTCGAAAAGTGCGGCCCGGCTCGCCTGAATGCTTGCAGGAGATTGAACGTGAATATTGCACAGATGAAAGCAGTGTTGCCGCGCGAGTTGCTCGCCTCGGTCGTGGTGTTTCTGGTTGCGCTGCCGTTGTGCATGGGTATCGCCATCGCCTCGGGAATGCCGCCTTCCAAAGGCCTGATCACCGGCATCATCGGCGGTATCGTGGTCGGATTCCTGGCCGGGTCGCCGTTGCAGGTCAGTGGTCCCGCCGCCGGCCTGGCGGTGTTGGTCTTCGAGCTGGTTCGCCAGCATGGCATGGCCATGCTCGGGCCGATCCTGCTGCTGGCCGGCCTGCTGCAACTGTTGGCCGGGCGGTTCAAGCTCGGCTGCTGGTTCCGCGTCACCGCACCGGCAGTGGTCTACGGCATGCTCGCCGGCATCGGCGTACTGATCGTGCTGTCCCAGGTGCATGTAATGCTCGACCGGGCGCCGCAACCCTCGGGCTTGAGCAACCTGATCGAATTTCCCGCCGTGGTCGGCCAGGCCATCCCCAGCATCGGTGGCGGGCTGGGCTGGCAGGCTGGCTTGCTGGGCCTGCTGACCATTGCCGTGATGTATGCGTGGGAAAAGCTGCGCCCGCAAAAACTACGCTTCGTGCCCGGTGCCTTGCTCGGTGTGGGCCTGGCGACGGGCCTCAGCCTGTTCTTCGCGATGCCGGTCAAGCGTGTCGAAGTGCCGGCGAACCTGGCGGAAGCCATCGACTGGCTGCGCCCGGCAGACCTGCTCAACCTCGCCGATCCAGCCCTGCTCATCGCCGCGATCGCCGTGGCCTTCATCGCCAGTGCCGAAACCCTGCTCTCGGCAGCAGCGGTCGACCGCATGCACAACGGCCAGCGTTCGGATTTCGACCGCGAGCTGTCGGCACAAGGTGTAGGCAACATGCTCTGCGGCATTCTGGGCGCGCTGCCCATGACCGGCGTGATCGTGCGCAGCTCGGCCAATGTCCAGGCCGGCGCACAGACACGCATGTCGGCGATCCTGCACGGTGTCTGGTTGCTGGGGTTCGTGGTTCTGCTGTCCAGCCTGCTGCAAAGCATCCCGGTCGCAAGCCTGGCGGGCGTGCTGGTCTTCACCGGCGTCAAGCTGGTCGACTTCAAGGCCTTCAAGGGCCTGGGCCGCTACGGCCGGATGCCGATGTTCACCTACGCGGCCACGGCGCTGGCAATCGTCTTCACCGACCTGCTCACCGGTGTGCTGCTGGGTTTCGCCCTGACCTTGCTGAAGCTGGCCTTCAAGGCGGCACGTCTGAAGATCACCCTGATCGACCAGGCACCGGGTGAAGTGGAACTGCGCATGGTGGGCTCGGCGACCTTTCTCAAGGTACCCGCCCTGACCAAAGCCCTGGCGAGCATTCCGGAGGGTACGACCGTGCATGTGCCACTGGCCGGGTTGAACTACATCGACCACTCGTGCCTGGAACTGCTGGAAGACTGGGGTCGGGCCAATCAGAGCAAGGGCTCGCGGATGGTCATCGAAAGCCGCGGGCTGAAGCGGCGTATCGAGGGTCGGCTGCGCACCACGGCAGGCTTCGGCAGCTAGCACGACAGCGCAGACCGGCTGCACGGGGCCTGGCGACGACCGCTCGCCAAGCCCTGTGCAGGCCCTCAGGAACTGGCCGAGTTCAGGTCCAGGCCAATACCCAGGCGCCGTGACATGCACGGCCATTGCTGCCACGCCGCGCCGGTTTCAGGGCTGATCAGCTTGTCGCGATAGGCCAGCACCGACGGCAGCTCGAAGCGCTCGTCACAGAGCATCTGAGCCATCGAGTGATGCACGACTTCATCCAGCTGGTTGGCGAACGTTTCACCGATCAACTGGTGAGCGATCAGGTTGGCCACGGTCATGTCCAGCGGTATCAGTGGCTGGCCCAGGTGGCGGATGTACAGGTCGTTGACTTCCTCGACCAGGCGATGCGCCAGGTAGGCTTCGTCGAGCAGGCCATCCAGCCCCTCCTGGCCGGCCACAATTCCGGGCGGACGCAGAAAATACTCCTCGGCTATCTTCAATACCGGTTTGATCTGCGACTCGATTCCGGCCTTGCCAGCGACTTCGCTGGCCGCATCGAGCAACTGCGGGACTTCCTCGATGTAGGCGCTGACGAAGCGCCACAAAGCGACACCGCCGCCCTCGGCCAGGTCGATGGCCGGGTGCAATTGCGGCAACTGTTTTTCCAGGCGTTGATGCAGGTGGCCGGTAGCGGCCTCGTGTTCGGTTGCACGTTGAATCTGCTCGCGCAATGCGGCGGTGTTCATGAAGGCTCCAGGCGAGTGTCACGCAAGTGAAGTGGGAACGATAGCTGGCCCATCGGGAAGGCTAAGACGCATTTGTCATAATCAGGACACATTTCATAACGGCGCTTGACCACTACCCTCGCTGCGGCTCGCCTGATAACGTCGCCTCCTCCAACGTCTCTCGATCCCAGGCCCATGACCCGAACGCAGAAAATCGTGTTTACCCTTGCCGGCGCCCTTGCCCTGCTGATCGGGCTGAGCGTTCATCACCTGCTCAGTGGACAGCGTCAACCCGACCGCGCCGGGCTGGTCGATGCGGGCATCATCCTGTTGGCGCAAAGCCGCGCGATGCCTGCCCTGCACATGACCGACGAGAACGGATCGGTGGTCGACCTGACCCGGCTGCAGGGTAAATGGTCGCTGCTGTTCTTCGGCTACACGTTCTGCCCGGATATCTGCCCCACCACGCTGGCCAACCTGCGCGATGTGCAGAACCAGCTACCGGACGCCACGCGCGAGCGCCTGCAAGTGGTGCTGATCAGCGTCGACCCGCACCGCGACACGCCCGAGCGGCTCAAGCAATACCTGGGTTATTTCAAGGCGGGATTCCAGGGGTGGGTGGCGCCGGTCGACACTCTGCAGACACTGGCCAGGGCCATCAGCATTCCATTCATCGCGGCCGACACGCGCAAGCCCAATTACCTGGTGGAGCACAGTGCCAACCTGGCGTTGATCGGGCCGGATGGGCGCCAGCGTGGGTTCATCCGCGGGCCGATCGACAATGCCAAGATGATCGCCCAGCTTCCAGGGCTGGTCGCGGGCGATTGAGGGACGCGCGAGTCAAGCCGTCACGGGCTCAGAAGGCCGGCAATACTGCACCCTTGTACTTCTCGGTGATGAACTGCTTGAGCTCGGGGCTGTGCAGCGCGGCTGCCAGCTTCTGCATGGCCGGCGCATCCTTGTTGTCGGGGCGTGCCACCAGGATGTTCACGTACGGCGAATCGCTGCCTTCGATGAACAGCGCGTCCTTGGACGGATCCAGCTTGGCTTCCAGGGCATAGTTGGTGTTGATCAGGGCCAGGTCGACCTGGGTCAGCACGCGCGGGATGGTCGCTGCCTCCAGCTCGCGGATCTTCAAGCCCTTGGGGTTCTCGACGATGTCCTTGGTGGTCGCCAGGATGTTGCTCTGGTCCTTGAGGCGGATCAGCCCGTACTTCTGCAACAGCAGCAGCGCGCGGCCGCCGTTGGTGGCGTCGTTGGGCACCACTACGTTGGCGCCGTTGCCCAACTCGTCGAGGGTCTTGATCTTGCTGGAATAGGCGCCCAGCGGCTCCAGATGGACGCCGGTCACGGCGACCAGGTCGGTACCCTTGCCCTTGTTGAATTCATCCAGGTAAGGCTGGTGCTGGAAGAAATTCGCGTCCATGGCTTTCTGCGCCACCTGGACGTTGGGCTGGATGTAGTCGGTGAACACCTTGATGTTGAGGTCCACGCCCTGTTCGGCCAACTGCGGCTTGACGAACTCGAGAATCTCCGCGTGAGGCACTGCAGTGGCTGCCACGCTCAGGGTTTCGTTGGCTTGGACGGACAGTGCAGCGACGGCGGCCATGGCGGCCAGTAGTCTTTTCATCTTCGGTTTCCTTGTCGGCCCCTGCGGGCCTGACTGTGAACTATTTACCAGGCATGAATGAGGTGCGAGGCATGAATCATTTGCGCGAGAAATGCACGACCAGACGGTCGCCGAGCATCTGCAGCAATTGGACCATCAGAATCAGAATGATCACCGTGACGTACATCACGTTGTCCTGAAAGCGCTGGTAGCCGTAGCGAATCGCCAGGTCGCCCAGGCCTCCGGCGCCCACCACACCGGCCATCGCGGTGTACGACACCAAAGTGATGGTCGTCACGGTGATGGCCGCGATGATCCCCGGCATGGCCTCGGGCACCAGCGCCCGGGTGATGATCTGCCGCGTCGTGGCGCCCATGGCCTGGGTCGCCTCGATGATGCCGCGGTCGACCTCGCGCAGGGCGGTTTCAACCAGGCGGGCAAAGAATGGCACGGTGCCGATGACCAGTGGCGGAATTGCACCGGCTACCCCCAGCGAGGTGCCTACCAACACCACCGTGGCCGGGATGAGCAGGATGATCAGAATGATGAACGGCAGCGAGCGGACCACGTTGACGATGAACGAAAGCACCGCGTACAAGCGTGGCTTTTCGAACATCTGCCGTGGGCTGGTGAGGAACAGCACGACACCCAGCGGCAGCCCCAGCAGGATGGTGAACAGCAGCGAGGTGCCGAGCATCACCAGCGTATCCAGGGTGGCCTGCCAGATTTCGCTCCAGTCGACACTGGCGAAGAAGTTGATCAGGTCCATCAGCGCAGCACCTCCATGTGAACGTCGGCTGCGGTGAAGCGAGCGAAGGCCGCTTCCATGTCGCCGCCCGTGATAGCCAGGGTCAACTGGCCATAGGGGGTATCCTTGATGCGGTCGATACGACCGGCCAGGATGCTGTAGTCGACACCGGTCTCGCGTGCCACCGTGCCCAGCAGCGGCGCATAGGTGGCCTCGCCCTGGAACGTCAGGCGCACGATCCGCCCCGCCACATGGGCGAAGTCGCTGCGCTGCTCGTTCTCGTCGACCTGCTCGTCTTCCTGGACGAAGCGACGCGTGGTTGGATGTTGCGGGTGCAGGAACACGTCGGCCACCGTGCCTTGCTCGACGATGCGCCCGGCGTCCATCACCGCAACCTGGTCGCAGACCCGGCGAATCACGTCCATTTCATGGGTGATCAGCACGATGGTCAATTGCAGTTCGCGGTTGATCTCGGCCAGCAACTGCAATACCGAGGCCGTGGTCTGCGGGTCCAGCGCGCTGGTGGCCTCGTCGCAGAGCAGGATCTTCGGGTTGGTCGACAGGGCGCGGGCGATGCCGACGCGCTGCTTCTGTCCGCCCGACAGCTGCGCCGGGTATTTGCGTGCGTGGTCGGACAAGCCCACCCGCTCGAGCAACTGGGCCACGCGCTGGTCGATTTCCTTGCGCGACAGACGGCCGGCCAGGTTCAGCGGCATCGCCACGTTGTCGGCGACGGTCTTGGACGCCAGCAGATTGAAATGCTGGAAGATCATGCCGACCTGTTGCCGGAAACCGCGCAGGGCGTCGGCGTCGAAGGCAGTGACGTCTTCACCGTCGACGATGATGGTGCCGCCGCTGGGGTTCTCCAGGCGGTTGATCAGGCGCAGCAGCGTGCTTTTGCCCGCGCCCGAGTGGCCGATGAGGCCGAACACCTGGCCTGCCGGCACCGTGAGCCGGGTGGGGTGCAGCGCGGGAATTTCCCTACCGGCCACGCGGTAGGTCTTGTGGACATCTTGGAACTCGATCACGTAGCGAACCTTGTGGGGCGCATGAATGGGGGCAGCGGGTAGCCGGGCGCGCATTTTAGCCCAGGCATCCCGTGGCATTTAGCATTTATTTTCGCGGCGACCTGCGATTTGGCAATAACGCGACTAAAGGCTCGCCCACCCACCGTTCGCGAAAAAAAAGGAACGTCCACGCAATTCGTCCGGTCACTTGCTGAGTATCCCTGGCCCATGCCTGCCGTGATCAGGTGAGGGTACTTATCAGAGTCCGTCCACGGACTGCCGTGAACCAAGGAGTTAAGGCCCGATGAGCAACAAGACCCCCCCTACCGGCAAGAGCGAAGCCGCTGGCACCGATACCCTGGATCGCCAGAACACCAACGCCAAGCTCGAATCGCTCGAGCAGTTCCGTGCCGATGGCACCGGACAGGCGCTGCGCACCAACCATGGCGTGAAAATCAGCGACAACCAGAACACCCTCAAGGCTGGCCCGCGCGGCCCGTCGCTGCTCGAAGACTTCATCATGCGTGAGAAAATCACGCACTTCGACCACGAACGCATCCCGGAGCGTATCGTCCACGCCCGCGGCACCGCGGCCCACGGTTTTTTCGAAACCTACGAAGACCACTCGGCGCTGACCAAGGCCGGCTTCCTGCGCGACCCGTCGAAAAAGACCCCGGTCTTCGTGCGCTTTTCCACGGTACAGGGCCCGCGTGGCTCGGGCGATACCGTGCGCGACGTGCGTGGTTTTGCGGTCAAGCTGTACACCGACGAAGGCAACTTCGACCTGGTCGGCAACAACATGCCGATCTTCTTCATCCAGGACGCGATCAAGTTCCCCGACTTCGTCCACGCGGTGAAGCCTGAGCCGCACAACGAGATCCCGACCGGTGGCTCCGCCCACGACACCTTCTGGGACTTCGTCTCGTTGGTGCCTGAGTCGGCGCACATGGTGCTGTGGACCATGTCCGACCGCGCCATCCCGAAAAGCCTGCGCACCATGCAGGGCTTCGGTATCCATACCTTCCGCTTCGTCAATGGCGAGGGCAAAGGCACATTCGTCAAGTTCCACTGGAAGCCCAAGTTCGGTACCTGCTCGCTGGTCTGGGACGAGGCGCAGAAACTGGCCGGCAAGGACACCGATTTCCACCGCCGTGACCTGTGGGAATCCATCGAGATGGGCGACTACCCGGAATGGGAACTGGGCGTGCAGATCGTGCCGGAAGAAGACGAGCACAAGTTCGAATTCGACCTGCTCGACCCTACCAAGATCATTCCCGAAGAGTTGGTCCCGGTCACTCCACTGGGCCGCATGGTGCTGGATCGCAACCCGGACAACTACTTCGCCGAGACCGAACAGGTCGCGTTCTGCCCGGGCCACATCGTGCCTGGCATCGACTTCAGCAACGACCCACTGCTGCAGGGCCGTCTGTTCTCCTACACCGATACCCAGATCAGCCGCCTCGGTGGGCCGAACTTCCACGAGATCCCGATCAACCGCCCGATCGCGCCGAACCACAACGGTCAGCGTGATGCCCAGCATCGCACCCGTATCGACAAGGGCCGTGCTTCCTACGAACCGAACTCGATCGACGGCGGCTGGCCGAAGGAAACCCCATCGGCACCCATCGACGGCGGCTTCGAGACCTATCCCGAGCGTGTCGATGCGCACAAGGTCCGCGAGCGCAGCGAATCGTTCTCCGACCACTTCTCCCAGGCCACGCTGTTCTTCAACAGCATGAGCCATGCCGAGAAAGAGCACATCATCGCGGCCTACAGCTTCGAGTTGGGCAAGGTCGAGCGCGAGTACATCCGTGCCCGTCAGGTCAACGAGATTCTGGCCAACATCGATCTGGAACTGGCTTCGCGCGTTGCGGCCAACCTGGGTCTGCCGGCGCCTACCAAGGGCACCGTATCGGTCAAGCCTTCCTCGCTGAAGGAATCGCCTGCGCTGAGCCAGATGAACCTGTTGTCCGGCGACATCAAGAGCCGCAAGGTCGCTATTCTGGTTGCCAACGGCGTGGACGGCAATGCAGTCGCTGCGCTGCAGAAGGCGCTCAAGGCCGAAGGCGCGCATGCCAAGGTGCTGGGCCCTACCAGCGCACCGGTCAAGACGGCCGATGGCAAGACACTGGCCGTCGACGCGTCCCAGGAAGGCCTGCCTTCGGTGGCCTTCGATGCAGTGTGGGTGCCGGGCGGTGCCGATTCGATCAAGGCACTGAGCGCCGATGGCGTGGCACTGCATTACCTGCTCGAGGCCTACAAGCACCTCAAGGCAATCGGTATCAGCAAGGATGGCAAGGCGCTGCTCGAAGCGTTGCGCCTGAAGGAAGATGCCGGCCTGTTGGTGGGTGACGATGACAGCACCATCAAGGCGTTCATCGCCGCCATCGCCAAGCACCGCGTGTGGGATCGCGAGCCGGCCGCCAAAGCCATTCCGGCTTAACGGCGCGGTATAAGCACCACCTGGGTCGGTTGTCCGTGGACCACACGGCGACCGACCTTCAGTTGCATCTCTGGCAACTGTTCGCTGACGCGCTGCTTGAGCAGCGCCTCCAGCCGGCGATATTCGCCCGGTTGGGCCACCTGAATGATCACATCGCATTGGTAATGAACGACGTCGGTTGCGATGTCGCGCATCTGCGCGCGCAGCTGCGGCGCGCTGTGCATCTTCAACGGCACCGCTGAAACGCTGGCGTTCGGATCCAGCACCAGGGCCTTGGGCCTGGCTTCGGCAGCTTTCAGGGCGGCTTCGGCTTTCTCCAGTTCGGCCTTGCGGGCCTGGGCGATGGCGCCGTTGACGCCACCGGTGAGCGCCGGTGCCTGGGGCATCAGCACGCGGGCGCGGCCCAGCGCAGTGGCGGCAGCGTTGACGTCACCTTTCTGCAGCATCACCTGGCTGCGCTGCAGGTAGGCTTCGGCCAGCTGCCGCTGCGCCTCGGTGAGGCGCGGGTCCTGCGGGGCCTGCGCCTGCAGCTTGACCAGTTGATCCTCGGCCGTGGCCAGTTCGCTGCTGGCAATGTTTGTTTCCAGCTGCTGCCAGGCATCCGGACCCGCATCAGCGGCGTGGTCGGCTGGTGAGGTCTGGCAAGCGGTCAACACCAGGGAAAGTGTGGCAAGTAGCAGGTAACGGGAGACGAACGGCTTCATTGCTACGACTCTCTATTTGCCCAAAAAACGGCCAAGTCTACACCGTGGGGGTGTCGGCGAAAATATGGACGCCGAAAATCGCTGAGGCCACCACTCTTTGGCCGAGGAAAGCGGGGTCTGTGCCTGTCCACAGCTGGGCAATCGACGCGAGGTGTACAGATAACAGCGACTCGCGCCAGCCACTCCACTACCGCTTGGGCAACGCAAAACTCAGCAAAAACAACACCGCCGCACTGACCACGATCGAAGGCCCGGCCGGCGTGTCCTTGAACCACGACAAGGCCAGCCCGGCACATACCGCGATCACCCCCAGCGCACTGGCACCCAGCGCCATCTGCTCGGGGGAGCGCGCATGCCGCTGTGCGGCTGCCGCCGGGATGATCAGCAATGAGGTGATCAGCAACACCCCGACGATCTTCATCGCCACCGCGATCACCACCGCAATCAGCAGCATCAAGGCCATGCGCAGGCCCGCCACGGGCAGTCCTTCGATCCGTGCCAGCTCTTCGTGAACGGTGATTGCCAGCAACGGCCGCCACAGGGCGATCAACAGCGCGAGCACGGCCACACTGCCACCGATGATCCAATACAAATCGGTCGGACTGATCGCCAGCAGGTCACCAAACAGATAACCCATCAGGTCGATGCGCACGTCGTGCATGAAGCTCAGCACCACCAGACCCAGCGACAGTGTGCTGGGCGCGAGTATCCCCAACAGCGTGTCCGAGGCCAGCGGCTGGCGTTGCTGCAGGGTCACCAGCAGTATCGCCAGCAGCAGGCAGCCTACCGTGACCGCCAGTGCCGGGCTGATGTCGAGCACGAAGCCCAGGGCCACGCCCAGCAAGGCCGCGTGGGACAAGGTGTCGCCGAAATAGGCCATGCGCCGCCACACCACGAACGAGCCCAGCGGTCCCGCCACCACTGCCAGGGAAAGCCCCGCCAGCAAGGCATACAGTAAAAAATCAGCCATGCTTGCAGCTGTCTCCGTGTACATGAGTGTCACTGACCACGCTGCCGTGCAGGTCATGGGCATGGTCGTGATGGTGGTGATAGATGGCCAGGCTGGGAGCGTGGCTGCCGAACAGCTCGACGAACGCCGGATCACCGCTGACCTGCGCAGGGTGCCCGGAGCAGCACACATGCCGGTTCAGGCAGACCACCTGGTCGGTGGTGCTCATGACCAGGTGCAAGTCGTGGGAAACCATCAGCACACCGCAGCCGTGGCGTTCGCGCAGGCGCGTGATCAGGGCATACAGTTCGGCCTGGCCGGCCACGTCGACGCCTTGCACCGGCTCGTCGAGCACCAGCAGTTCCGGCTCGCGCAACAGTGCCCGGGCCAGCAGCACCCGCTGCATCTCACCGCCGGACACCGTCTGGATCGGGCTGTCGATGGTCTGCGCGGCGCCTACTTCTTCCAGCGCCGCCAGAGCGCGGGCACGGTCCACACCCGGCACCAGGCGCAAAAAGCGCAGGACCGACAGCGGCAGGGTCGGATCCACGTGCAGCTTCTGCGGCATGTAGCCGATGCGCAGTCGCGGCTTGCGCCACACGCTGCCCGAATCGGGCTTGAGCAACCCGAGCACGGCACGCACCAGGGTGGTCTTGCCGGCGCCATTGGGGCCGATCAGCGTCACGATTTCGCCGGGCTGCACGCACAAGTGGATGTCATCGAGCACCCGCTGGCCGGCGAATGCCACCGTGACCTGGTCCAGGCGGATCAAGGCTTCGCTCATCACGCCCCCTGACAGGCCGCGCACAGGCCGACCACTTCCACGGTTTGCCCCTCGACGACGAAGCCGACACCCAGGGCGCTTTCGACGATGGCGTCGCTGATGGTCTTGTGCTCTAGCTCCACGGCCACGTGGCAGGCGCGGCAGATCAGGAACTGGCCCTGATGCGCATGCTCGGGATGGTTGCAGCCAATGAAGGCGTTGAGCGAGGCAATGCGGTGCACCAGGTTGTTGTCGAGCAGAAAATCCAGGGCGCGGTAGACCGTGGGGGGCGCTGCGCGGCGGCCGTCCTGTTCGCTGAGCACGGCGAGGATGTCGTAGGCACCCAGTGGCTTGTGGCTTTGCCAGACCAGTTCCAGCACGCGACGACGCAAGGCGGTCAGGCGCAGGCCTTGTTTCAGGCACAAGGCATCGGCTTCGCTCAGCGCGTGGTGCACGCAATGTGAGTGGTCGTGGGGACGGCTGGCCAGCGGTGTTTTGGACATGAGCGGCGACGAATTCTGATAGAGACGTTATTATGTTACCTGTTCTTGCCCCCGAGAGTGTTCATTGTGGTCCGTATTTTTGCTCTTTCCATCGGTTTCCTCGCCGCGTGCCTGACTGCCCTGCCGGCACAGGCGCAAGTGCGGGTATTGACCAGCATCAAGCCGGTGCAGCTGATCGCGGCTGCCGTGCAGGACGGTGTCGGCCAGCCCGAAGTGCTGCTGCCGCCCGGTGCCTCGCCGCACCATTACGCGCTGCGGCCATCGGACGTGCGGCGGGTGGCCGACGCCGATCTGCTGTACTGGATCGGCCCGGACATGGAAGGTTTTCTGCCGCGCGTGCTGCAGGCTCGGCAGAAGCCGACGGTCTCGATCCAGACGCTGCCGGGCATGCACCTGCGGCATTTTGCCGAAGACAGCCACGGCCATGACGAGGAAGCATCGGACCACGATCACGACCACCGCCCGGGCACCCTGGACGCCCACCTGTGGCTCTCGACGGTCAATGCTCGGGTGATCGCCACGCGCATGGCCGCCGACCTGTCCGCTGCCGACCCTGCCAATGCGCCGCGCTACCAGGCCAACCTGACCGCCTTCACGCAGCGCCTGCAGGCCCTGGACACACGTCTGGCCGCTCGGGTGGCTGGCATTCAGGGCAAGCCCTACTTCGTCTTCCACGAGGCGTTCGATTATTTCGAGGAGGCCTACGGCCTCAAACATGCGGGTGTATTCGCCGTGGCCGCCGAAGTACAACCCGGCGCACAGCATGTTGCCGCGATGCGTCAGCGCCTGCAGGAAGTGGGCAAGACGTGCGTGTTCAGCGAGCCGCCGATGCGCCCCAAGCTGGCGCAGACCCTGACTGCCGGGCTGCCGGTGACCCTGGCCGAGCTGGACGCCCTGGGTGGCTTCGAAGACGCTACCGCAACCGGCTACGAAACCCTGCTGGGCAATCTGGCCGACAACCTCGCCGGCTGCCTGGAAAAGCTCTGAAGCTCCTCGCACATGCCTGAACCCCTGCCCTGTGAGAGAAGGTTCAGGCAAGACGCAGGTTCCTGTGAGAGAGGATTCATGCCAGAAGCAGGTTCCTGTGGGAGCGGGCTCTGCCCGCGAAGGCCGCCCCACGGTCTCAAGCTCTAAAAAGCAAAAGGCAACGGCACCCCAACTTTCTGCCGCAGCGCCAACCGGTCCTGAAACTCCTTGGGATCATGGATCAACACATCCATCCCGGCAAACGACTGCGCCGCGATCAGGCGCGACAGCCAGAACCGCACGCAAGCCACACGCAACATCAGTGGCCACAGCTGTGCCTCTGCCGCAGTGAATGGCCGCAGGGCTGCATAGGCACCCAGCAATGCCCGCGCGCGTGGCGCATCGAGGGTACCGTGCTCATCCGAGCACCAGTCGTTCACGGTAATCGCCAGGTCATACAGCATCGGCCCGGAGCAGGCGTTGTAGAAGTCGATCACACCCGTTAGGTGGGTGCCCTCGAACATCACGTTGTCACGGAACAGGTCGCCGTGCAGGTTGGCCTGTGGCAGTGCCAGAATCTGTGCGTGATGCGCCTGGATCTCGGCCAGGGCCGGACGCAGCAGCGCCGCGGCTGCAGTATCCAGGTCGGCGACCAGCTTCTCGCCCTCTTCCAGCATCCAGTCCAGGCCACGGTCGGTGCGGCGTACCAACGGTGCGTCGAGGGTGGCGGTGTGAATGTGCCCCAGCAACTCGCCCACCTGCACACAGTGCTGGTTGTTCGGCGCCTGCACATGGCGACCGTCCAGGCGCGGCTGCAGCAGGGCCGGCTTGCCTGCAAGCGTGCGCAGCGCCACGCCCTCGGTGGTGCGCAAGGCATAGGGCACCGACAGCCGAGCGTCGTGCAGTACATCGAGCAGTTCGATGAAGAACGGCAAATCCTGGGTCGGCCCGCGCTCGACCAGCGTCAGCACGTATTCACCCTGCTCCAGGCTGATGAAGAAGTTGCTGTTCTCGGTACCGGCGGCAATTCCCTGGAAGTCCCGCAGACGGCCAAGGCCATAGGGGGCCAGAAAGGTTTCGAGCTCGGCGCGGGTCAAGGGTGTAAACACAGACATGTCGTAGATTTGCCCATACTGGCGCCGCAAGGGGCGGCGCCCGGTTGAATTGAAGGTTACAGCCTCACCACTCGAAGATTTTCCAGGCCGGGATCAGCATGTCCGGCTGGTCGGAGCGGATGAAATTGTCATCGGTGCCATCGGCACGCACCAGGAAATACGGCTTGCCGTGCTTCGGGGTGATCTTGATCGCATACAGGAAGCCGTTCTGGCGATACTCCTGGATGGTCTTGTCGCCGTCCTGGCGAATGGTCACGTCCGGATCGGCCGAAGGCGCGTCGTCCGCAGCCAGGGTCATCAGCGGGCTGGTCAGCAGCAGAGCCGCGAGCAACAGGTGTTTTACGTTACGCATGATAACCTTGTCCCTTTGTTGTCACAGTTCTCGTTGTCACAGCTCCGGGCATTCTAACGCCGGACTTGCCGAAAAGGTTGATTCTGCTCATGAGCAAAGCTCCTCTCGTCCTGGTGGACGGTTCTTCCTATCTGTACCGGGCGTTCCACGCACTGCCGCCGCTGGCCACCTCCAAGGGCATGCCCACGGGTGCGGTGAAGGGCGTGCTGAACATGCTCAAGAGCCTGCGTCGGCAGTATCCGGACAGCCCGTTCGCGGTGGTCTTCGACGCCAAGGGCGGGACGTTCCGCGATGCCCTCTACGGCGACTACAAGGCCAACCGCCCGAGCATGCCCGACGACCTGCGGGTACAGGTCGAGCCACTGCACGCCTGCGTCCGGGCCCTGGGCTATCCATTGCTGTGCGTGGATAACGTCGAGGCTGACGACGTCATCGGCACCCTGGCCCGCAGCAGCGCGGCAGCCGATCGCCCGGTGGTCATTTCCACGGGTGACAAGGACATGGCGCAACTGGTCGACGGCCACATCACCCTGGTCAACACCATGACCGGCAGCGTGCTGGACATCGCCGGCGTCAAGGAGAAGTTCGGCGTCGGTCCCGAGCACATCATCGACTTCCTGGCCCTGATGGGTGACAAGGTCGACAACATCCCCGGCGTGCCGGGCGTGGGCGAAAAAACCGCTCAGGGCCTGCTGACCGGCATCGGCGGCGGCCTCAAGGAACTCTACGAGAACCTCGACAAGGTCCCGGCCCTGGCCATTCGCGGCGCCAAGGCGCTGCCCGCCAAGCTGGAAGAGCACCGGGCAATGGCTTTCCTCTCTTATGAACTGGCCACCATCAAGATCGACGTACCGCTGGACGTGGAAGTCGACCAACTGATGTGCAGCGAGCCGGATCGCGATGCACTGCTTGCCATCTACAGCGAGCTGGAGTTCCGCAGCTGGATCGAAGACGTCGAGCGTGAAGCCCGGCGCGCCGGCGAAGAACTGGCTCCGGCGCAGGAGCCGGTCGCGGCCATCGAAGTACGCTACGAAACGATTCTCGACCAGGCTCGCTTCGATGTCTGGCTGCAGAAGCTCGAACAGGCCAGCTTGTTCGCCTTCGACACCGAGACCACCGGCCTGGATGCCCAGCGCGCGCAGCTGGTAGGCATCTCCTTCGCGGTCGAACCCCACGAAGCCGCCTACATTCCGCTCACGCACTCCTACATGGGCGTGCCCGAACAGCTCGACCGCGATACCGTGCTGCTGGCGCTCAAGCCGCTGCTCGAGGATCCGCGCAAGCTCAAGGTCGGCCAGCACGCCAAGTACGACATCAATATCCTCGCCAACTGTGCCATCGGTGGCGTCCAGGACAACGGCATAGACGTGCAGGGCGTGGCCTTCGACACCATGCTCGAATCCTACGTGCTCGACTCCACCGCCACTCGGCACGACATGGACAGCCTCGCCTTCAAGTACCTGAACCACACCACGATCAAGTTCGCCGACATCGCCGGCAAGGGCGCCAAGCAGCTGACCTTCGACCAGATCGCGCTGGAACAGGCCGGCCCCTACGCCGCCGAAGACGCTGACATCACCCTGCGCCTGCATCAACTGTTCCAGGCCAAGCTGGATGCAGTGCCCAGCTTGCTGCCCGTGCTGCAGGACATCGAAATGCCGCTGGTGCCGGTGCTGGCACGGATCGAGCGCCAGGGCGCGCTGGTCGATGCCAAACTGCTGGGTATCCAGAGCGTGGAACTGGGTGAAAAGATGGTTGCCCTGGAGCGCGAAGCGTTCGAGATCGCCGGCGAGGAATTCAACCTGGGATCACCCAAGCAATTGGGGGTGATTCTCTACGAGAAACTCGGCTTGCCGATCATCTCCAAGACAGCCAAGGGCCAAGCCTCCACGGCCGAAGCGGTGCTCGCCGAACTGGCCGAGCAGGACTATCCGTTGCCCAAGGTGCTCATGCAGTACCGTTCCATGAGCAAGCTCAAGAGCACCTACACCGACCGCCTGCCCGAGCAGATCAACCCGCGCACCGGGCGCATCCACACGTCCTACCATCAAGCGGTCGCCGCCACTGGACGCCTGTCGTCCAGTGACCCGAACCTGCAGAACATCCCCATCCGCACCGCCGAGGGACGGCGCATCCGTCAGGCTTTCATCGCGGCGCCCGGGTATCGCCTGCTGGCGGCCGACTACTCGCAGATCGAGCTGCGCATCATGGCCCACCTGGCCAAGGACGAAGGCTTGCTGCATGCCTTCCAGAACGATCTGGACGTGCACCGGGCCACGGCTGCGGAAGTGTTCGGGGTAGACCTGGCGCAGGTCACCACCGACCAGCGGCGCAGTGCCAAGGCGATCAACTTTGGCTTGATCTACGGCATGAGCGCGTTCGGCCTGGCCAAGCAGATCGGCGTCGACCGCAAGCAGTCGCAGGCCTATATCGACCGCTATTTCGCCCAGTATCCGGGCGTGCTCGAGTACATGGAGCGCACCCGCGCCCAGGCCGCCGAACAGGGCTTCGTCGAAACCCTGTTCGGGCGTCGCCTCTACGTGCCGGACATCAACGCCAAGAACCCCGCCCTGCGCCGCGGGGCCGAACGCACCGCGATCAACGCGCCGATGCAGGGTACGGCTGCCGATATCATCAAGCGCGCCATGGTTGCGGTGGACAACTGGCTGGCCGAAAGCGGGCTGGACGCACGCGTCATCCTGCAAGTGCACGATGAATTGGTGCTGGAAGTGCGCGAGGACCTGGTCGAGCAGATCGGCACCCAGATCCGCCCGTACATGAGCGGCGCCGCGCAACTCGACGTGCCCTTGCTGGTGGAAGTCGGCGTGGGTTCCAACTGGGACGAGGCGCACTGATTCGAAACCGGGTTGACGGCTTCGCGGCCGCTGACCGCTCCTACGGACTTTTGCGCACTGGTTCGGCGCGGTGTTGCTGCTTCGCGGCCGCTGACCGCGCCTACGGATGCTCATGCTTTCTGTAGGAGCGGTCAGCGGCCGCGAAGGGGCACCCCCGAATCCAACCCAGATGAAACACCTGAACCCCACATGAAACCAACGACTTATCGCAAATAGTTTGCATCTGCCAAGGAACTCCCCCGGCCTCTCCCAGTCAGACGTTGGGATTGGCTAGTGAAGCCTTTCGATGCTCCTATGTTGTGTTAAGTGTTGGCAGATATCCGGACCCTCAGCGGTTCGGACCTTGAGCCCCAGACTTCCCCCTCCCCATACGAAGTCCGGGGTTTTTTTTGCCCGGATTTTCTCACTCCGGGCTCAGGCCTCGGCGGTGTTCTTGTCCGGCAGCTCCATCCAGCGTGCCAGCACCGTGTAGGCATCTTCCAGGCCAAGGCGCTTGGGCGCGGAGAACAGCTGGATGCTGACGGCGTCGCCCCACCCCTTGTGGATCTCGGCCTGAACCTTGAGCAGGGTATTCTTGGCTGCGCCGTAGGTCAGCTTGTCGGCCTTGGTCAGCAGAATGTGCATGGGCATGTGGCTGGCCACCGACCAGTCGAGCATCAACAGGTCGAAGTCGGTCATCGGATGGCGGATGTCCATCATCAGAATCAGCCCCTTGAGGCTTTCACGACTGCCCAGATACGCTTCCAGGTGGCGCTGCCAGTGCAGCTTGAGCGGGATTGGAACCTTGGCGTAGCCGTAGCCGGGCAAGTCGACCAGGCGCCGCTCCTCGTCCAGATTGAAGAAGTTGAGCAGCTGCGTGCGCCCTGGGGTTTTCGAGGTCCGTGCCAGGCTGGCGTGGGTCAGGGTGTTCAAGGCGCTGGACTTGCCGGCATTGGAACGGCCAGCGAACGCGACCTCGAACCCTTCGTCATCGGGGCACTGCTCGACCTTGGCGGCGCTGAGCGAAAAGGTAGCCTGTTGGCACAGGCCCAGGATGGGGTTTTTGAGTTGCATGTGATTTCCGGTAGAGGCAGGGCCCGATGCAGCAGCCGCAAGAACGATGCAGCGAAGTATATAGGGCTGGACAATATGTGGGTGATTTTGCCGGCAATGGCCTGCGTGCGGGCATAATGCGCCCAGGCCGGCCGTACGGTGCGGCAGGTCGAGAACTTCACCTTGGTTGGATCAGTCGATGAGCGCAATGCGTGTGATGGGCCTGCTCTGCGCGCTGCTGGCCAGCAGCGCGGCAAGTGCTGCCGGCACGACGGGCGACAGCGCCCGAGGGCAGCCACTGACGACACTGTGTGCGGCGTGCCACGGCCCGAACGGCAACAGCCTTGTGCCGATCTTTCCGAAGCTGGCCGGCCAGGGCGAGCGCTACCTGAACGAGCAGTTGCTGGACATCCGCGAAAACCGTCGCATGGTCCCGGAAATGGCCGGTACGCTGGCTGAGCTGAGCGACCAGGATCTGCTCGACATCGCCGCCTGGTACGCCGGGCAGACGCCCGCCCTCACGGAAGTCGACGCCGGCTTGGCGCAGCGTGGGCAGGACCTCTACCGCAGTGGCGACCCGGCGCTGGGTGTACCTGCCTGCAGCGGCTGCCACGCTCCCGAGGGTGCCGGTACCGCACTGGCCGGCTTTCCACAGCTGCGTGGTCAGCATGGGCCGTACCTGATCAAGCGGCTGGCCGGTTTTCGTCAAGAGGGCGATGCCACGGCGATCATGCACAGCATTGCAGGCAGGCTGAACGATGACGACATTGCCGCCCTGGCCACTTATATTCAGGCCCTGCGCTGAACACGTTCAAGCTTTGGCCAGGTGCGGGCCTTCGCGGGCGGCTTACGCCTGGTTACATCTATTGGGCCATGAAAATAGCGCAAAGGCCCTCCTCGTCCACCCTTTTTTGACATCACTGCCGTTACACTAGCCACCTCGATCAGGCAGGTCCGGTGCTGGCACCGATCCGTCCCTTGTATGAAACTGCTCAGGAGTCACGCATGCGTAATCTGATTTTCGGCGCCTTCCTCGTTGTCGCCAGTGCCATGGGCGTGACCGCCCAGGCGGCGGATGTGCCGCTGGAAGCCGGCAAGACCTACGTTCAACTGAACAGCCCGGTAGCCGTCGCCGAGCCCGGCAAGATCGAAGTCGTCGAGATGTTCTGGTACGGCTGCCCGCATTGCTACGCGTTCGAGCCGACCATCAACCCTTGGATCGAGAAGCTCCCGGCCGACGTCAATTTCGTCCGTATTCCAGCCATGTTCGGCGGCCCGTGGGATGCCCATGGCCAGCTGTTCCTGACCCTGGAAGCCATGGGTGTGGAGCACAAGGTCCACAACGCCGTGTTCAATGCCATCCAGAAGGAACACAAGCCGCTGATCAAACCCGAGGACATGGCCGAATTCGTCGCCACCCAGGGCGTGGACAAGGAAAAATTCCTGCAGACCTTCAACTCTTTCGCCATCAAGGGCCAGATCGCCAAGGCCAAGGAGCTGGCCAAGAAGTATGAAATCTCCGGCGTGCCGACCATGATCGTCAACGGCAAGTACCGCTTCGACCTGGGCACCGCCGGCGGGCCCGAGCAGACCCTGAACGTGGCCGACCAGCTGATTGCCAAGGAACGTGCCGCCAAGTAAGCGGCATCACCCGCGATACGACGTTTTCGCAGCGCACCCATCGCGGGTGGGTGTGAGCTGCAGGTCAACGAGCAATCCTTGTCATGAGCGACGACAGCCAGCGCTGGAAAGAGAAATACCTGCACAGCATCGACCAGCAGGAAAAGCTCGAGCGGCGCTGGAACGCCCGCCTCGACCTGTTGCGTCGTGGCCTGGTGCGCAGCAGCCTGGCGGCCGAAGGCAGCGATCGGTCTGTGGATGCATGCATGAAGGAGATGCGCGAGGTGTTGCGCGGCGACGACATGGATGCTCGGCTGGCCGCGCTTATACCGCGTCTGGAAATCGCCGTGCTGGAGTCCGAGAAGCGTCGGCAGTCCCGGGTGCAGCAGATAGGCACCGCGCTGGGTTCTTTGGTCACGCAACTGCAGTCGCTACCGTTGCCCCGCGATGTCAGCAAACCCTTGAAAAAGCTCGCCCAGGGCCTTGAGGAAAGGGCCGGCCAGGCGCGCGAGATGCCCTTGCTGCTCAGTGAGCTCAGTGGTCTGCAGGAGCAGGCGCTCAATACCCTCGACCGACCCTTGCGCGCGCAGCGCGCGGGCCTGCTGCAGCGCTTGTTCGGCAGTCCCGACACGGTCGATGTCAGCCCTGTGCAGCCCATACCTGTGCCCGCAGCGCAGGATGAACCGGCAATGGCCATTCCGGTCCCTGCCCCCGTGATTTCTGAGTCCGATACTAGAGCGGCGCAAGTGTCCACTGTGGACGAGCCCGTATTGCAACCTGCCCCGCTCGCCGTTCCACTGCCAGCGCCAGAGCCAGAGCCAGAGCCAGAGCCAGAGCCGAGCCTGCCAGCGAGGAGCACTGCCAGCGACGCACCTGCCCTCGGCGCAGCCAACCCCGTGGCATTGCCCATGATCGACCCGCCCAGCGAGAATGCCGCTGAACAGTCGCAGGTGCTCGACAGCAGCCTGACCGATGAACAGGCTTTCTATGCCTTGCCGGCCAGCCTTGAACCGCCGTACAGCAGCGTTGCCAGCCATATCGAAACCACCCTGCTCGAGCTGCTCAGTGAGTTGACCTTGCCCGAGCGCTACATGGCCCAGGCCCAGGCCATGCACGCGCGCATCCAGCGCGGGCTGAACTGGTACGAGCTGCTGCCGGTGCTCGATGAGCTCGCCGTATTGATGCTGGCCGTCAATGACGGCAGTCAGCAGGAGTTCGAACGCTACCTGCAACAGCTCAACCAGCGCCTGGAGAATTTCCAGCGCCAGTTGCAGATGACCCATGGCGACCATGCCGACTCGCGCAGCGCCGCCCTGGCATTGGACGACGTACTGCGTGAACACGTCGACGGGTTGCAGACGAGCATGCGTGGCGCTGTCGATATCGACGGCCTCAAGCAGGTGCTGGAAAGCCGGCTCGAGGGCTTGCTGGCCAGCATGGAGCAGCACCGCCTGCAGCGCGAGGCACGCGAACAGGAAATCACCGCGCGCCTGCAGGGCTTGGGCGAGCGTGTGACGAGCATGGAACGCGAGGCCCTCGACTACCGCGACAAGCTCGAGCAGCAGCGCAACAAGGCCTTGCTTGATCCGCTCACCGGCCTGCCCAACCGAGCTGCCTGGAGCGAGCGACTGGTCCTGGAGCATGTCCGCTCGCAGCAGACCGGCAATGGCCTGCTGCTGGCCATACTTGACCTGGATCACTTCAAGTCGATCAACGACACCTTTGGTCATCAGGCCGGCGACAAGGTCTTGAAGATCATCGCCAACGTGCTGCGCAAAGGCTTGCGCGGTGACGATTTCATCGCCCGCTTCGGTGGCGAAGAGTTCGCCCTGCTGATGCCGGGCAGCGATCTGGGCGGCGGCAGCCGTCTGCTCGAACGCCTGCGTGCGGCCGTCGAACAATGCCCTTTTCATTTCAAGGGCGAGCGTGTGAGCGTGACGATGTCGGCCGGCGTAGCGGTGTTCAAACCCGGTGAGAATGCCAGCCAGGTGCTCAAGCGCGCGGATCAGGCGCTCTACCGCGCCAAGGAAGCGGGACGCAACCAGATCGAACCGGCTCCCTGAGCCTCCCGCGCCATCCCGCCACGGACGCGCGCGCAACATTCGGCAACGCGACGTAACGCATGCCCGCTGAATCCAGACAACCGGCTACGCTATGCTGATGCCCTGTTCCCGAACCTGCATGTGATCTCCCTATGAAGTTGCTCCTTGTCGCCCTCTCCCTGCTGGTACTGGCCGGTTGCTCCAACGGCTTGAGCATCGATCGCAGCCACCCGTCCGCGAACCATGACAACCGCGTGCAGTTCGTGGTGCTGCACTACACCTCGGCCGATCTGCCGCGTTCGCTGCAATTGCTCACTCATGGTGAAGTCAGCAGCCACTACCTGATCGGCGACCAGCCGGCCACCGTCTACCAGTTGGTGGACGAGAGCCGCCGTGCCTGGCATGCCGGCGAAAGCCAATGGGACGGCCGCACCTGGCTCAACTCCAGCTCCATCGGCATCGAAATCGTCAACCCCGGCTACAAGGACACCCCGAACGGCCGGGTCTGGTACCCCTACAGCGAAGCGCAGATCCAGGCCGTGATCGCCCTGCTCAAGGATATCGTCCAGCGCAACGGCATCGCGCCGCGCAACATCATTGGCCACAGCGACATCGCGCCGCTGCGCAAGACCGATCCGGGGCCGATGTTTCCCTGGCAACGCCTGGCCGAACACGGTCTGGGCATGTGGCCCGACGCGAAGGCCGTGGCACGCTACCAGGCGCGCTTCCAGGCCAGCCCGCCGAGTATCGCCTGGTATCAGCAGCAGTTGGCCCGAGTGGGTTACGAGGTGGTCCAGAGCGGCGAGCTGGACGTCGCCACGCGACACGTGATTGCAGCCTTCCAGATGCACTTCCGTCCGCAACGCTTCGACGGCGAGCCCGACGCGCAAAGCGCCGCGATCCTGCAGGCGCTCATCAGCAGGTAACAACCGATTTCACGTCGATATGCTCGAAAGCGCGGGCCAATCGCCATCTGGTTGCTATACATTGATGCCCCCGACTGGATGATCCTCGATGGCCGCCGTTTTCCCGCAGCTCCGCAGTCTTCTGTACCGCCCTTGGGCGCTGGCAACGCTTGCCGCCCTGGCCAGCGCGCTGCTGCTGTTCGCGGCCAGTTTCGCGTTGATCATGCACCAGGTTCAGCTCAACGAACGGCAGCAGATGAATGCCAGTGGCGAACGCTTCCTGGTCCGCCTGGAGCAGGTGTTCGGTCAGCTGCGCGAGGGGGTCGATGCGCTGCAGGCTCAACCTGTACGCCACTGCGGCCCGCAGATGATGGATGCACTGGAAAAGATCGGCTTCGACAACCGCTTCGTCTTCGAAGCCGCGTTCATCGACGGCGCTCAGCGCTGCTCCAACCGTCGTGGCAAGGACGTCGCCAGCCTGGGTCGACCGCCGGACATCCAGGGTTCCACCTACAGTTACTGGCTCAACACCACTACTCAGCGCAATGACAACTGGGCCGCCCTGATGCTCGGTCGCGGGCCGTTCCGGGTTTCCACCTCGCGGGGGCATCTGAGCGACGTGGTCGATCTGCCCGCCGGTGGCAGCCTGCTGGTGGTGCTCGACCAGGGACGCCGGGCGATTCCGGTGCTGGGCTCCGAGCAGCCATGGCCGCCCGTATCGGGCTGGCGTGCCGATGCGGTCGATGCCCTGCAGGTCACTTCGGACCGGTTGATCTACCGCATGTCGACCAAGTCCCCAGACTTCCAGTTGGTGCTGATCGCTCCGCGCAGCAAGGAGCTGCCCATATTCGATACCCCGCTGTGGCTGCTTTTTCCTGTCAGCTTGGTGGTGGCCCTGTGCATCGGCTGGCTGGTCCTGCAACTGATCACCCAGCGCCGCTCGATGGGCGGCGAGCTGCATGGCGCGTTGCGTCGGGGCGAACTGCAGGTGCTCTACCAGCCGATCTTCGACCTGAGCAACCGTCGCTGCGTCGGTGCCGAGGCACTGGTGCGCTGGCGTCGCCCCGACGGTACGCTCACCAGCCCGGAACTGTTCATTCCGCTGGCGGAACACAGCGGCCAGATCCGCCAGATCACCGACTTCGTCCTGCAGCAGTCGCTCGAGCAGCTCAGCCACCTCTTGCGAGCCAACCCGCATTTGTATATTTCAGTGAATCTGGCGGCGTGCGATGTCACCGTGCCGCGCATTGGCGAGGTGGTGGCCCGGCTGCTCTCCATCTACCGCGTGGCGCCCGAGCAGATCGCCTTCGAGGTGACCGAACGTTCCCTGATCGACGTCGACGTGGCGCGGGAAAACCTTCAGGCCCTTCGCGACGTGGGCCATACGGTATTGATCGATGATTTCGGCACCGGTTACTGCAGCCTGGCGTACCTGCAAAGCCTGCCTGTGGACTGCCTCAAGATCGACAAGGCGTTCATCGACGCCCTGGGCGATGACGTCGAAAGCAGTGGCGTGGCGCCCCACATCATTCGCATGGCTCATGCCCTGGATCTGCGGGTGATCGCCGAAGGCATCGAGCACGAGGCGCAAGCGCTGCTGCTCGAAAGCGAGGGCGTCGACTACGGTCAGGGTTGGTTGTTCGCCCAGGCGCTGAACGCGCGCCAGTTCAAGGAGCTGATCACCAAGGGCCGGCGCCGCGCTGGTCGGCGCGCCGGCGACGAAGCCTGAATGCGCATGGCACCCAGGCCATTCCGCTAGATCGACAGGGTCATGTAGAACTGTGTGCCTTGGCCGGGTCTTGAGTAGACGCCCATGCGTCCACCGTGCAACTGCACGATCTCCTTGCACAGGGCCAGGCCCAGTCCAGCTCCGCCCTTCTTGCGCCCCACCTGCACGAAAGGCTCGAAAATCCGCCCCTGCTGGCCGTACGCGATGCCCTCGCCATTGTCCTCGACGCTTATGATCACCCGTTCGGCATGGCGACGTGCCTGCAAGCGAATATGGCCATTTTCCGCTGTGTGCCGCAGGGCGTTTTCCAGCAAGTTGTCCAGCACCCGATCCAGTTGCCCTGCGTCCACGTGCAGGCGTGGCAGTCCTTCGGCCAACTCGATGGTCAGCTGGATGCCCAGCTCATGGGCGCGGCTGGCGAAGCGCTCGTAGGCGCGCTGCAACAGGTCATCCAGCGCACACGGCGCCAGCACCAGCTTCTGCAGGCCGTTCTGGTAACGCGAAAAGTTGAGCAGGTCGTTGATCAGTTGCATCAAGCGCTGCATTTCTTCGTTGACCGTCATGAGCAGATCGGCCTCGCGACTCTGCTCAGGGAAATGCACGCGCTCCTGCAGCAGCCCAAAGGCCATGTGCATGCCCGTTACCGGCGTGCGCAGCTCGTGAGAGGCGCGCAGGACGAATTCGCTGCGTACGCGTGCGAACGCGCGCTGCTCGGTTACATCGTGCAGCACCATGACCGCGCCGAGGATATTGCCTTGGGTATGGGTCACCGGCGTCAGGCTGTACGAAAGCAGACGCGCTTCACCATCGACTTCGAAGCTCAGGTCGTCCAGCGCACGCTCCAGGCTGCCACCGCGCAGGATCAAATTCAGTTGTTCGTCCAGATCGGGCCTGCCAAGCGCTTCGCCCAGCCCCAGGCCCAGGCGGTGGTCTTCCCAGCCCAGCTGACGCTGCGCAACGGGGTTCAAATGCTCCAGCTGGCCTTGTCGATCAATCATCAGCAGGCCGTCGTCGATGCTGTCCAGCACCGCTTGCAGGCGCTGTTGCCCGGCGCGCAGCTCATCGACATTGGTGGCCTGATGCTGACGCAGCGCGTGGGCCATGGTGGCGAAGCGGCTGGCCAGCCGATTCAGTTCTGCTGCCGGTGAAACGGGTAGCTGCACATCGAAATTGCCTTGGCTGATGTCGTCCGCCGCCTTGGCCAAGGCCTCGATGGGCCCGCCGAAACGGCGCGCGATACCGTGTGCGGTAAAAAAGCCGACGATCAGCACCGCCAGGCCCACCAGGCCGAGCAAACCCGATACCCACATCGCCCGTTGGTGGGACTCGTGCTCCAGCGCGGCGATACTTTGCAGGGTGTTCTTGTACGAATCGATCAGGCCCGTGCGCAGGGTATTGAATGCCTGGCTCAGCGGCGGGTTGTGGCTCAACGGCAGGTGTTGCGTGGCCGTGGCCTGGTATTGCTCGACAAAGGCCTGGAAGTTTTCGGCGGACTGGAGAAATCCGTAGTGAGCATTGTGGCTTTGCTCATGGGCGATGCCTTCATCGAGCAGCGCCTTGAATTGCTCCTGTGACTGGCCGATGCCCGCGACGTCCGGATCGGGCTCCAGCATCATGACCAATTGATCGCCGAGGCTCTGGCGCATCTTGAGCCCCAGGTCCAGCGTGGTGAAGTGGCTGCGCAGCATGCTTTCCTGTGAAGCAGCCATCTGCATCACGCTGACCAGACCCAACACCAGCCCCAGCAACGCGACCGTAATCAGCGCCGAGATGCTGAGAAACAGCCGGGTGTGCAGCTTCATGGCCAGTTTCATAGGTTGTACTGTTTGCGTTTGCGATAAAGCGTCGAGGCATCGATACCCAGGGTTTTGGCGGCCTGATCCAAGGTATCACTGGTGGCCAGGACGGCACCGATGTGGGCCTTTTCCAGTTCGTCCAGGCTCAGCGCCGCGCCGATGCGCGGTGCATTGTTGGCGGGCTGCTCGGCCATGCCCAGATGGCTGACCTCGACGCGCTCCTGAGGGCAGATGATGCTTGCCCGTTCGATCACGTTGCGCAGCTCGCGGATGTTCCCCGGCCAGCGATAGTTGAGCAGCGCCGCCCGTGCCTCCTCGCTGAAGCCTCTTGCTGGCCGCGCGTACTCCTTGACGAAGCGCGCGAGAAAACGATCGGCCAGGGTCAGGATATCCTCGCTGCGCTCGCGCAGCGGCGGCAGGTGCAGGGTGATCACGTTCAGGCGGTACAGCAGATCCTCGCGAAAACGGCCCTCGCGAACCATGTCCTCGAGGTTGAGGTTGGTCGCCGCCAGGATGCGCACATCGGCGCGCCGCGTCACGGGGTCACCTACCCGCTCGTATTCCTTGTCCTGAATGAAACGCAGCAACTTGGGCTGCAAGGTCAAGGGAAAATCGCCGATCTCGTCGAGAAACAGAGTCCCTCCATCAGCCTGGTTGACGCGACCCAAAGTGCTTTCACTGGCACCGGTGAAAGCACCGCGGCTGTGGCCGAAAAGCTCGCTTTCCATCAGCTCGGCAGTCAGCGACGGGCAGTTGATGGTTACGCAGCTTTTCTTGGCGCGCTTGCTCCAGCCATGAATGGCGCGTGCCAGCTCGCCCTTGCCGGTACCCGATTCGCCAAGAATGAGGATGTTGGCATCGGTCACCGCCACCTGGCGCGCGGTTTCCAGCACGACCATCATGGCGGGGCTGTGTGAATCAAGGCCGTCCTTGGGCTTGCGCACCTCGCCTTCGAGCGCTTCGAGCCGAGCCGACAATTGACGTACTTCCAATTGCTTGGCGGTCGCCAGGCGCAACTGATCGGGGCTGCAGGGCTTGACCAGATAGTCGGCGGCGCCGGCCTGAATTGCATCGACGGCGGTATCCACCGCCGAGTGCGCGGTGACGATCACCACACGCATCCATGGTGCCTGCACACGCATCTGTGCCAGTACATCCAGGCCGTTGTCCTCGCCCAGGCGCAGGTCGAGGAAGCACAGGTCGAACACCTGCCGCTGCATCAAGGTGTCTGCCTGATTCGCGCTGTTGGCCGTCGCCACGCTGTAGCCTTCGTCTTCCAGGCAATAGCGGAAGGTACGCAGGATGGCGGACTCATCGTCCACCAGCAGAATGCGGCCTTTATGCTCCGTGCCAGATTCCATGTTCCTACGCTCCTCAGAGAAAATTCTTGGTTAGTCCCGGACAAATCGGGCAGGTTGCATGGTCGATTCTGATTGATTCGGCAGGCTGCATGGTAGCTATTAGCTGATTACATTTCTAACTGTATGAAATATCTGAGCTTTCAGTAAGTAAAAAGTTTGGCATATGCCTTGCGATATCAACCGATCGTCTTCAATGGGAGGAGAGTACGAATGCGCGGTATCAAGCGACTCACGTTGGCAAGCGTCATCGCAGGTCTGGTAGGCCTGTCGACATTGGTCTCGGCGGCCACCCCTGCCAATCTCGAGAAACACGAAGGTGAATCATCCAGCCTCGAGAGCAGGCTGCAGGCAGCACGCCAGGAGGGCTCCATCTGGACAGCGCTGGCTTTGAATCGACAGCTCAACGGCTTCGAGTTCGGCGTGCAGGTCCGTGAGGGCACCGCTACGTTGACCGGCGCTGTGGAAGACCAGGTCGACCGCGAGCTTGCCGAGCAGGTAGCCCTCAATACCCAAGGCATCGACGAGGTCGATAACCGCCTGACCCTCAATCCGGAACTGGTTGAGCACGTCAATCAGCGTCAGCAATTCGCCCAGCATCTGGAAGACGCCACGCTCACGGCAATCGTCAAGTCCAAGTTGCTGTGGAACACCAGTACCCAGGCACTGGATATCGTCGTCACCACCAGCGACGGTGTCGTGACGCTCAAGGGCCAGGCGCAGACTGCCGATGCCAAGCAACTGGCTGGCAGCCTGGCGACCAATACCGATGGCGTCTATCAGGTGAACAACCTGATCAGCCTGGGTGCAGCGGATACAGCGACGACGCGGGCCGAGACCAAGGCCAAGAAGACCGAAGAAGCCTTGAGCGATACTTGGGTGACCAGCAAGATCAAGGCGAGCCTGTTGCTCAATCGCGATCTGGACGGGCTGAGCATCGATGTCGAGACGCGCACGGGCATGGTAGCGCTCAAAGGCGACGTCGCCAGTTCCGAGCAGAAAACCCTGGCGGTCGAGGTGGCACGCAACATCCGCGGTGTCCGTGGCGTGGATGCCGATCTGTTGAAAGTGTCCAAGCCAATACTGTGATCGTGCAAATCGCCCGAGCCCAGGCGCGTTATCGTGCAGGTTGCTATTGAGTATTAAGCACCCATTAGTTCAACCTACTGATTTTAAAGGGTTTAATCGGAGATAAGAGGTTGGCATGCAGGCTGCAATACTTGTTTCAAGAACACGTATTCAGTCGCTATCCCAGTGCAAGGAGTTTCCGGATGAACCGTCCTCAAGCAGCTCAAGCGTCCGCCCTGTCCCAATCGATGCGTCAGGCATTGTTTCTGGTTCTGGCGACGCTGGTGACCCTGCTGGCGGTGCAGCTGTATGCAGGCTGGGCATCTGCCCAGCAGCAGGATCTTCTTCTGCCACCTCAAGAGCGTCTGGTCGACACCGCGCACCTCAATCCAGCCAGTGCGCATTGGGTCGGGCGTCAGCAATCTGGAAACATTGAACGCGTACAAGCGAACGAGCCGGTTGAACACATTCGCAGTTGGGTGTTCTGAGGTACTGGCAACGCATCTGATCAACCGATAAAACACGACAAATCGTAAAGGAGATACACCATGCTGAGTTGGGCAGTCACATTCCTGATCATCGCCATCATCGCCGCCGTCCTGGGCTTCGGTGGTATCGCCGGCACCGCAGCAGGCATCGCCAAGATCCTGTTCGTAGTATTCCTGGTGCTTTTCGTCGTCTCGTTCATCTTTGGCCGTCGCGGTCGAGGCTGACCATGACCAGCATGACCCTCAAGGGTATAGCCATGGCGCTGTCGCTGGTCGGCAGCAGCATGGCAATGGCCGCCAATGACGGTCAGGCTCGCGTCAGCGAGCTACTGGGTTCGAGCACCGAGTACCGCGATACCTGGCAGTCGGTGATCAAGTCCGAGGAACGTGTTCCGGACTGGATCATCAATCTGTCAGGCGTTTCGCCCCAGCAGATGTCTGCAGTCCCGGAGGACGGCGACAATTACCTGGTGGGGCCGCTGTGTGAAACCGCTGAGAGCTGCAAAAGTGGGCGACTGCTCGTAGCCTTCAGCATGGACAAGGAAGATGCGTACGCATTGTATGTCCAGGTACCTGCCGGCTTGCCTGCCGATAAGTCGCCGACGCGTCACGCGACCTATCGCTTTCTCGGCAAGCCCGACGAAGGCATGCAGCAGATGCTCATGGAACAGTTGAAGAAAGACCCTGACTGGTACTGACTTCCTGTGATGCCGTGATGGTTTGCGCCATCACGGCAGTGCATCAAAGATCTACAGATTGGGCCGGGTCATCCTGGTCCGAATGGCCGGCACTCAGAAGGTGGCGGTCATGACCATGGGGTCGGGTTGTTCTGAATGCAGTCGGTTCGGAGTGACCTAGGGGTACAGGGAGGACCTCCGAACCGGGCCGGGTCAGGCAACAGCTGCTGCGCAAGCGGTGTACGATCATTACGTGCCCGGCTTGCGCAGAGCCTATCTTCGCAGCGTCGAGCTGCCTTCCATCTTGTTTCATCTTTTTCCAGCAGAAAATTCCCAGCGTTCGGTTTCGCGAACGTCGTTGGTTTTTTTGCACCCCCTTTTCGGCAAACCTGCCAATTGCTTCGGCATGGCCAGTCGTCTATCCGAACGCACATATCAAAGGCAGTAGATCACTCAATCGCGTTATGCCGATCTTGCATAGGGTAGTCGCATCCGGCATTAGACGCTGCCGCAGTGCATCGGAATAGTTGCGCCTTTTTTCGTTCGCCAAAGCGTTTCGCCATGGCGTGAAGAAACCTCTACGGATGGCCGTTCGGCTTGCGAACAGGCATCACGAGTTGACTTGGAAAAAGGGTAACGACATGAAGAAGGCAAAACTGAGCCTCGCCTGGCAAATACTCATCGGCTTGGTACTGGGCATCGCACTGGGTGCAGTGCTCAACCACTTCAGTGCCGAGAAGGCCTGGTGGATCGGCAATATCCTGCAGCCCGCAGGCGACATCTTCATCCGCCTGATCAAGATGATCGTGATCCCCATCGTGATCTCTTCTCTGATCGTCGGCATTGCCGGCGTGGGCGATGCGAAAAAGCTCGGCCGCATTGGCGTGAAGACCATCCTCTATTTCGAAGTGGTGACCACCATTGCCATTCTGGTTGGCCTGGGCCTTGCCAACTTGTTCCAGCCTGGACTGGGTATCGACATGAGTACCTTGGGCACCGTGGATATCTCGCAGTATCAGAAAACCACGGCTGAGGTGCAGCATGACCATGCGTTCGTTGCCACCCTGCTCAACCTGATTCCGTCCAACATCTTTGCGTCGATCGTTCGCGGCGACATGCTGCCGATCATCTTCTTCTCGGTACTGTTCGGCCTGGGCCTGTCGAGTCTGCCAGGTGAAACCCGGGAGCCTCTGGTCAAAGTCTTTCAGGGCGTATCGGAAAGCATGTTCAAGGTCACTCACATGATCATGAACTACGCCCCAATCGGGGTTTTCGCGCTGATTGCCGTCACGGTGGCCAACTTTGGCTTCGCTTCACTGCTGCCCTTGGCCAAACTGGTGGTGCTGGTGTATGCGGCGATCCTGTTCTTCGCCATCGTCGTGCTCGGTGTCATCGCGCGCCTGTTCGGCTTCTCGGTCTTCAAGCTGTTCCGCATCTTCAAGGACGAGCTGGTACTGGCGTATTCCACGGCCAGTTCGGAAACCGTCCTGCCGCGCGTGATCGAGAAGATGGAAGCGTATGGCGCACCGAAGGCCATCAGCAGCTTCGTGGTGCCCACCGGCTACTCGTTCAACCTCGACGGCTCTACCCTCTATCAAAGCATCGCGGCGCTGTTCATTGCCCAGCTGTATGGCATTGACCTGTCGATCGGGCAACAACTGATGCTGGTACTGACCCTGATGGTCACTTCCAAAGGCATTGCAGGCGTGCCGGGCGTGTCGTTCGTGGTCTTGCTGGCGACCCTGGGCAGCGTAGGCATTCCGCTTGAAGGCCTGGCCTTCATAGCCGGCGTCGACCGCATCATGGACATGGCCCGTACCGCGCTCAACGTCATCGGCAATGCCTTGGCCGTGCTGGTGATCTCGCGTTGGGAAGGCATGTACGACGATGCCAAGGGCGAGCGCTACTGGAACTCCCTGCCGCACTGGCGCAGCAAAGACCGCGTCGCCCCCTGACGCGGCTCTGTGGGAGCGGGCTCTGCCCGCGGCGGCGCGCCGCGATGATACCTGCATCCGCAGCCTACCCGGCGACGCGGCTCGTACCCTGTAGCAGCGGTGCAAGCCACGTCCGGCCTCACGCGAAAACCCTGACACACCACGCTGCCCTGCGGGGCAGAATCCAACCTCGCTTTGGGCTATCATCCGCGCATCTTCGAACGAGGGAATACCCATGCTGAACGGCCTGTGGCTCAGCTTCTTTCTGATCGCCGCGATTTCGGCCTTCGGCCAATGGCTGGTAGGGGGCAACGCTGGCATCTTCGCGGCCATGGTCGAAAGCCTGTTCGCCATGGCCAAGCTGTCGGTAGAAGTAATGGTCCTGCTGTTCGGCACCCTCACCTTGTGGCTGGGCTTCCTGAAGATTGCCGAGAAGGCCGGTATCGTCGATTGGCTGGCCAAGGTCCTGGGGCCGCTGTTCAGCCGACTGATGCCCGAGGTGCCACGCGGCCATCCGGCACTGGGGCTGATCACCATGAACTTCGCTGCCAACGGCCTGGGCCTGGACAACGCCGCAACCCCGATCGGCCTCAAGGCCATGCGCTCGCTACAGGAACTCAACCCCAGTGCGACCACCGCCAGCAACGCGCAGATCCTGTTTCTGGTACTCAACGCCTCGTCGCTGACCCTGCTGCCGGTATCGATCTTCATGTACCGCGCCCAGCAAGGCGCCCTCGACCCGACCCTGGTGTTCCTGCCGATTCTCCTGGCCACCTCGGCCAGTACCCTCGCCGGGCTGCTGGCAGTGGCCGTGATGCAACGTCTGCGGCTGTGGGATCCAGTGGTGCTGGCCTATCTGATTCCCGGTGCGCTGCTGCTTGGCGTGTTCATGGCGTTCCTGGGCACCCTCTCGGCTACAGCCCTGGCGGGGCTGTCCTCGATCCTGGGCAACCTCACGCTGTTTGGCCTGATCATCCTGTTTCTGGTCATCGGCGCGCTGCGCAAGGTTCAGGTCTACGAGGCCTTCGTGGAAGGCGCCAAGGAAGGTTTCGACGTTGCCAAGAGCCTGCTGCCGTATCTGGTCGCCATGCTCTGCGCGGTAGGTGTGCTGCGCGCTTCGGGCGCCCTGGAGCTGGGTCTGGACGGTATTCGTCACCTGGTCGAATGGCTGGGCATGGACACCCGGTTCGTCGACGCCCTGCCGACCGCGCTGGTCAAGCCGTTTTCCGGCAGTGCCGCGCGCGCGATGCTGATCGAGACCATGCAGTCCCATGGCGTGGACAGCTTTCCGGCCCTGGTTGCGGCGACCATTCAGGGTAGCACCGAGACCACGTTCTATGTGCTGGCCGTGTACTTCGGTGCCGTGGGCATCCAGCGTGCGCGTCATGCGGTCGGCTGTGCACTGCTGGCGGACCTGGCCGGAGTCATCGCCGCCATCGTGGTCTGCTACTGGTTCTTCGGTGCCACGGCGGCCTGAACCGCGTCGTCGGTCACCGTGAAGCGCAGCACGCCGACGATCTGACCATCCTCGGTCAACACCCGCACCTGCCATTTCCCCGCGACGTTGCCGGGGAAATTCTGCTTGTGGCTCCAGGCGCGATAGCCCTCCTTGCGCCCGCCGTGGATGTCCAGGGCGATGCGATCGACCTCGGTGCCGTTCTGCTGCCACACATGATAGATACGCTCGTCCAAGCCTCGTGGAGCATTGATGGCGGTGTAGGCGTACAGCCCGCTGCTGCGCAACTGTGCCGCGCTGACCGTATCCAGGCTGTCGCCATGGGTGCGGCTGCGGTTGTCCAGCTCGGTGGTCACCGCCACCTCGGTCAGCCATAGCGTGGCCGGCGGCACCCAGGAGCGCAGCAGCCATCCAGCACCGCCGATCATCAAGGTCGCCAAGACCAGCGCCACGCCGCGACGCCAATGGTTGATCGGGAAACTGACGGCCAGGCTCGGAAAGGCCAGCAGCATGGCGGTGGCCAGCGCCAGCTTGAAACTTTCATCGGTGGTCAGGTGCAGGATGATCGGCAGCGCCGTGAGCAACGCCGCGAACAGTGTGAAAGTGTGCAGCGCCATGAACAGCCAGCGCCGGGGCGCGACCCACTTGTAGTACAGCGGGTCGATGATCGACACCAGCCCGGCCAGCGTCAGCAGGCCGGTAAACACCAGCTGGCCGCTGTTCCAGGTGGTGGTGATATAGAAGAAAGGCAGAACGAAGAACAGGCTTTCCTGGTGGATCATCTGGGTCGCGTAGCGCAGCACCGGCGTGGGTATCTCACGCTTGAACAAGCGGGTGAACAACTGGGTGAAGGTGTTCTCCAGCATCAACCAGATCCAGGTCAGCAGCATCACCACTGCGATCCAGCTGGCCAGGCCGGCCTGGCGATCGACCAGCACGAAGCTGCCGATGCCGGACAGGAAGCCGCCCAGTGCGATCACACCCGGGTAGCGTTTGATAAGGTCGATGAGGCGCTGAACGAAGTACGGCATGGTCTTCCATAGAAAATAGACAATGAAACGGTATTCAGGATACCGCCTCGGCAGCGATCAACGTCGTTTCGCGCGCCGCCAGACGATCAGCCCCACCAGCAATGCTGCCATGCCGATCAACACCGCCCAGGCGATCCGATAGAGCTCGTCATAGCTGAGCAGGGGTTTTTCGACACGGATATACCCCTGCGTCCCTACCATCTGACGCAAGGCAGTGTTGGCGTCCTCGACGGTGACCTGAGCCAACTGCCGCGCCGGGCTGGCGAAGCGGCCGTCGGTATAGTCGGCCAGTGCTCCCCAATAGTAGTCGGCCAGCGCCACGTTGCCTTGCGCCGCCCAGGCTTGCCGGGCGATCGCAAGATTCTTCAGGCGCTTGAAGGTCTCCGCGTCCACACCGTTGTCGCGCAGACGCGCGATCATCTGCCCCATGACCAGGCCGGTCTGACCGATATCGGCTCGATCCACATCGGCGTTCAGGCTCAGCAGGCCGCTGTCGCCGTACGACTCGCGGGCCACCCAGGGTCCGTACGACAGGCCGTGGGCAAGCCGCAGTTCGCGGTAAAGCTCCCATTCCAGATACATCTGCAGCAGGTCCAGGGTAGCGGGATGCGCGGTTTCAAGCACCGGTTCGACGAAGTACAGATGAAGCTTGGCGTCCTCGCCCAGCCAACCGCGGGTCAGTTCAGCCTGCGGCTCGGCCGCATGGGTGACCGAACGCAGGTCCTGATGGTCGCTGGGTTCCACCGCATCCAGCGCACCCCAGGTACGCTCCAGATAGGCCGGCAGCAGCTTATCCAAGCCCCCTACCACGATCAGGCTCATGTTGTTCGGTGCATACCAGTTTTGCCGGACATCACGTACCTGCGCCAGCGTGAGGTCGGCGACTTCGGCGGGTTGCGGACACTTGAGGCCCAACTCGATAGCCAACTGACTGCTGGCATCGCTGTCCCGAGCGGGCTTGTCGAGCAAGCGCTGCAGGTGGGAATGATGGCCGCCGTCTTCGTGCTCGATGATGCGCTTGGCGCTGGCCAGGGCTTTTTCGTCGATGGTGGTCCGAGTGACGGCAGCCAGCAGCAGGTCGAGTACCTTGCGCTGGTTGTGCGCTGGCGCTTCGATGACGAAGGTGGTGTCGGCACTGCTGGTGAACGCATTCCATTCGCCGCCCAGCGCCTGCATGCGTTCTTCGAGACCGCCTTCGCCGTGCTCGTCGATACCGCTGAACAGAAGATGCTCGAGCAGGTGGGGCAGTTCTTGATCAGTGCAGGAGAAGTCGTCGAAACCAACGCCAACCACCAGGCGAATCGACACGTGGGCACGCTCGTCGCCAGGTTTGAGCAGCAGTTGCAGGCCGTTGGGCAACAGATACCCTTCGACCTGGAAGCGGTCCAGCGCCACGGCTTCACGGCCGGCGCACAACAGCGTCGCCGCCAGGAGCCACAGGCACAGCAGACGATGCTGTGTGCCGGGAGCGCTTTTCACCCGCTCGTGCATGAATCCCTTCCATTGAAATCGACCAAGTCAATGGAACAGACCCCCTGGCCGGTCAGTCGTTCATAGCACATTGCTGGCCACTACCGCACGCTGCCAGTGCAACGCGCGGCTTTCCAGGCTCAGGACTCTTCCTGGGACTCGCGACGCTTGCGGGCCATGGCAGTACGCATCTTGATGTTCACGGCTTCCACAGCCAACGAGAACGCCATGGCGAAATAGACGTAGCCCTTGGGTACATGCACGTCGAACGCTTCGGCGATCAGTACGGTACCGACCACCAACAGGAACGACAACGCCAGCATCTTCAGCGATGGATGCTGGTCGATGAAGCGACTGATGGTGCCCGAAGCGACCATCATCACCAATACCGCAACGACGATGGCAGCGACCATGACCGGTACATGGGACACCATGCCCACCGCGGTGATGACCGAGTCCAGCGAGAACACGATGTCGATGATGGCGATCTGGATAATGGTGTAGATGAAGTTGCCACCCTTGCCTGCAACCTCGTCACCGCCCTCTTCTTCGCCTTCCATGCCGTGGTAGATCTCTTGCGAGCTTTTCCACAACAGGAACAGACCACCGAAGAACAGAATCAGGTCACGTCCGGAGATACCCTGGCCGAACACTACGAACAGGTCGGCGGTCAGGCGCATGACCCAGGTGATCGAAAGCAGCAGCAGAATGCGCGTGACCATGGCCAGCGCCAGGCCGAAAATCCGTGTGCGTGCCTGCATGTGCTTGGGCATGCGGCTCACCAGAATCGAGATCATGATGATGTTGTCGATGCCCAGCACGATTTCAAGTGCCGTCAGGGTCAAGAAAGCAACCCAGATTTCCGGGTTGGTGAACCATTCCATGTGAAGTCCTTCGTGTTGAATGTCAGGGCGGCGCAAGGCCGGATGCTAAAGCGCCGCTACCATGGGGTAGCGGCGCGACGGCGTCCGGCCTGGCTCGCGAATAGAATTTATAGACTGCTGAACAGAGGAAAGATCCCCATTGCCAGCGCGGCGAACATTATGCACAGGCAAACCAGTACTGCCCACTTGAGGGTGAAGCGCTGGTGGTCACCGAACTCGATACCGGCCAGTGCAACCAGCAGGTAGGTAGAGGGTACCAGCGGGCTGAGCAGGTGTACGGGTTGTCCGACGATCGAGGCACGGGCCATTTCCACCGGCGAGATGCCGTAGTGCGCCGCGGCTTCGGCCAGTACCGGCAATACGCCGTAGTAGAAGGCATCGTTGGACATGAAGAAGGTGAACGGCATGCTGACCAGCGCGGTGATCACGGCCAGGTACGGGCCCATGGCATCCGGAATCACGGCCAGCAGGCTCTTGGACATGGCATCGACCATGCCGGTGCCGGTCAGGATGCCGGTGAAGATACCGGCGGCGAAGATCAATCCGACCACGGCCAGAACGCTGCCGGCGTGGGCCGCGACACGTTCCTTCTGTGCTTCCAGGCACGGGTAGTTGACGATCATGGCAATACTGAACGCGACCATGAACAGCACCGGCAGAGGCAGCAGGCCCATGATCAGGGTGATCATCAGCAGCAGGGTCAAGCCGCCGTTGAACCAGATCAGCTTGGGCCGGCGTGCGTCAGGGAACTGCGACACGCTGATTTCGCTGTGGTCGATCTCGTCGCCAGGCAGGTGCAGCTCGCCCAGACGAACGCGCTCGCGCTTGCCGTACATGTAGGCAATCACCAGGATGGCGACCACACCGACCGCCATGGCCGGGATCATCGGCACGAAGATGTCCGAAGGGTCGACATGCAGGGCACTAGCAGCGCGCGCGGTCGGACCACCCCACGGCGTCATATTCATGACCCCGCCTGCCAGAATGATCAAACCGGCCATGATCCTTGGGCTCATGCCGATGCGCTGGTACAGCGGCAGCATGGCGGCAACGCAGATCATGTAGGTGGTCGCGCCGTCACCGTCCAGCGAAACGATCAACGCCAGTACGGCCGTGCCGACCGACACTTTCAGCGGGTCGCCCTTGACCAGCTTGAGGATCTTGCGCACTGCCGGGTCGAACAACCCCGAATCGATCATCAGGGCGAAATACAGGATGGCGAACATCAGCATCACGCCGGTCGGCGCAAGCTTGGTGATGCCCGCAAGCATCATCGGGCCGATTTCCGGTGCGAAACCACCGAACAGAGCGAACAGGATAGGCACGATGATCAAGGCGATCAGCGCAGAAAGGCGCTTGGTCATGATCAGGAACATGAACGTGATGACCATGGCAAAGCCAAGGAATGTCAGCATGGGAATACTCCAGGCACAGCGCGGCTAAGGACGAAGAACGGAAGGTTCAGCGAGGAATGGCACGAGCCGGGAGTATGGGAAGGGTGGCACTGCGGTTTGGGATAATCAGGGACATCGGTTTCACCATTGTTGTTGTTCAAGAGGCCGAAAGCGCACCTGAGTGCTGCCATCTGGCCGGCCGGTCTTACGCCGGGGGTGAGTCGATCCTATGTCGGCAAGCTTTCAACAACCTTTCGCCATTCAAAACGATACAATTGTCCTTGTGGGAGCGGGCGCTGCTCGCGAATGCTCATGCCCTGCTCCTCAAAACGACACCGTCCCCTGTGGGAGCGAGCTCTGCCCGCGAATGGCGCCCCCTCGATCTCAAGGCAATACCAACCCACCCGCCGCCTTGTGCAACTCGCGCAGGTGTTCCCCCACCTGCTTCAGATTCGCTTCACTGGCCGCAATCTCCGCAGCCCGCTCAGGGGTCAGCAGCGCCCTCACCTCCTTGTCCAAGTCGGTACTCAAGCGCTGCAACCGTTGCTGGCGCTGACTGCTTTCCGATTCCAGCCGCTGCCACTCCGCCGTCTGCGGCAACCCGTAGCCACCGTTGTCGAGCAGTTCCGCCGGTCGGCTGAGAAAACCGCTATTGGCCAGTATTTCCTGCAGCATCTGATTGGCGTTGGCCACGCTGCCATCCCCCAACTCGCGGGCGCCCAGATAGCGTTGCTTCACCTCATCCTGCGCCAACAGCAACTGGCGCCGGTAACTGGCCTGCTCCAGCAGCAACAGCGCAGCACTGGTGCGCAGGTCAGCCTGGGCAAACCAGGGCCGTCGCTGCTGAGCGGTCTGCGCCAACCAATCCTCGACGGTCTGCTGCGGGATGGGCAGATGCTTGCGCAGCACCTCGAACATGGCCTGGTAACGATCGCGATAGGAATCGAACCGATACCCCAGCCGCAATGCTTCACGCGGATCATCGAGCACACTGCCATCGGCCAGCCCGCGCCCTTCCAGCACCTCGAGCAAACCGTTGGGCAAGATACTGTCGATGCCCTGGAGCCTCGGATCATGGGTACCGCTACGCAGCAGCTTGAGGTTCTCCACTGCACAATTGTTGGACAGGAAGTAATAGCTGCCGTCGTAGCTCCAATGCATTTCCGCGGCATGCCGCACCAGCGACTCGATCTCGGCGCGGTCCAGCTTGAGCGGCACCGACGCCAGGCTGCGCAACTCGGTCTTGGTGTACTCGTCGATCACCTGGGACAGCGGCAACACGAACAGTCGCGACGGGTATTGCCCCATCAGACCGCCCCATGTGGACAGCTGCACATCATTGACGAATGCCCGGTACGACAGCACCAGGTGCTGCTCCAGATCCAGTCGGCAGTCCGGCCCCCGCGGACGTCCCGGGGCACAGATGACCAGGCGCAGCATGCTGTGCCCCCAACGGCTGGCGAGGTTCTGATTGGCTTCGGCAAGCAGGTAGTCCACCGCGTAGACACGTTGCGGATCGATCTTGCCCAAGGGTGTCTTGCCGAAGTCGCTGCCGGCATTCAGGTAAGGCAGGCCTTCGGCGCAGCTTTGCTGGCGCGCCGGCGCCCAGTTGAAACGCGCCTTGAAGTAGTCGAACAATGCCGGCCGACGGCAGGCATAAGCCGGGTCGAGGAGAAAGTACTCCATGTTGACCGCGACGAATTCCTTCGGACTGCTGACTTCGTAGATGTCGGGACTGCGTACGATCTGACGGTTCTGCTCTTCGCGCTCGCCCCGGCGTCCGACGTATTGCTGCCAACCGGCCAGGTCCAGCAGGCGCGGGTCGTCGCTCAGGGTAAAGCGCCGCATACCCTGGCCACGGCACTCATCGGGCAAGCCAATCTTGCCAAGGCTGGCATTCTGACGGTTGCAGCGGTTGATCAGTGCACGGTCCGCAGGTGTCCACAGGCGCGCCCGATCATAGATATGCGTGAGTTCGTGCAGCACGGTGGCCAACAGCTCTTCGCGCACTGTGCCATGAGGACGGTTGGTCTGCCGCTGAGCGGAAGAGCCGTCGGCCAGCCCCTGCAATTGATTGAGGTTCAATTCCAGGCTGGATACCAGAGACGCTTGGCCATAGGCATTGTCGGGCATGCGCGATGACCAGCTGACGTCGATACGCCGGTCCAGCTGCGCGACGAACTGTGGTGGCAATGCGGCCATCGCATCGTCGAGCAGTGCCTGGCTGGCATCGGCCTGCCGGGCATCCAGCCCGCTGCGGTCAAGCACCAGCTGCAGGCTGGCAGAAGCCTGCGCAGCCGTCAGCAGAAGGCCTGCTGTCAGCAGCCAGCGGGCCAATCGCCTCACAGTGCGAGAATGGCTTCGGCAAGGTCCTGGTCACTGGCGGTGCGCGCCTGTGGAACGCGCTCACGCAGCGCATTGAAGGCGGCCTCCAGCTGCGCGCCACGGATGTTGCCCTGGCTGGCCACATAGCTGGCCGCGTCGTCCCGCGCTTCCAGGACCACCTTGGCGTCGCGGATCGAGGTCGTGGTGTCGGAAGTGAAATCGATCGACCGGCCAAATGCACGGACGATGATATTACTGGTGGCCACGACAGTTTGGGCCTGGGCCACATCGGCCAGCAGGAACAGGCCGAGGGTAGCGGCAATCAGCGGGGTACGCATGGAGCTTCTCCGTAATACGAGGTGTTTATTGGACGAGTATCGCCTGCGCCAGTTCAAGGTCGCCGGCAGCCATTCGAGGGTGCGCCTGGCGAATGACGGCCATGGCCGCTTCGAGCCGTGCGCCGCGGCATTGGCCGCCGCTGGCGACGAAGCAGGCAGCATCGTCCCGGGCAGACAGAATCAACTTGCGATCGAACGGTGCCGTGGTGACTTGGCTGGTCACATACAAGGTGATTACCGACGACTGCAGGCTCACATCGAAGGCCGCAGCCGACGACGCCCAGAGGGCAAGCAAGAATGGCAAATAACGCATCGGGCTTCAGGTGTCGAGCAATTGGGACGGCAAGGCTAGCCCAACGCCTGCGCAAGAGCCACCTCCGATGTCCGGCAGCCGGTAGCCTGCCGGTTCTTTCATCTGGAGCAGCACGCGCTGCAACGTATCAGATGGCAAGGATTGCCTGGGCAAGTTGGGTGTCGCTGGCTTGCATCTGAGGTGCAACCTTGCGGATATGGGCAAAGGCACTTTCCAGCTTCACGCCGCGGATGTCGCCTTGGCTGGCCACGAAGCTTGCAGCGTCATCGCGCGCTTCACGGACGATCTTGTCGTCACGCAGCGAGGAAGACAGGTCCGACGTGGCGTTGGTCGACGCGTTGACCCCACGCACCAGCGCATCGGTGGTGACAACGAAGCTTGAAGCCTGTGCGCCACTGGCCAGAGCCAACAGTACGGCGGCACTGAGCAAATGATTACGGATCATGATGAATCTCCAGGTCTGAACGAGGTTTGAGCGCAATAAAGCTTATTAGAGCGCCTGGAAGCCTCGGGCGCCAGCACTCCGACCACACCGGCAGCGCAATGACTCAACTGTTATGGTTATAAATTAATAACCAAAAACTGTACTTGTCCTGTTTCACGCAGGCGAAAAAAAACCCGTCAGCGTAGACCGCGACGGGTTTCTTGAATTCGGTGCTGGTTCGGCCTTCAGGCTCTGTTACCAGCGGGGCGTTGCATCAACGCCAGAACGGCTTGCTCAACTCTTCGCAACGCTGGGCTTCGCTGATACCGGCATCGGCCAGCAGACGAGCGTCCAGACGAGCCAGTTGATGACGGCTGGCGATACGGCGCTGCCAGAGCATCAGGTTGGCGAAGAAGCGCAGAGGAGCCGAAGTTTGCGTAGTTTGGGTGTTGGCCTGGAACAGGTCGGAACTGAGGGTACGTTCCATGATGTACATCCTTCCGCTTGTGGCGGGGCTGAGTAGTGGTTTATCTGGTACCCATTTTCCACGCTCCCCGTCCATAACAGTAGGCACAGTTCACCTGTATTGTGTGCAGTCAGTTAGCTGTGAAACCCAACTGTCTCGCTCTCGAATGAGGCAACTGTATGGGTCTGCACCAAAATAATGCATTTATCGTCAATCCAGTGCTCTGGGATGCCTCGATTCTCATTTCTCTACCAGTACAGTAGTACAGTTCATTTTGTGGAGTTCGACTTCTCGCCATACCGCACACCTACGCGTTTGCTGCACCGCCCAACTGTATGTGTCGGCATCGTACCTCGGACTGATTTCGCCCCGGCCTTGGCGCCCGTGCAGCGCTGCGTACCTGCCGGTCCGCAGCTGTCATGCAGCTCTGTAAGTGGATTCCCGCCGCGATAAAAAAACCCCGCCAAGGCGGGGTTTTCAGTACGGCAGGTCATCAGGCGCCTGGGCTCGGAATGCTATTCCACGGCCTTTACCATGTCCTCGATGACCTTCTTCGCATCACCGAACACCATCATGGTCTTGTCCAGGTAGAACAACTCATTGTCCAGTCCCGCGTAGCCACTGGCCATCGAGCGCTTGTTGACGATGATGGTCTTGGCCTTGAACGCCTCCAGGATCGGCATGCCGGCGATGGGCGACTTCGGATCGTTCTTGGCGGCAGGGTTGACCACGTCATTGGCACCCAGCACCAGTACCACGTCTGCCTGACCGAATTCGGAATTGATGTCGTCCATCTCGAAAACCTGGTCGTAAGGCACCTCGGCCTCGGCCAGCAGCACGTTCATGTGCCCCGGCATGCGCCCAGCCACCGGGTGGATCGCATATTTGACGGTCACTCCCGCGTGGGTCAGTTTTTCCGTCAGCTCTTTCAGCGCATGTTGCGCGCGGGCCACTGCCAGGCCGTAACCCGGCACGATGATCACGGTGTCGGCGTTGGTCAGCAGGAACGTGGCGTCATCCGCCGAGCCCGATCTCACCGGCCGCGCTTCCTTGGCGCCAGCCGGGCCTGCGTCTGCAACGGCACCGAAGCCTCCGCCGATGACATTGAAGAACGAACGGTTCATGGCCTTGCACATGATGTAGGAAAGAATTGCGCCGCTGGAGCCCACCAGCGATCCGGCGATGATCAGCATCGAGTTGTTCAGCGAGAAGCCGATGCCGGCCGCCGCCCAGCCCGAATAGCTGTTGAGCATCGACACCACCACCGGCATGTCCGCCCCGCCGATCGGGATGATCAACAGCACGCCCAGCACGAACGCCAGTGCCAGCATCAGGCCGAAAGCGGCATAGCTGCCGGTGAACATGAAGATCAGGCCGCACAGCAAGGTGCCCAGACCCATCAGCAGGTTCAGCTTGTGCTGCCCGGAGAACTGCACGGGGGCACCCTGGAACAGGCGGAACTTGTATTTTCCGGACAGCTTGCCGAAGGCGATCACTGAACCGGAAAAAGTGATGGCGCCGATTGCCGCGCCGAGGAACAGCTCCAGGCGATTGCCGGTCGGGATCGGATCGCCCAGCTGCGCGACGATGCCCAGGGATTGCGGCTCGACCACGGCGGCAATGGCAATGAACACCGCTGCCAGCCCGATCATGCTGTGCATGAACGCCACCAGTTCCGGCATCTTGGTCATTTCCACGCGCTTGGCCATGATCGACCCGGCAGTACCGCCAACCAGCAGGCCGACCAGCACGTAGCCGATCCCAGCGGTGGCCAGTTCTGCGCCCAGCTTGTAGATCAGGCCAACGGTGGTGAGCACCGCCAGCGTCATGCCGAGCATGCCGAACAGATTGCCGCGCCGGGACGTGGTCGGATGGGACAAGCCTTTGAGCGCCTGGATGAAACAGACCGATGCCACCAGATAAAGAAGCGTAACCAGGTTCATGCTCATTGTTTGGATGCCTCATCCTTCACTTTCGGTGCTTTCTTCTTGAACATCTCCAGCATCCGCCGGGTTACCAGGAACCCCCCGAATACGTTCACCGCTGCCAGCGCAACGGCCAGCGTACCCATGGTCTTGCCCAGTGGCGTCACGGTGAGCGCTGCGGCGAGCATGGCGCCAACGATGACGATGGCCGAAATGGCATTGGTCACGGCCATCAGCGGAGTATGCAGCGCGGGTGTCACGTTCCAGACCACGTGGTAGCCAACATAGATGGCCAGCACGAAAATGATCAGGTTGTAGATACCGTGGGAAATCAGCATGTCTTCCATTGTTATTGTCCTCAGCCGTTCTTGCGCACGATCTGGCCATCGCGGCACATCAAGCATGCGGCGACGATGTCGTCTTCCAGGTTGATGGTGAACTGCCCGTCCTTGTCGAACAGCAGCTTCATGAAGTCCAGCAGGTTGCGTGCATACAAGGCCGACGCATCGGCACCCACCTGCGCCGGAAGGTTGGTCGGGCCCACGATGGTCACGCCGTTGTGCACCACGATCTGATCGGCCACGGTCAGCGGGCAGTTGCCGCCCTGCAGCGCCGCCAGGTCGATGACCACCGAGCCTGGCTTCATCTGCGCCACCGTCTCGGCGCCAAGCAGCGTGGGCGCTTTGCGCCCGGGAATCAGCGCGGTAGTGATGACGATGTCAGCCTGCTTGGCGCGCTCGTGAACCGCTTGCGCCTGACGCTGCATCCAGCTGGCGGGCATGGGGCGGGCATAGCCGCCGGTACCGACGGCACATTCACGTTCTTCGTCGGTTTCGTACGGCACATCGAGAAACTTCGCGCCCAGCGATTCGATCTGCTCCTTGACTGCCGGGCGCACGTCGGAGGCCTCGATCACCGCGCCCAGGCGCTTGGCGGTGGCGATGGCCTGCAAGCCCGCCACGCCAGCACCCAGAATCAGCACGCGAGCAGCTTTGACGGTACCGGCGGCAGTCATCAGCATCGGCATGAAGCGCGGATAGTGGTGCGCGGCCAGCAACACCGATTTGTACCCGGCAATGTTGGCTTGCGAAGACAGTACGTCCAGGCTTTGTGCGCGTGAAGTGCGCGGAGCCGCCTCGAGGGCAAAGGCGCTGATGCCTCGCGCGGCCATCTTGGCGATCACTTCGTTGTTGAACGGGTTGAGCATGCCCAGCAGCACCGTACCGGCAGCCATCTGCTGCAGCTCTGCGTCACTGGGCGCATTGACCTTGAGCACCAGTTGCGTGGCAAATGCCTGGGCAGCACTGCCAATGGTCGCGCCAGCGGCCTGGTAGGCATCGTCGGTCACGCTGGCGAGAACCCCCGCACCACGTTCGACCGTCACCGCATGGCCTTGAGCGACCAGCTTCTTGATGGTTTCCGGGGTAGCGGCTACACGTGTTTCGCCCTGCTGCGTTTCGAGAGGAACACCAATGTGCACGTTATATCTCCTGCTGGATCTTTTTCCTGGTCGTACCCAAGCCCTGGCTATGGCCATCGTGCCAGAGCGCCATCAGCGCGATACCGCCTGAGAGCGGCGGGCCGCGGCATTTTGCAGGCCCCGACGAGCGGCTTCAACAGGTTATGGAGCGATACACTCTGGGCACTACAAGTCATGCTGTGACCGAATGTCACAGCATTCCTGCTTCCGCCCTTCTAGTACGGGCGTTGCAGGCGAGGCTGGGCTTCTCGAAATATTTTGCGAAATATTTATCGGCTGCGGGCGATAGCGTGTCAAAAACCTGCCAGATGCAGGCAGTTCAACGGCTGTAGCGGAAATACCGCGGTTTATCAAAGCTTTCAATAACGCGCCAGAAACGTACATCTGTAGGTTGCTACCGTTCGCCACTACCGATTTCCAGTCCATGTGGCAGGGGTTGGCGATAATCCTCTGCCTGCTGCATCAACCAGTCGCGAAAGGTCCGCAGCGCCGCCAGCTCGCGATGCCTTTCTGGCACGGCAAGGTAGTAGGCCTTGCTACTGCGCAATTCGTGGGCGTTGGCAATGACCAGGCTGCCCTCGCGCAACTCGCGCTGGATCAGGAACGGAGGAATGAGCGCCAGCCCCATCTCATGTACCGCCGCCTGGGCCAGCATGGAGAATAGTTCATAGCGCGGCCCACTGAGGTCGCGGGACACGTTCAGCTCAAGGCTGGCAAACCATTGCCGCCATGCATAGGGGCGTGTGCTTTGCTGCAACAGCGCAAGCTCGGCAATGCGTGTTGGCGCCAGCGCTGGTTGCCCCTGCAGCAGCGCCGGGCTGCATACCGGGACAGGATGCTCTTCCATCAGCCTGCTGGTCTGCGTCCCCGACCAATCACCATCACCGAAGTAGATCGCCGCATCGAAGTCGGTATCGGCGAACAGAAAGGGTCGAGTTCGGTTGGTCAGGTTGACCGTGATCTGCGGATGATGCCGCTGGAAGTCCTTCAGGCGTGGCAACAGCCACTGCGTACCGAAGGTCGGCACCACCGCCAACTCCAAGGTGCTGGCACCTTGCTGCCCCATCACCGCCAGTGTCTCGCGCTCGACAGCATCGAGCTGCGCGGCCACCCGGCGGCTGTAGGACAGCCCAGCCTCGGTTAGCTTCACGCCACGCTTCGAACGCCGGAACAGGCGCACGTCGAGAAACTCCTCGAGGTTGGCAATCTGTCGACACACCGCGCCCTGAGTCAGGAACAGTTCCAGGGACGCCTTGGTAAAGCTCTCATGGCGTGCCGCCGCTTCGAAACAGATCAGTGCCGCCGTACTGGGAATTCGTCTACGCATGTAACTGTTCCTCACATCACTGCCGGCTATGTTGCCTGGCGCAGGTTCTTGAAGTGAGAAATTATCACAAGCTCATGCGTAATACTCCTTTGCTCACCAGCGCATGAGCACCTACCCTCGGGCTATACAGCTTTTCCGAGGACGCGCACATGGCAAGCTTCAACTGGATCGACCCACTGCTGCTGGACCAACAACTGACGCAGGAAGAGCGCATGGTGCGCGACTCTGCCGAGCAATACGCTCAAGGCAAGCTGATGCCGCGAGTGCTGGAGGCCTTTCGCCACGAAACCACCGACCCTGCCATCTTTCGCGAGATGGGCGAGATGGGTCTGCTCGGTGCGACCATCCCCGAAGAGTTCGGCGGCAGTGGCCTGAACTATGTGTGCTACGGCCTTATTGCCCGTGAGGTCGAGCGGGTGGACTCTGGCTATCGCTCGATGATGAGCGTGCAGTCGTCGTTGGTCATGGTGCCGATCAATGAATTCGGTACCCAGGCGCAAAAGCAGAAATACCTTCCCAAATTGGCCAGCGGTGAGTGGATCGGCTGCTTCGGCCTGACCGAGCCCGACCATGGCTCGGATCCAGGGGCGATGGTCACGCGAGCGCGCAAGGTCGAAGGCGGCTACCGCATGAGCGGTAGCAAGATGTGGATCACCAACAGTCCGATTGCCGACGTATTCGTGGTGTGGGCCAAGGACGATGCGGGAGACATCCGCGGCTTCATTCTGGAAAAAGCCTGGGCCGGGCTCAGTGCACCTGCGATCCACGGCAAGGTCGGGCTGCGCGCGTCCATCACCGGCGAGATCGTCATGGACAACGTATTCGTACCGGAAGAAAACATGTTTCCCGACGTACGTGGTCTCAAGGGGCCCTTCACGTGCCTCAATTCGGCACGCTATGGCATCTCGTGGGGGGCGCTCGGTGCTGCAGAGTTCTGCTGGCACACCGCCAGGCAGTACACCCTGGATCGCCAGCAATTCGGTCGGCCACTGGCAGCCAACCAACTCATCCAGAAAAAGCTGGCTGACATGCAGACCGAGATCACTCTGGCCCTGCAAGGCTGCCTGCGTTTGGGCCGCATGAAGGATGAAGGCACGGCGGCGGTGGAGATCACCTCGATCATGAAGCGCAACTCCTGTGGCAAATCCCTGGATATCGCGCGCATGGCCAGGGATATGCTGGGCGGCAACGGTATATCCGATGAATTCGGCGTCGCCCGTCATCTGGTCAATCTGGAAGTGGTCAATACCTACGAGGGTACTCACGACGTACATGCCCTGATCCTGGGGCGGGCGCAAACCGGCCTGCAAGCCTTCTATTGATAGGAGGTCGTCATGGGCGCCCTTTCGCATCTTCGTGTGCTCGACCTGTCGCGGGTACTCGCGGGGCCATGGGCCGGGCAAATCCTGGCCGACCTCGGCGCCGAGGTCATCAAGGTCGAGCGCCCAGGCCGGGGTGATGACACCCGAGCCTGGGGGCCACCGTTCCTTGCCGACCACGCTGGTAACAGTACGGGTGAAGCCGCCTATTACTTGGCGGCCAACCGCAACAAGCGCTCGGTCACCATCGACTTCACCCGACCCGAAGGTCAGCAGTTGGTACGTGACCTTGCTGCAGGCTCCGACATTCTGATCGAAAACTTCAAAGTAGGCGGACTCGCCGCCTACGGCCTGGACTACGCATCACTCAGCGCTGTGAACCCGCAACTGATCTACTGCTCCATCACCGGTTTCGGCCAGACCGGCCCTTATGCCGCGCGCCCCGGTTATGACTTCATGGTTCAGGGCATGGGTGGCTTGATGAGCCTCACCGGCAAGGCGGACGGTGAACCTGGGGCCGGGCCCGCCAAGGTGGGCGTGGCCCTCACCGATATCCTTACCGGTCTGTACTCAACTGTTGCCATGCTGGCCGCGCTGGCGCATCGCGACAAGGGCGGCGGTGGACAACAGATCGACATGGCGCTGCTGGATGTGCAGGTGGCCTGCCTGGCCAACCAAGCGATGAACTACCTCACGACAGGGGTGGCGCCTGAGCGTCTGGGCAATGCCCATCCGAACATCGTGCCTTACCAAGATTTCCCCACGGCCGATGGCGACTTCATCCTGACCGTGGGCAACGATAGCCAATTCGCCAAGTTCGCGCGGGTGGCGGGTCATCCGGAATGGGCAAGCGATCCCCGATTCGCGTCCAATCAGCAGAGAGTTGCCAACCGCAAGCAGCTGATCCCCCTCATCCGGCAGGCAACGGTGTTCAAGACCACCGAGCAGTGGGTGGCCGAGCTCGAAGTGGCCGGTGTGCCCTGTGGGCCTATAAATGACCTGTCCCAGGTATTCGCCGACCCTCAGGTAGTGGCCAGGGAGCTTGCGATCCATATGCAGCATCCGCTGGCTGGCACCGTGCCTACGGTTGCCAGTCCCCTGCGGCTCAGTGCCAGCCCTGTGGAGTACCGACATGCGCCGCCTCTGCTGGGTGAACACACCAAGGAAGTACTGCAGCAGCTGCTGAACATGGACGCCCTTACCTATCACCAGCTTCACGCTGCAGGTGTGGTGTAGTCGTTCTTCTTATAGAGAAGAACGCTTGAACGCGGAGTTATGACGGTTTTTCGAATTGGGGGTTGACGGCAGATCTGTAGTGTCTATAATTCGCCCCACTTCCGGCGCAGCCGAAACGATAAACTCCTTGTTAATCAATGAGTTGGCCGTTTCAGAAGGTT